>JBBRSG010000162.1:0-10540 GCA_038245615.1 Chloroflexia bacterium | reverse complement strand
CGAGGTCAACATTCGGCCCGAACACTGGGTCTTGTTGCGCCACCTTGTGACCGGGCCGCAATCGGTTGAGAAAATGGCGGAGCTGACCCAGAGTACGATTGAGTCTTTTGTGCCGATGGCAACCGAGCTGGTCAAGGCCAATATGCTGCGGGTGCTGAACCCGACCCGATAGGCGTTAGCCATGAACGCCGCCAAAATCCCCACCCTGATAGAAGGACTTTCCCAGCTTCTGCCCGGCTACAAGCACCGTCCCGGTCAGCTCCACATGGCCGAGGCAGTCGCGGCGGCAGTTACTTCCAAAGCTAATTTGGTGGTCGAGGGCGGCACTGGAATTGGCAAATCGGTGGCCTATCTGGTTCCTACCATTCTTTCGGTAGTCGAAGACGGAGCGCGGGTACTGGTAGCTACCAGCCACAAACCTCTCCAAGACCAAATCGCTAAAAATGACCTGCCCCTATTAGCCCGGCTGTTCAAGACGGCGGGCTACCGCCCCTTTACCTGGACTACCCTCAAAGGTATAAGCAACTATTTGTGCTGGCATTCCGCCGAAAACGAACAGGCCGCCGTCGTCCGCGACCCCCTGGCTTCTCAGGCGGTGCGCTATGCTATGACCGCTTCGGCCTCGTTTTCGGGCGATTTTGAAGATTTCCCCATGAACTTGCCACCTGACACTCGCGCCCTTATCAGTGCCAGCAGCGAGGATTGTCTGGGGATGCGCTGTCCCCACCGTGACCGTTGCTTTGGCCTCAAGGTTCGCAAGCTGGCCGAAAAGGTGGATGTCGTCGTAACCAACCACGCCCTATTAACCCTGGACATCAAGAGCGAAGGCGCGATTATTCCCGGTGCGTATGCCAGCTATGTGATTGACGAGGGCCACGACTTCGAGGAGAATGCCACCCGCGCCAATGGTCTGCAATTTACGATTGGTTCGGCCCGCCGCTTTATCAATAGCGAAATTGTGAAGCAAGCGACAGTTAGTGCGACCCTGCGCCGCGAGAATGCCCTTGACACTCTCGACAGATTGCAAACCGAAATTTTCGGGCTGTTTAATACCCGCCCTTCCCAGGCCGACGATGAAAATCGGGTGGTTATCAAAACCGAGTTGCGCTATGGCAAAGAGCTGGTCAAAGATTTAGAGCATTTGATTAACCTCGTGAAAAATCGCCCGCCCGCCACCGAGGAGGAAGGCGCTCGTAACCAGCGTTTGCTCAAGCAGGGCCAAAGCCTGATTGACCGCCTGGAACGGATTTCCGCCAACGCCGACCCCAATCTGGTCTATTATGCCGAGCGCACTTTTTTTGCCACCAGCCGTCAAGACCCGGTTATCAAGGTCAATGGTAGGCCAATTCAGCGCGGGGTAGGCGCACCGTCATATACCCTCTATGCCCTGCCGATAGATATTTCGGATTATCTCAAAAAGTGGTTCACCGAGAATCAGGTGATTGTGACCAGTGCCACCCTTTCCGATGGGCAGAATTTCGATTTCTTCACTAAACGGGTCGGTCTGGAAAAGCCGACCACCCTGATTGTCAGCAGCCCGTTTGATTACAAAGCGCGGGTAGCTCTTTTTCTGCCCCGGCTTGGCCCAATCAGCTATGGTGAGGCCTATAACCGGACGCTGGCGACCCACATGAGCGAGTTGCTAAACGCTGCCCCAGGCCGGGCGCTGTTGCTTTTTACCAGCTATGCCATGTTGGAAGGAGTCTGGCGGCAGTTTACTGGCCCGCTATCTGGCAATCTGAACCCGGCCCGTCCGCTTTTCCGGCAGGGCGAGGCTCAGATGCAACGGATTATGGACGACTTCAAGAAAACCGAAAACGGAGTAATTTTCGGGACGCGCTCATGGTGGCAGGGGGTGGATTTGCCCGGCATGAGCATGCTAATTATAGATAAATTGCCTTTTCCCCAGCTAAATGACCCGCTGGTACGCGCCCGCACCGAAGAAATCGAGCAGGCCGGCGGCAGCAGTTTTGGCGAATTTATGTTACCATTGGCTATCATCACTTTTCGGCAGGGGTTCGGGCGTTTGATGCGCCAGGAGGATGACCGGGGGGTGGTAGTGGTCTGTGACGAGCGCATTGTGCAGAAAAGCTACGGACGACGCTTTATAAAGAGCCTGCCCGATGTCAGGGTCTTGCCAGATATAACCGCCTTGAAGCAGTTTTTCAGGGATGGCGAATAAGAGCCGACGGCTAAAGAACTACGAAATACGAGATTTGGTGTGAAGATAAGCAAACCCGAAAACTTTGATAGATTGAGCCTGACCCAGAAAGAGCTTTGGAAGGAATATTACGCGCTGGAACTGGAACAGGAGCTGCTTTTTGCCGAAGCAGTCGGCCCAACCGCCTCGATCTCGAAGTGGCCGGCGGTGGAAGACCCAAAGAGCGGCTCTAAATCCGGGCCAGCGGTCTATGTTTTCGGACGGCAGGTAACTTTACCCCCACCTCATGAGTTTCAACACGAGGTGGACAAGCAGCGCGGCGAAACCAAAACGGTCTATATCTGGCTGGAAACCAGCAGTGGTTGGGCCTACGCCGGGCTACTAGTAGTTTTCAAAAGCCAGACCCAGACCCAGATTCAGGAATTGGCGGCAGCCCGCTTCGAGTGCGGCCCGGCTCAGGCTCTTGGGCTAGAGGCTGCCAGTTTTGAGGAAGCCAACCAAATCTTTCAACTGCTCACCAAGTATTCATAAAACAAGGCTGGGTGATTTTCCCTGGTATGTCACTTTTCAGCTCTCAGCCTTTACAAGTGGAGGATAACGAATTTGAGTAAATGTGCGTTTATTACCGGGATAACCGGGCAGGATGGCAGCTATCTGGCAGAGTTTTTGCTGTCCAAAGGCTACAAGGTGTACGGTCTATTGCGGCGTACCAGCCTGATTATTGACCAAAGAATCGAACATCTGATGAACGAAGTCGAGCTGATAGATGGCGACTTGCTCGACCAGCTTTCGCTTATCAAGGCCATGAGGATTGCCCAACCGGATGAAGTTTATAATCTGGCGGCCCAATCGTTTGTCCAAACTAGCTGGCTACAACCAGTCCTGACCGGAGAATACACCGCCCTCGGCGTGACCAAGATGCTGGAAGCAGTGCGAATGCTGGATAAGCCGGTAAAATTTTATCAGGCCAGTTCCAGCGAAATGTTTGGTAAAGTCGTGGAAGTGCCGCAGCGCGAAACCACCCCCTTTTATCCGCGTAGCCCGTATGGGGTAGCGAAAGTCTACGGGCATTGGATAACGGTCAATTACCGCGAAAGCTACGATATGTTTGCGTGCAGCGGAATTCTGTTTAACCACGAATCCAGCCGACGGGGACTTGAGTTTGTAACCCGCAAAATCTCGAATGCAGTGGCCCGTATCAAGCTGGGGCTGCAAGATGAAGTGCGGTTGGGCAACCTCGACTCGCGCCGGGATTGGGGTTTTGCCGGGGATTATGTCAAGGCGATGTGGTTGATGCTGCAACAACCTCAACCGGAAGATTTTGTGGTGGCGACTGGCGAAACTCACGCCGTCCGCGAGTTTTTGGACCTGGCCTTTAATCACGTCGGTATCAGCGAGTGGGAAAAGTATGTGAAAATTGACCAACGCTACTTCCGACCCGCCGAGGTGGATTTGCTGGTGGGCGACCCAACCAAAGCCCGTGAACAGTTGGGCTGGCAACCCTCGGTCAGTTTCCCGGAACTGGTACATACGATGGTAGAGGCTGATTTGGCCTTTAACAAAAATCTGGCGGGGAAAGCCTGATAGAATGAGCAGTGGTCAGTAGTCAGTGGTCAGAAAAATACATGACTGAGGACTGAGGACTGAGGTATTTTAGACCTTAGATTTTAGATTTTCGATTATAAAAAGCGTTGCAAATGTTGCTGGCTGGCCCGGCGGGTGCGGGGGACAAAGGGGGCGGTGAGATGACCGGAAGGCACTTCTAGCATCGGCACGCCCCATTGTTCGGCAAACAGGTCGGTGTCGGTTGGGAAACACACCCGGTCGGCATTGGCCTTGAATACCAGAATCCGCTGGGGGTCAATCGCCGGTTGATAGCGTCCGGGCCGGATAACCTCCAATAACCGGGCAGTAGCTTCCTCGTCCAGCCCCTGCTGGGCCAAATCGCGCCGGACTAGCCGGGTATAGCGGCTTTGCCAAATAGAAGCGCGGGTGCTGGTAGCCGGGACAACTAGTATCCCGGCCTCAAATCCATCCTCAACGGCTAAGGTCATCGCTCCAATCAACCCTCCCAGACTCTTGCCGATTAAAGCCACTTTTGAACCCCGCTGTTTGAGCCAATAAAGAGCTTGTCGCACATCGCTGACCGCCTGTTGCATCCCCATGATACCAAGCGGAAGATTGCCGGTAATCGAAAGCTCGCCACTGAGTTTGCCGGGCGGAGTGCGCTCGAAGTGAAACGGCAGATGCAGGGCCAGAATATTCAGGCCCAATGGCCCGGCCCAACTCAAGGGCAACCGGAGGGACAGCCCGGCTTCAAATTCCATCCAACCGTGCAAATAAATCACGGTTGGGCCGTTTTCTGCCCCCTTGCGTTCCAGATAAATTGCCCGCGCCATATTATTCGCAGGGTAGCCGGTCTGAATTGCGCTGTCATACGACAGGTTGTAGGCCTGATAGTGGCGCGATAAACCACCCAGTTGGGTTGCCATGCGGGGCAGACGAGTCGGAGTTAGCTGGACTACGGGGCTAGGGGGTGGTACAAATAGAGCTTGCGGCTCAAGCCGGATGGGGGCGGTCTGCAAGCGGGCCAGTTCAGTGGTATCGGACAAATAGGGCGGCTTGCGTTTCAACTCCCACATAAAAGTACTAAGAGTGAAAACCGCGTCGTCCAGCCCGCCCAACGCCCATTCCATCGAATTTTCTATTCTGGTCATACCTACTCCATTATCATTAGGGTAGCTAATCGCTAACTGTGCGAAAAATAACAGACTCACTACCGCTCTGTCAAACCAAGAAAACCTTTTTAAATCCATTTAACAGGGATGGATAGGAGAAACAGCATAGTTTTGAATTTTGAGTTTTGAAGTAAAATGCTAACCACTACCTGTATTTTTTCTGACTTCCGTCTTCCACCTTCCGCCTTTCCCCTCAGTCTTTGCTAATTGCCTTTAATTGGCTACCGTCGTTGTCCTGCGGTATAATTAAACAGGTCAATATTTTAAGCAACTATGAGCGTCACGAGGATAAACCGCGATGAAAGATTAAGGAGCTATCCCACCCTTGTCCCGGATTTAGTAGTCGAGGTAGAATCGCCTTTCGATTTGGCCTATCAGATCGAGGCCAAGATTCAAGCTTATCAACAGGTCGGGGTTAGATTAATCTGGCAGGTTCGGACTTACAGCCGCCGGGTGGTTGTCTATCGGCTTGCCAAAGGTCTGACACCCGAACCGATTGATATTGATGGCGAGTTGTCGGGCGAGGATGTCCTGCCCGGCGTTAAACTGGCCTTGACCGAAATTTTCGATTTTCCCGCTGACCCTAATCCCGAACCGGAGCGATAAGCAATGAATTCTGTTCAAGAAAATGAATTTTATCTCCAGACTTTGCAGCAACTTGTCTCCATTCCGACCACTTCCTTCCACGAAGAGGGGATATGTAACTTTATTCGGGAGTTTCTGGATAAATATGAGCTGCCGTATCAGATAGATGATTTTGGCAATATTATCGCGCATTATCAGAAGGGCGCGGCTTGTCAGCCTCTGGCGCTCATGGCTCATACCGACCATCCCGCTTTTGAGCTGGTCGAGCCGGGTGCAACCGAGGCTTACCCGGCGGCTAACTGGACCGCCCGCCTGCTGGGAGGAGTCGGGCTAGACTGGTTCAAAACGGCGCAGGCGGTAGTGGTTTTTGCCGATAACGATACCTCAAAACCCATAACTGGAACGCTGCTAGGCGCGGAGTTGCTGGATGGGCCGCGCAATATTCGGCTTTTCCTCAAGCTCGAAGCAGGCGAAGGTCTGACAAGCGGTAACTTTGGTATCTGGGGATTGCCCGATTTTGAATTACGAGATGGCTTTATCCATGCTCGCGTAATAGACGACCTGGTGGGATGCGCTGCCGCATTGCTGGCCCTCTGGAAAGTGGCCCAGGAGGGCGCGGATACCAATCTATATGGAGTTTTTACGCGGGCCGAGGAAGTCGGGTTGGTAGGCGCGGAATTGGTCTTTCAGGCCAAAATACTACCGTCCGAAACTTTCGTGGTTTCGCTGGAAGCCAGCAAGACGCTACCGGGCGCAATCCAGGGGGAAGGCCCAGTTATCCGGGTAGGAGACCGAGGTTTTACCTTTAGTGAGGAAGCCGAGTTTATTTTGAAAAAGGCCGCCCAGAAGATGCAGGCTGAAGCTGCGCCGAATACCATCAAAATTCAGCGCCAGTTGATGAGCGGGGGGCGGTGTGAGGCCAGTACCGCCATCTTGCAGGGCTATACCGCGACTGGATTGGCCTTCCCGTTGGGCAACTATCACAATATGGGAGGCGATTTTACCCTGCAACCTGAAAATATCCACGAGCAAGATTATTTGACCGGAGTCAGACTATTGCAGGAAACTGCTCGACTTTTGCCCCATCTGCCCCAACTGAAAGCCGAGCAATTAGCCGCCGAGTCCACTCCCGCCGCCCTAGTCGAGCGGCTACGGGCCACTCGTGCTAAATTTAGCAGCTAAGTTAGACTTTGAATGTGCCGTTCAAAACCTCATTGGCCTAATGGTAATTTACACTCGCTCGAAGCCGCCTTCGATAGCGAATAAAAGACCCGCGCTCATCCGCGCATCCGTTTAATTGAACCAGTAAGTCAACCTCAAAATGAGGATTAGGAGCTTGCTCATTCGCCTTTTCTGATTATTCCCTTTTTACCCAGATTGCCAGTTGTATTTTTGGTTCGCCTTACCAGCACGCCCCAATCGAAGCCTAAACCTTCAATCAGGGATTTAAGTTGCGCTTCATTTGCCGCGTCGGTCGCCAGGGCGTATAGCAAGCGGGCTAATACTTCGCGGGTTGAGGCCAGTGCTTTTTCAAGTTCATCTATGTGCTGCTGCAATTGATGTAGGTTTTGAGTGTCATACATATGTAGTCAATCCTCGTGTAGTCCAGGCTTGATATACCTTATAGTCATAATAGCTATAACCATAATGTTTAGCGTCAAAGTGGCTGATATTTCAATCAGGTCAGGCTAGTATCCCTAATTGACCTCAACAAACGTTACATTTGCAATTTAGTGTCACTCACCGCTCCCCCGGCAACTCGCCAACCCTGGCGTTCTGAATGGCATCATCGGCCGCCACTCTGTAGAGCTTTTGGGGATGGGGAAGTAGAAAGTTCAGCTCTGTATGCTTTTTGTTTGCTCAATAGCGGTTATTTGGGTTTATACCAAAGATGCTTTAAGCGTATTTGCCGTTGTGGCTAAAGGATAAGAGGGAGAGTATTACAACTAGGCGAGAACTTTTCGGTTTGCAACGGTGACAACGCTTTTGGCGACCAGTCTCGCCAGCACAGTTTGAAAAAAGGAATTAGAAAGCTGTCACAACCTTTTTCTTAAAGCTTCATAGCCTGGAAAACTTGAGCTAAAAGGAAATACACGGGGACGGCTTATCACCTAGTCATATAGATGGGTTTAGTGGATTTTTGGGTTATTTAATTAACAACATATGCCACTGATATATTTTAACATGATAAACGTAAGTTGGCAATATAAAATGTCATGGATACATCATAAGACTTTCTTATAGGAGAATCTTATCAGGCTGCATTGTAGAGAAAGGGCTTTTGGGTTATAATTATCACAAGTAACTTTGCGGAGCTGGCTTACCGGGTTAATTCGAGAAGTAGCTTTCGTCAGCCGCAATCACGCTGTATTTGAGAAGTAAGCTAAAATTAAATGATTTTTCTGACAAACTTTGAAACAATTAGTCTAAACATTTAGAGGGAGTAAACCAATGTCGGTTGAAAAACTTGAGAGTAACACCGCTCCGGCAGCCACTAAAGCGGCAGACAAAGGCGCTAAAGGTCTGGAAGGGGTTGTAGCTCTGGAATCCGGCATCAGCTCGATTATTGGCAGCGTGCTGACTTACCGGGGCATCGGCATAGATGAACTGGCGGAAAGTGCCAGCTATGAAGAAGTAGTTTACCTCTTGTGGAATAGTCGCTTGCCCAACCGGGCCGAACTTGCCGATTTAGACCAGCAACTCAAGGCCAGCGCCAATTTACCAGCCCAAATCATCGAATGGATTAAAACTTTTCCCCCTTCGGTTCATCCAATGGATGCCCTTCGCACTGCTGTATCTGCTCTGGGATTATACGACCCTGATACTGCCGATATGTCCAAAGAGGCCAATCTCCGCAAAGCTATCCGGCTGACCGCCCAAATACCGACGATTGTCTGTGCTATCGGACGCGCCCGCGACGGTAAAGAACCGATTGGGCCTCGTGCTGACCTCTCGATTGCCGCCAACTTTGTCTATATGCTGACTGGCGATGAGCCAGACCCGATTGCAGTCAAGGCGATTGATACCGCCCTGGTACTGCACGCCGACCACGAGTTGAACGCCTCAACCTTCTCGGCTCGCGAAACTGTCTCGACCTTGGCTGACATGCATAGCGGAGTAGTCAGCGCGATAGGCACGCTCAAAGGCCCGCTACACGGCGGCGCAAACGAAGCGGTTATGCGGATGCTGCTCAAGGTCGGTTCGATGGAAAAAATTGACCAGTTCATCGAAGATGCCCTGGCAAACAAAGAAAAAATTATGGGTTTTGGACATCGGGTCTACAAGAACGGCGACCCTCGCGCCAAACATCTCAAACTGATGAGCGAGAAACTAAGTCAGCTCAAGGGCGATACTCGCTGGTACGATATGTCGGTACGGATTGACGATACCGTTGTGAAAGAAAAAGGGTTGCTGCCCAACGTGGACTTTTATTCTGCCAGCGTCTACTATATGCTAGGCATCCCGATTGACCTGTTTACCCCGGTCTTTGCTACCAGCCGGATTTCAGGTTGGTTGGCCCACATTATGGAACAGTACGCCGATAACCGGCTCATCCGGCCTCGCGCCGACTACACCGGCCCAGTAGACCAGCATTATATCCCGATTGACGAGCGGTAGATAGCCTTCGGTCTGGGAAATACGGTACTGAAATCGGGTCTATCAGTTAAACTCTATAAATAAAAGCTGGGAAATTTTGAGCAAATTTCCCAGCTTTTATTTATAAATCTTACCGAAAGCTTATCCGGCGGTTCGGCGTTCTCTGACCCGCTTTGCGCCTTCCTCGAAGCTGGTGACACTGTTGGCAGCCTGCTTTTGAGCTTTTTCAGCTTCGGGCAGAGCATCCCAAATTGCCAGTAACTCGGTCAACTCGTTATGGGAATATCGCACCGGATTATCGTTGTGGCTCTGACATTCCTCGCGCCCCAAAGCCACCAGGTCTAGTCGCACCGTTTCTTTAGAAACCACCCCCGCTTTAAAGACTTTGCCAAAAATGTTTTTGAGGCGGGCATAGCTAACGAAGCGGTCAAAACGTTTTTCAAATTCAGCCCAGTTCTCGAGCTGACGGTCAAGTGCAATTTCTAGCGGGCGCAACCGCGTTACCTCGTTCCAGATTTCGGAGCGCATCTGGCTCAGGTTGATTTGGGCTTGCCCTTTGGCGGCGGCAGCAACCAACCAGCGACTTACCAACCCGCTCATGGTGACACAGGATAAGCTGATTACGTGGCTGCGAATAGTCTCAGCCAACTCATTTTTGGGTTGATGCTTCAAACCCAAAACTTCCGGGCCGAGGATTATGGTTACATTCGGGCGAGCGGTATCCATAAAGTCATAGCTGATGTTAATCGGCAGCAAGCGGGTTTCGACCCTGCTTTGTAATATGAGGCGGGTAACTGCCGCCCGCATCTTGGAAAAACGCCCATCCGGGGTAACTTGACCTTCCGGCATAACGAACAGTGTCCCGCCTTTTTCCAGAATACGGATGATGTTATAAAGCTGCTCTTTCATCGTAGTATGGTGGCGCTGACGAATTCGGGTTGCCAGCGGTTCGCTAAACATGCGGGGGGTGGAGTATTGGGCCAGCAAGCTGACCGGAGCGCGATAAATCGCATCCTTCAAGGTCAGATTGGGTTGGCTGGCTTCTTCGCCTAACAAACGGGTACGCCATTCTGGGTCGAGGGCTTCTGCCAGGGGCAAATTCCCTTCAATTCGCATCGTTTCGTTCAAAAGCTGATTGACCGTCTGCTCGTCCGGTAACTTTACGGGGCTGCACTGCATGATGTCAAAGAGGGTTTTACCATTGAGCGGCGCAATAAGCGGGCGCAATTTGGTCATAAAAGGAAAATAGAGCGTGAAAAAACCCTTCTCGAACAAATCGTCACGGGTGGCGACATACAGGGTACGCAAGTATTTAAGGCGACCCGGCCTTAGATACAAAGTCGCGGTGATTAAAGGTACGTCCATATCACGCTTATGCCCCCCGGCGATAATGGTAGAAGGGTGATAAGTGTAATTATCCGCCCCGCGCACATCCACCCGATAAATTCCATGCCCGGTG
>JBBRSG010000161.1:0-10779 GCA_038245615.1 Chloroflexia bacterium | reverse complement strand
TTTTGCCGGGACGCTCTTTGCGGTCAAAGGTATAGAAAACCTCACATTTTTGGTTGATAGCGGTAGCAATGTGAATTGCATCGGCAATACCTAACGTTCCGCTCATTCCGCGTGATTTAGAGTAATAGCTTCTGATTTCCTGGGCGAGTTTGGCTATTTCTTTAGTGACTGTAACAAATTCAAAGTTTTTTTGACGCTCAAGATTTTCAAAGCTTTCTCTGACATTTATGGGAAGCTGATCGAGCAGAACTTCTGTTAGAGCCAGAGTCGAGGTGCAAATAAACAATGACCCGTTTTCAAAAGCTTCAACCTGCTCCTCGATTCCATAAATTTCGCTTGCCTCACGTGCCTCGTCAGTTAGCCAGGCGATAAAGATTCCTGAATCCCAATAGACCAGTTTCTTACCATTCATCTCTTAATTCCGCCAGATATTCTTCAGTGGATTTATTGCCAAGCGCACCTTTAGCTACCCCTCTGAGTTCACTTAGCTTGAGCAAACCACCTTCTAAAGGTTTGCTACTTTTAACCTCTACTTCTAGCCCGATAAGGTTATCTATACTTTGAGCAAAGCCATTGGATAGCGGAACACTTGTACCGTTACTCGAAAAAATCATTTCGGCTATTTTACTACCAACTGGAGTCGTTATCTGTTTTAGAGCCTGCAAAACGTTGTAATCAAAGTCATCCGGGGCTACTTTTTGGGCTTGAATCAATGAGATACCCGTCAGAAATTTCTCTAAAACAATCTCTGAATTATCGGCCTCTTGTTGATTAACCGGAACTGCTTCTAAAACTACCGCCGCAGTGCTGGAATGATTTAAATCTACTACTCGATAGTAAACCGACTCCCCCCCATTGGTAACTACTCGGTCTACTTCGGTCAAGGCTTTTTTGACAGCAGTTAGTTGATTTAAGAAGTCATCAAATCTAACGTCCTCATTATCTTCAGGGCGGCCTACAATTTGTATTTTTAGGCGGTTACTACTCATACTATTCACCCATTTGTATTTGTAAACATATATACATCTGTAAAGATTTAGATACAGATGTAGCTAAAAGTATAACACCAATGCCGGGGTTTATCCAGAAATATTTTTCTAAATCTAGCCTGAATTTTCAGGGCGGGTTGTATTCTGCTATCGAGCATAATATACTGAGGTAGGACGGTAAACGAAGTGTTTACGAAAATTGCCGTATGGGAATAAGTGTTATGTCTATCAAGGAAAATGACCTCCCGGCGGAATTGGCTGACCAGATTGCGGCCTTGAACTCTTTTAGTGACAAGGCTTTATGGAAAGTAGCCCGGAGCCGGATGCCGGTAAAATCTGTTCGCCAATTGGAGCAGCTTCATTTCAAACGACTAAAAGAAGGTCTGACCGAATCAGAAGTTCAGACCAGCCGCGAGTTAGTAGCAATCTATAACCGCTATATGTTGACTCGCGCCCATGCTGCTGTTCTGCTCAAGGAGCGCGGATTTGACGTATCAAACCCTATTTCAAACAGATTATATGGCGACCAGCGAATTTAACCAAAAAGTATACGAAATCGTAAAGCGGATTCCGTCAGGCCGGGTGATGACTTACGGGCAGATTGCCGCTTTGCTGGGAGTACCCAGGGCGGCGAGGGCGGTAGGTTGGGCGCTGCACTGGGTGTCGGAAGGCGCGGACATACCCTGTCAGCGGGTGGTCAATCGCTTTGGCGGGCTGGCGGCGGGCTATGGCTGGGGCGGACAGCTGGCCCATCGCACCGACCTCGCCGCCGAGCAGGTCGAAATCAGCCCCGAATTTACGGTTGACCTCGAAAAGTACCAGTGGTGGCCTACCGAAAGCGAGCTACCCGAACTTCGCCTCTCGCCCTACAAGCGGGCCGAACTGGACGAAAAGCTACCCAATAGCGAAGAAACCATTACCCGGCGTGGCAAAACCCGCCAGAATAAATAATAGGAGGGAAATCTGATGAATACTAAAAACAATTTTATCCGGCACGGACTTGGAACGGTGCGACCTTATCTCTACGGATACCTGGACTTACCAGAATTTGTAAAACAGGCGTTTGACGGCAAGGAACTGGAAAATGCGAAAACTGGCGATAACGATTTTCATGTTGAGATGCAGATTGGGGACTCAGTTGTGGTGTTAGAAGTAGGAGAACCCGACGCGACCACTCCCCGCGCCGCAATTTACTTATATGTGCCAGATGTAGATACAAGCTATCAGAAAGCGCTTAAAGCCGGGGCAATGTCGTTGGCCGCGCCGAGTGATAAACCTTATCAAGAGCGTAGTGCCGAGATAAAAGATAGCTTTGGAAATACCTGGTATATTTCCACCTATACCGGTCAGGAGTCGTAAAAGTAGCTTCTACTAAAGAATGTAAAGATTGTACGAAATTTCACACAAAAGGCCTATTTTCCCCTTGCGTGCTTTCGGGCAGCATGTTATACTTTGGCTGGAAAGAAGTGAGGTTAGGGTTACAGGTCGCGGGTTAGCCCCTTATCGGAATTCAGGGTTGGCGATAGGTAACTACGGACTGTGTTAGGCTGGCTGCTCACTTCCGAATTTCAGGTCGGATGCCGCAGGTACGACCTTTCGTGCCTCCCCTCACCAGGGCTAACTGCTCCTTACTAATGGTCCGCGCACCAAACCAAGCATTACCCAGCCGCGAGGCTGTCTTTAGCAAGTAAATAAGATGACAGGCAGAAGTTGACGACGAAAGTCGGTAGACAATGGCGACTGACCCGGAAAAACGGGAAGAAAACGCTAGGAAGCTGGATAGCTCCAGGCAGTTAGCAAGTCAGGCTCTCAGTCTGGGTTTCACTGTGGTCATTTTTGTGATTATCGGGGTGGTGCTGGACAATGTTTTCAAGACTGCGCCGCTTTTCATCCTGATAGGCGTATTTTTCGCCCTGGCGAGCATGGTCTACTTTTTTGTAAAGTTGATTAGGTCCTCGTGAGGCGACAGAATTAGCGGTAAGGCCCCAAAACTCGGTAAGTCGGCAATGGAGAGGCAACAGAGTGGAAGACCAAGTACACGTTAGCTTAAAACCCGAACCAATCAATTTGTTCGGATGGCAACCTGACCTTTTAGGCTTCAAGATTACCAACAGTGTTTTTACCTTCATTATAGTTGCAATAATCATCGTTGTTTTGATACTCAGCGCCACAACTCAGCTCAAGCCAGTGCCAGGTCGCTGGCAGGCCTTATGGGAGCTAATCTTCGAGAGCTTGCTCAATCTGGTCGAAAACGCCCTGGGTCGCACCAAGTTGGCCCGCCGCCTCTTTGTACTGGTCGCTACCCTTTTTCTCTTTATATTGCTGGCAAACTGGCTGTCACTCTTTCCGGGGGTCGGCACAATTGGCTATCCCGAAGCGGAAGTAGTAGCGGCCAAAGAAGGCACCAAACTTGCCCCCGGCTATGCTTTGGTCAGCAACGAAACCGAACTGCACGCCCAACCCAGCAAAACTTCCGCCGCCAAGCCGTTTGAAGGCGCAGTCGAAGTCAAGAAAATCGAGGGCGAGTGGGCGCAAATCGTAGCCGTCCCCGAAAGAGCCTACCAGAACGACCCCAAAACCTTTGACAAAGCCGCCAGCAAAATGAAACCATTGGAAGGCGCGGAAGCCAAAGAAGGTTGGGTCGAAGTCGGCGCGGTCACGCCTGGAAAGCTGGGCGCATTGCTCACCCCTATCCTGCGTCCCCCTAATGCTGACCTGAATATGACCCTGGCGATGGCCTTGATTACCTTCTTTACCGTAATCGTGGTGGCTATCAGTCTGCACGGGTTTGGCGGCTGGCTCAAGGAATTTTTCCCCAAGCCCTACGTTATGTCACCGCTCTTGACCCCGATTGAAATTATCAGCCAGCTATCGCGGATTGTGTCGCTCACCTTCCGTCTTTTCGGCAACATCTTTGCGGGAGAAGCATTGCTGGCGGTTATTCTGAGTATCGCCGCCCCGATTTATGTAATATTTCTGGGGCTGGAAGTATTCTTCGGCTTTATTCAGGCTTTCGTTTTTGCCTCCCTAACCCTGGCCTACATTTCGCTTTCGGTTGGGCATAGCGGCGGTCACGACGAAGAGCATGGACACGAGGAAGCCGAAGACCTGGACGCGACAAAGGCTCACGAAGCGGCTCATGCGGCCTGATTAGGATAGGCATCGCGTGGTTTTTTGAGATTTGAGGCTAAAGCTTGATTTAACAAGCGAGCCGAATTGCCTAAAGCAGCACCGGGTAATCGGCAAATTTAACCGGGCAATGGTTCTAAAACCAGGTCCAAAGGAAGTTTATGGAAAGCTGGAAATCGGCAGTAGTTGGGCCAGTCCAGCACCTTTGCTCAAGCTACTTGATAATGAGGCTAGAGCTAATAGCTAAAGCTGGTAACTTAGAGTAGCTTTTTGTAAAAGTGGATTTTAAACGTATCTAATGTATCTAAGGAGGATATTTAGAATGTACGAACTAGGTTCGGCTATACTATCGGATGTAGTAGCCCAGGCTGCCGGTGGACAACTCAACTTGAAGCCGCTCGGCGCAGCTCTGGCAATTGGTCTGGGTGGCATTGGCCCTGGTATCGGTATCGGTATCGCCGCCAATGGTGCTTTGCAAGCGATTGGGCGCAACCCGGAAGCCGCCGGTACGATTCAGACCCAATTGATTATCGGCGCAGGTCTGGCGGAAGCCGTCGCGATCTACGCGCTGTTGATTGGTCTGCTGATTCTGTTCGTCTAAGAGCAGGACTTTGAAAATCCACTTTCGCAGGTCTGAATTTTGGGAGTGGGTGCGCTAAAAATCAATCTGGTTAGCCAGCTTGCACTCACCCCGAAAGAATATCGGCGGGATTAGACGACCTTAACTTTAATTTTTGGACAGGACAGGATTAAAGAGCATGACCTTAGCAAGCTTGATTTATTCCGTATCGCTCGCTGAAACGGGCGATACTAGCAGCAAGAGCATTCCCGACCAGCTTGGTATCAGTCTGGGCAATTTGATATTTCAGGCGATTGGCTTTGGCATTTTGATGTTTATTCTGTGGCGCTTTGCCTATCGCCCGATTCTCAAAGTGCTGGATGAACGTCGCGCCCGCGCTCAGGAGATTGTCGAAAAGAGCGACCAGATTAAGCGCGACCTGTCCGACACGGAAGCCCGTACCAGAGCTGAACTGGAAACTGCTCAAAAAGAGGCCCAGCGTATTCTGGCAGATGCCCGCGCCCAGAGTGACCGCATGATTGCCAAAGCGCGAGAAGATGCGGTGGCCGCCGGTAATGCCGAAAAAGAGAAGGCCAGAGCCGAAATCACGGCGGAGCGCGACCAGGTATTTAATCAATTGCGGCGCGAAACGGCGGACCTGGCGATTACTGCGGCTACCAGGGTGGTTGGTCACGAATTGAAGACTAACAAAGATGTCCAGTCCCAGCTGATTAACGAAGCTCTGGCGAATGCGAGTAAAAACTAGATAGCAGAAATTAGATAACAGCTATCGGTTATCTGAAATTTCGGAGAAGAACATGCCATCGGGAAGTGCCGGACGACGCTATGCCAACGCCATTTTTGAAATGGCGAAAGAGCAAAACAAACTGGAACAATGGGGGGCTGACCTGGATAGCATCAGCTATGCCTTTAGTCAACCCAATGTACAGGGCTTTTTGGATAATCCCAAAACCTCGCGGGACAGCAAAATTCAGTTTGTGAGTAAGGTGCTAGGGCCGGATGTCAGCCAACAGGCTTTGAACCTGGCGCAATTGCTGGTCAAACGCGAGCGGCAGTCGGACATGAAGAGCGTGGTTGAGGAATATACCCGGCTGTGGAACAAGGAGCGCGGGATAGTAATGGCCGAGGTTACGACCGCGGAAGAAATGAGCGCGGCGGAAACCGAAGCTATTCGCGAGCAACTCTCGAAGCTGACCGGCAATCAGGTTACAGTCAATATGAAAGTAGACCCGGAGATTATCGGCGGAGTGATAGCCCGGATTGGCGATACGCTGATAGATGGCAGCGTCCGCGCCCGGTTACAAAATTTACGCAAACAACTAGCCTAGCCTTGTATGGGCGGAGGGCTATGTTCTGAGGGCTGAGTATTCTTAATCAGCCAACCGCAGCTATTGAAGAATAAATTTCTTACTAGATTAGATTGCTGCACTCAGCACATTCAGCCCTATTTTGAGGAGGAAAGCCAGATGGCAGTACGCGCTGATGAAATTAGCTCGATTATCAAAGAACAATTAGCCGGTTTAGATACGGCGGCCCAGCGAGTCGAAGTCGGCTCAGTCGTCGAGGTCGGGGACGGAATTGCCCGTGTCTATGGTCTTTCTGGGGTGAAATCCTCCGAGTTGGTAGAGTTCCCCGGACGCGGGCCGGGCGGGACCGATGTCCAGGGCATGGCTCTGAATCTGGAAGAGGATACCGTCGGGGTTATCATTATGGGGCCATACACCAATATTCAGGAAGGTGACACGGTGCGCAGCACCGGCAGAATCATCGAAGTCCCGGTTGGGGTCGAATTGGTCGGGCGGGTAGTCAACGCTCTGGGCCAACCAATTGACGGCAAAGGCGATATTAAGACCGACAAGACCCGCTTTATTGAGCGGGTGGCCCCCGGCGTAATCACCCGCAAATCGGTGGATACTCCGGTTCAGACCGGTATCAAGGCGATTGATGCCCTTATCCCGATTGGTCGCGGACAGCGCGAACTGGTTATCGGAGACCGACAGACCGGCAAAACCGCCATCTGTATGGACGCGATTATCAACCAGAAGGGCGGCAGCATGATTTGCATCTATGTCGCCATCGGACAGAAACAGCAGCAAGTCGCCCAGGTAGTAGCAACCCTAGAGGCTAACGGCGCGATGGAGCATACCATCGTGGTAGTAGCCGGAGCTTCCGACCCCTCCCCCTTGCGCTATATCGCCCCCTATTCCGGGGTTACGATGGGCGAAGAAATCATGGAAAATGGAGTAACGTTGGCGGATGGACGCAAGATTAACGATGTGCTGATTGTCTACGATGATTTGAGCAAGCACGCCAACAGCTACCGCGAAGTATCGCTGTTGCTGCGTCGTCCGGCGGGCCGCGAGGCTTATCCCGGCGACGTATTCTATCTGCATAGCCGCCTCCTGGAGCGGGCCGCCCGCCTGAGTGACCAGTACGGCGGAGGCAGCATTACCGCCCTGCCAATTATCGAAACTCAGGCTGGAGACGTGTCGGCCTACATCCCGACCAACGTTATTTCGATTACCGACGGGCAGATATTTTTGGAAACCGACCTCTTTAACGCGGGGCAACGCCCCGCCCTGAACATCGGTATTTCGGTGTCGCGGGTCGGTGGAGCAGCCCAAACCGCCCCGATGAAGCAGGTTGCCGGGCCGCTCAAGCTCGACTTGGCCCAGTATCGGGCGCTGGCCGCTTTCGCCCAGTTCGGTTCGGATTTGGACAAAGCCACCCAGCAGCAACTTAATCGCGGCGCACGGACTTCCGAGATTATGAAGCAGCCTCAGTACAGTCCGATGCCTTTTGAAAAGCAAGTGCTGGGCCTGTATGCGGTAACGACTGGCTTTCTGGACGATGTACCGGTGGACAAAGTTCCGACTTGGGAAAAGGACTTTCTGGAATATATGGATAGCGCCCATCCTGAATTCGGCGAGAGCATCCGCAGTAACCCAAAAGCCAAGCTCTCCAAAGAGGTATCGTCCACCCTTGAGAAGTACATCAAAGAGTTCAAGCAGGGCCGTAAATATTAAACCGGGGCGACCTTATGTGGTCGCCCGTACAGAGATTTCGGTAGGGGCGACCCTATGTGGTCGCCCTTGAGTGTCAGGTTGAATTGTTACAAAGAGGAAATAGATGGCTAGTGTTCAAATTTTACGCCGCCGAATTCGCAGTGTAAAAAATACTGCCCAGATTACTAAAGCGATGGAACTGGTCGCGGCCAGCCGGATGCGGCGGGCGCAACAAAATGTGGTAGCGGCTCGCCCCTTTTCCCAAAAGGTGCTGGAAGTTATCGCCGATATTGCGGCCTTGCAAGGCAACGAAGAATATCGCCAGATTAGCCCGCTTTTGCAGCAACGCCCCATCGAAAATGTCGGGCTGATTATGGTCACATCCGACCGGGGGTTGGCGGGAAGTCTGAATACCAACGCCATTCGGCGGGCGGTGCGCTTCTTGAGCGCCGAAACCGGGGGCAAGCCGGTCAAATTGGTATCGGTAGGTCGCAAGGGCCGCGATTTTATGATAAGAGCCGGACGCGACATTGTAGCCGAGTTTACCGGTCTGCCTGACCGCCCCAGTTTAGGGGATACCCTGGCGATTTCCAAAGTGGTGATAGACGACTATAGCGAGGGTAAATACGATGCGGTCTATTTGCTCTACACCGAATATATCAATACCCTGACAGTGCGACCCAAGCTGATTAAGTTGCTGCCGATTGACCCCGCCGAGTTGAAACCGGACGAAAATACGATTGATATGCAAAAGAACGATTTTATTTTTGAGCCGAACCCCGCCGGTGTTCTGAAAAATCTGCTCCCACGTTATGTCGAAGTCGAAATTTACCAGGCGATTCTGGAAAATATTGCCAGCGAACAGAGTTCCAAAATGGTGGCGATGCGAAACGCTTCGGACAAAGCTAAAGAGCTGGTCGGCGATTATACTCTGGAAATGAACAAAGTTCGGCAGGCCGCGATTACCCAGGAAATTTTGGAAATCGGGGGCGCTTCGGCGGCAATGGGTAAGTAAAGCTTAAAAGGCTGGTATTTCGCAAGGAAAGTAAGGAGTTAAAATTATGACGACGGAAACTAAATCAGAAGTCGCATCCCACCATAGCGGTTCGATAGGCCGGGTGGTACAGGTTTTAGGCCCGGTAGTGGACGTAGAATTTCCATCTGACCGCTTGCCTGAGATTTACGATGCGGTAGAAATTACAATTGAAGGCCAGGACGCACCCCTCATCACCGAAGTGCAGCAACACATGGGCAATGACTGGGTTCGCACGGTAGCAATGGACAGCACTGACGGTTTACAGCGCGGCGCAAAGGCCGTTGCTACGGGTGGGCCGATTTCCGTCCCGGTGGGAGAAGGCACGCTAGGCCGGATATTTAATGTGCTGGGACGGGCGATAGACCAAAAAGGCGACGTAAATTTTAGTGAAATGCGGCCTATTCACGCTTCTGCTCCGGCCTTTACCGACCAATCTACCCAGGCTGAGATGTTCGTGACCGGCATGAAAGTAGTTGACCTGATTGCGCCTTTCTCCAGAGGCGGCAAAATTGGAGTGTTCGGCGGGGCGGGGGTCGGCAAGACCGTTATTATTCAGGAACTAATCAATAATGTGGCAAAAGCTTATAACGGTTACTCGGTTTTCGCCGGGGTGGGCGAGCGTAGCCGCGAAGGTAACGACCTTTACCACGAAATGACTGACTCTGGGGTTATTGACAAGATGGTGATGGTCTTTGGGCAGATGAACGAGCCGCCCGGCGCACGTTTGCGGGTCGGTCTGACTGGTCTAACGATGGCGGAATACTTCCGCGACTCGACTGGCTCGGATATTTTGCTCTTTATTGACAATATCTTCCGCTTTGTGCAGGCTGGTTCGGAAGTGTCCTCGCTGTTGGGCCGGATGCCCAGCGCGGTAGGTTACTCGCCGACCCTGGCAACCGAAATGGGCCAGTTGCAAGAGCGCATCACCTCGACCAAAAAAGGCTCGATTACCTCGGTTCAGGCGGTCTATGTACCGGCAGACGACTATACCGACCCCGCTCCGGCTACGACCTTTGCCCACCTGGACGCGACGATTTCGCTGGAACGCAGCATCGCCGAAAAAGGGATTTACCCGGCGGTAGACCCGCTTTCCTCGACCAGCCGGATTCTTGACCCGCGAGTGGTCGGGCAGGAGCATTACGATGTGGCCCGCGCTGCCCAGCGCAACTTGCAAAAGTACAAGGATTTGCAGGATATTATCGCCATTCTGGGCATCGAAGAGCTATCGGAAGACGATAAGCTGACTGTTCGCCGCGCCCGCAAAATCGAGCGGTTCTTTAGCCAGCCGATGCACGTCGCCGAGCAATTCACCGGACGACCTGGGGTATTCACCCCGATTGCCGAAACCGTGCGCGGGGTCAAGGAAATTCTGGAAGGCAAGCACGACGATTTGCCGGAACAGGCTTTCTTTATGGCGGGGACGATTGATGATGTGGTCAAAGAAGCCGAAAGAATGCGGAACGTTTAATTAGGGCTGAGTGTTGAGGTCTTTTAAGAAATTCTCAGCACTCAGCACTTTCCTGGAGTTGAGATGCCATTAAATCTGCAAATTGTGACGGCGGAGCGCCTGGTTTTTAATGAAGATGTAGATATTGTGACTCTGCCGGGAACGGAAGGCATGATGGGGATTTTGCCGCGCCACGCGCCCTTATTAAGCGGCCTCAAGGCCGGGGAACTTAAAATTCGGCGCGGCGGAGAAGAGACCTTTATCGCTATCGGGGGCGGGTTCGTCGAGGTGCTGAATAACAAGGTGGTCGTCCTGGCGGATTCCGCCGAACGTTCCGAGGAAATTGACCTGGAACGGGCCGAAAACGCCCGGAAGCGGGCCGAGCAAGCCCTCCAAAATCGGGGCAACCTGAGCGAAGAACAACTCGCTGCCGCCGAAGGTGCTTTGCGGTTGGCAATGGTGCGGATTGATGTGGTGCGACGGCGGCGTGGTGGACGCAGCAGCGGAATACCTACTATCAATGAGTAATAATGAGTAATCCTGAATAGCGTCTGATAAAACTTTGGATATAATAAATATTGGGGCAGGGACTT
>JBBRSG010000160.1:0-11088 GCA_038245615.1 Chloroflexia bacterium | reverse complement strand
CAGTCCTCAGTCCTCAGTCCTCAGTCCTCAGACCTCAGTCCTCAGTCCTCAGTCCTCAGTCCTCAGTCCTCAGTCCTCAGTCCTCAGTCCTCAGTCCTCAGTCCTCAGTCCTCAGTCCGATATTTACTGATTTCAGATTTTAGATTTTAGATTTCTATCCCCCGCCGGATACCGAAAGACATCCTGAGATTTAGGGCGCAGCAGGTCGGTTGCGCCGGGGTCGTGGGCCGGGGCGGGGCGCTGGAAGGTTAGGCCGCGCACTAGCACCGCCGGAGTCGCTTCCGCCGCCTGGCCCATAATCAGGGAAGCGGCCGCCGCCAGTTCATCGCCCCGCGCCGTTAGGGTAGCCTGCAATTTGTAACCAAACAGGTCGCTATCGCCCCGGCGGTCTTCCAGTCCGACCATCCCCGCCATCCCTAGCGCCACCCCGACCCCGCCCATCCGAAAAGGTCGCCCGTGGGTGTCATTGATAACTATCGCCACCTCGCAGCCGCTCAAATCATAGATTGCCGTCCGCAGCCGAGCCGCCGAAGCGTTGGGGTCTTGCGGCAACAGACAGAGCCATTCTTCCGCCGGGTCAGAACTGGCGGGCTGGGCGATATTCGAGCGGTCTACCCCGGCATTGGCGCAGATATAGCCCTGATGGGTCTCGACTACAAAAATACCGGGGCTGGCCCAGATAATCTCGCGGCTTTCGCCCAAAATAACCTCGACGTGACGCGGGTCTTTACCGACCAGCGGGGCAAGTTCCACAGCCCGTGCCGATGGTATAATCTCGGCCAGATTCACCAAGCGCCCCTCGCTTTTGGAGACGATTTTTTGGGCCAATACCAGCACATCGCCGCTCTGAAAGCTTTCGCCACTTGCCGCCAATTGGTCGCCGATAAGCCGGGCCAGGTCGTCGCCCGGCCCAATCATCGGCAAGCCGGGAACAGGCCAAAAAATTACCCCGTTATTCACAATTGCTCCCAATCTAAAATAGCTTTTGCCAGCCCCATTTTATCCTCTAACGACTTCATAATAGTATCGGTCAGCAGCACCTTGAAGCCCAAAGCCTCGATTGCCGCTTCTTGCTCGGCATCTTGCCGGTCAAGCACAAAATGGCTGGCGAACCCGGCGTAATAGCGGGCTACCCCCAGGGCCGAAGCCTGCACCTCCCCGCCCAGGGTTCGCATAAGCGCGGCGGCTGGCCCTTTGAGAGCTTGCCCCCCCACAATCGGGCTGACCACTACAATTGGCCTTTTTGAGGGCCGGTTTGTCGTTCCCAGCAATTGGCGCATGCCCGGCACCGCCAGAATCGGCTCAATGCTCAAATAGGGGTTGGAGGGGCAAATCAGGATTAAATCGGCCTCGGAAACCGCCTGACGAACTTCGGGTGAAATAGTGGCCTGCTCCACCCCTTGAAAAGTCAGCCCGGTTACAGTGTCAGTAGCCCGCCGCCGGACGAAATACTCTTGGAAAGGTAATATTCCAGCTTCGACGGTATGCACCAACGTCCGTACCGGCTGGTCGCACATCGGCAAAAGCTGGCAAGTAATCCCGACCCCCGCCGCCAGTTCCGCCGTGATTTCGGTCAGCCGTGCGCCCTGGCTCAGGCGTTGGGTGCGGCGCAGATGGGTCGCTAAATCGCGGTCCCCCAGCCAGAACCAGTTGTCGTGACCGTAGCGGGCCAGCATTTGCAGAGCCTGATTGCTATCTCCCTCAATACCCCAGCCGGTGGCAGGGTTTGCCAGCCCGGACAGGCTATACATCAGAGTGTCCAGGTCAGGGCAGATATACAGCCCCAAATAATCGTCCATATCGTCGCCGGTGTTGCCGACTATCGCCAATCTCTCAAAAAGATTAGCGGGTTGACCGGGATATTGATTTTGAAGATAGTGGTAAAAACCAAGCGCCAGTTTCGCTCCGCCGACTCCGCCCGCTAGTGCCACAATTTTGAGGTCAGAAATTTTAATTTCGTCCGCCACCACTGGGCTTCCCTTTCACAAGTCTGCTCGCCACTTTGTTAAAAGAAAATTAATTGATTTTGCTGGATTATTATAACACCGTCGCAAGGCGGGCGGCACGTTGACTTTTGAACGCAATTGCAGCATAATCGTGAGTATAAATCAATCGAGTAACTTTTGGCAATCTTTTGGTAATCGTTTGAAAATAACCCGCATGAAAATTAATTGGGCCGAGGGGTCAGGTTCTTAAAGATATTATACATGTTCGGGCCAAGCTATTCACGACCAACAAGGTAAAATTAGTGGCTAAAGAGACAATAGTTGTAGTAGATGATGAGGCTGCCGCCCGGAGTGCCGTAGCCCGATTACTTCAGGAACGCGGTTATACCGTTCATGCCTTGCCAGGCGGACAAGAAGCGATTGATTTCGCCAACAAATATCCCTTTGATGTCCTTTTGACCGATTTTCGGATGCCCAGTGGTCTGGACGGGCTGACGACGGTGCGGGCAGTACGTCGGATAAATCCGCAGGTAGTGGCGATAATAATGACCGGGCATAGCTCGATAGACCTAGCAATTCAATCGTTGAATCTGGGGGTACATGGCTTTGTAGTTAAGCCTTTTACCGCTTTTGAATTGACTCGCACCATCGAGCAAACCATCGCTCAACAGAGCCTGACCCGCGAAAACATCAAGATGAAAGCCCTGGTCGAGGTTTTCGCCACTACCCAGGCTCTTGTTACCGCCGAGGTCGAACCGTCGCAACTGCCCCGCCTGTCAGTCGAGGTCGCTATGCGCGAAATAATGTCTGACCAGGCCTTTCTGTTCCTGTTCAGCGAAGGGCAATCCAGTGAAAGTCAACACCTGGAACTGATGGCTGTCGCCCAGCGCGAAGAAGACGATGCCGAACTGCGCGAGGCCGGGGCATTACCGTTGTATTATCCCGACCTGGAATATTTTAGTCGCTCTAACCCGGAATATATTTCGCGGCTGGAAGCCCTGGCACATCGAGCCGTCCAGACCAATGCCACCGTCTTGATGATTGACCAGCACGAAGTCCAAATGAGCCTCAAGCGGATGTTGCCGGCCCAGCAGGACGAATGTCAGATTGCCGTCCCCCTGACTGCCCAGGGCCGCAAAGTCGGGGTCTTGCTGATGGAGCGCAAAGGCTTTGACCAGACTTATAGCGAGGTGGATTTGCAGACCGCCGCGATTCTCGCCAGTCAATCGGCCATCGCGATTGATAATACCCGACTTTTCCGCCGTCTAGCAAAAGTGGAAGCCCTGCACGAGGCCGACAAACTGCGGGCCGAGTTCGTCGCCACCGTTTCGCACGAATTACGTACCCCCCTCACCTCGATTAAGGGCTACGCTACCACTTTGCTGCGCCCGGATGTCAACTGGAACAACCAGACTGGCATGGAGTATCTTTCGATTATCAGCGAGGAATGCGACAAGCTGATGCAATTGATTGACAATATTTTGGAAGTCTCCAAAATCGAAGCGGGGGCGTTGCGAATCTTCGCCGAGCCAATCCAGCTTAACGAAGTGCTGGAACGCGCCGTGACTGAGGCTCGTCGGCGCAGTCCCGAAACCTTGATTGAGGTAAAATATCCACCCATCGAGGAAATGCCCTTTGTAATGGCCGACCCACAGCGCATTATTCAGGTCTTGCGTAATCTGATTCAAAACGCCATAAAATATTCACCCTATAGCCCTCAAATCTGGGTCGAGTTCAATCCCCCGGCGATTGACCCTCAGACCGGGCAGAAAATGGTACAAGTCGCAGTGCGGGATACGGGGACCGGGATTACCCTGGAAGACCAGATTAAGATATTCGAGCGGTTTTTCAGAGTGGATACCGGGGCGGCCCGCCGCACCGAGGGGACGGGCCTGGGCCTGGCAATCTGCCGGGGAATTGTAGAAGCTCACGGCGGGCGAATTTGGGTCGAAAGCCGGGGGCTGGGGTTTGGCAGCACTTTTTATTTTACTTTGCCGGTTTCGGACATGTCACGGGAAATTGAGTTAGATTAGCCCAATTATGCGGTATCATCAAAGGTAACGAAGCCACGATTTAAATTTGATAAGCAGATAATTGTTCTGCAATCATAAATCGTAATTTATAAGGGGGAGATGGGCCTATGAACAAAGATAAGACGGTACTGGTAGTAGATGACCAACCCGGTCTGGTGCGGTTGGTGCGTGACAACCTGGAGACCTTGCAGTTCAAGGTAATTTCCGCCGCCGAGGGGACGCGGGCGCTGGATATAGTCGAAAACGAGAAACCGGATTTGGTAATTCTG
This sequence comes from Chloroflexia bacterium, assembly GCA_038245615.1. Taxonomy (GTDB): domain Bacteria; phylum Chloroflexota; class Chloroflexia; order Chloroheliales; family Chloroheliaceae; genus 54-19. The sequence goes on along the minus strand of JBBRSG010000160.1, from coordinate 6,840 downwards.
GATATAATGCTACCCGGTCAGGATGGCTACCAGATTTGCCGCCGCATTCGGGAGTTTTCGACGGTCCCGATTATTATGCTGACGGCCCGCAACGAGCGAGCCGACCTCGTGACCGGCTTCGAGGCCGGGGCGGACGATTATGTAACCAAACCTTTTAGCGCCGATGAACTGCTGGCGCGGGTCAAAGCGGTCTTGCGCCGCAGCGAATACCAGGAGCTAAACAAATATTCGCCTACTTTTGCCTGTGGCGATATTTCGATAGATTTCGTGCGCCACGAAGTCACCGCCTCCGGCAAAACCATCCCGCTAACGCCTACCGAATATCGGCTGCTATATTATCTTGCGACCAACGCCGGACGGGTAATGATGCACAGCGATTTGCTGACCAAAGTCTGGGGGCCGGAATACGCCGGAGCAACCGACTATCTGCGAGTATATATTCGGCACTTGCGAACCCGCCTCGAACCCAAAGATAGCGAGCCGACCTATATTCTGACCGTGCCAGGGGTAGGCTATGTCCTGAAATGTCCCCAGGGTCAGGGCCAGGTTACAGGTCAGTTACCGGACGAAGCCTAAACATGTTTGGGTTAGCTTCTCCAACAGGCGGCAGAACTTCTTCGCCCGGACGGGAACGCCCCTTCAGGAAGTTGCCACAGATTCTCTGTGGCTTCTTTATATTCCTCTATACTCTTTTTTTTATCTATCGGGCCGGGGTAGCCTTGTTTTATTCCTACCCTTTACAATATGGCGAGGGGGCAGTTTTCTACGAGGCCGGGCAACTCTACGCGGCAAGTTTCAGCCCGGCTAACCTTTATCCTGCCAATCTCGCCCCACCCTATCAGGCCGGAATTTATACCCCACTTTTTTATTATCTGCAAGCTGTTACTATGTTTGTGACTGGCCCAAACTCGATAGTCGGTGGGCGACTGATTACGCTCCTGGCTTCGTTTTGGGTAGGCTTTACCCTCTATCGGGTCGCTGGCTTTACCGAACTGGCGGCAGGACGGCGCGGGCGGTTGGGTATCTGTCTGGCGGCGGCCTTAACTCCTTTTGCCACTGCCGCGCTCTACGATTGGGGAGTGCTGGCTAAAGCCGATATATTGGCAATCGCCTTTAGCATGACGGCGGTCTGGCGGGTCTGGCGTGGCGACCAATCGCGCCGGGTGGAAGATAAACCGGGATTAGTATGGGCCGGAATACTGTGCGCCCTGGCTTTGCTCACCAAACAATCGGCCCTGGCTGCGCCCGCCGCTATAATCATCTGGCTCGGCCTGGAACGGCGCTGGCGCGACCTGGGAGCGTTTCTGGGGGCATTGCTGGCTCTTTTGGGAATAGTCACTCTAGTTTTCCAGCTAACCACCAATGGCAACTTCCTGCGCCACGTTATCAGCTACAATGCCCAACCTTATGATTTCGGGTTTTTGGGGGCGGCCCTGAATTACCTGGTCTGGACCCATATTGTCCTGCTGGTACTGGCGGCCAGCTGGATTGCCCGCCCGATATGGGGTCGCTATGAAAAGATTGACCTCTGGCGATATTATACCCTAACCGCGCTGGCGGTTTCGTTTTCGGCAGGTAAAATAGGCTCGGATTATAATTATTATATTGAAAGCATCGGTTTGCTTTCGCTCCTGGCGTGGTGCCAGATTGGGCGGTTACTGGCTTTACGTTCAATCTGGCGACTTGGCCCGTTGCGGATTCCGGTGGCGCTGGTCGCACTTGGTTTTATGGTGGTTCAACTTTTTCAGCTGCATCATATTCCAGTGATTGCCGACGGCTCGGATACCCCCGGCTCGGCTGATTTCGAGACAGCCAAGCAGGTTGCCGACCAGCTTGAAGCCCGGCGCGGACAAGGCCCAATCTTAGCCGAAGACAGCGGTTGGCTGAGGGTGCAAGGGATAGATACCGACCTGGACGATCCTTTTGTTTTTGGACAGTTGGCCCAGGACGGCACCTGGGATAACCGCAGCTTTATGGAAAAGCTTACAGCTGGTTATTATCGTACTATTCTGTATGAAATTTCGCAGCCCGATATGAGCGAGGCCGCTTTAGAGCAAGCTTTTCAGGCCAATAGTACTGCCCCGTTTCCCCGCCGCTTTTCGCCCGAAATGCTCAAGGTGTTAGAAGACCGCAGCAAATTTATCCCCCTCCGTCGCATCGGGCGCTGGGTCTTCCTCATAGGGGTCGGGGAAAGGACGGACTGAGGAGGATTGAGGATTGAGGACTGAGTTTTGGAAGACGGAAGACGGAAAAAATAGGTTATTGGCGGACAGTTTAATTCAAACCTTAAATCTCAAATCTCAAAATTATTCCCTGTCCCCCGACTTTCAACGAATGTTAAGAGAAATCGTAAGACAACTGTAACGAACTGTACAATAAAATCCTTTTCTTTTTCCAAATCTTGTTGTATGATTATCAGCAATATCATCTATAAAGATATGATTTGCGTATGGATTATACGCCTTCCAACTTTCGGGTCATGGGTGGTTTCTACTGATACTGGGTCATTCGGGTTTCGACAAACAACTACCCTTTAGAGGGTCTCAGTATTCTTACAGTGGTTTGGGTATGCAAACAATTTATAATCTCAGCTACGATGGCCCTAAACGCCAGTCTGGTATTGAGGATGCACGCTTGCTTCTGCAATATCAGGCCCTCAAGGATTTGACAACCGCGTTTAATGTCCATTCCGACCCACAACAAGCCCTTTATGCGGCCCTATCAATTTTAGCGGCTCGCTTTGGGGTGGAATATAGCCTCATGATGCAACTCGATGCTCGCAGCGAGGCCCTCATCGCCATTCAGCCAGTTTTTCGCACGCCCGATAACCTCAACTCCTCCTACACATTGGATACTTTTCAGCTACAGCTAAATGAATTCGATAATAGCTTGCAAGGCTTTCTGGGTGGCAAAGCGGTTTTTGTCAACAAAACTGAAGAAGACAACTTTGGTCATTTAGCCCGCCTCAAAATCCGCAACTTTTTGATTGTTCCCTTCCAGTTGGAAGGACAACTTCGGGCCGTATGTTGTTTGATTAATCGGCGGGCCGGGCTATTTGACGAAAATGACATCGAAGACCTTGAAGCTCTGTTACCGGCTTTCAATAATCTGTTAAAGACCCTCAAGCTGGAAAAGCAACTGGAAACCGAACAACGCCACCATCAAGCTATGCTAAATGCGGCAATGGATGGCTTTGTCGAGGTCAGCCCCGATAAGCGGATTATAATGTTTAGCAAGGGCGCAGAAGAGATGACCGGATGGCGGGCGCAGGATGCGATAGGTCGCCAATGCCACGAAATTCTTAGCCCTCACTCGCTGGATAACGAAAGCCTCTGCCACAATTGCCCGCTGGAACGAGCCTTCAAAACCGGACAGCCGGTTAGCGATGTGGAAACCCTGATACCTAATCTGGATGGGGAAGATAACTGGGTTGCGACCAGCTATAATTTTATTCGGGACGAGCAGAACCAGGTGAGTTCTGGGGTGATTACGATTAAAGATATTTTCCGGCTCAAGGCATTAAGCGACGAGCTGCGTCAGCAATTTCAGCAACAAGAAGCCTTGCTTGCGGTCAATAACGCGATTAACGGCCTGAGCAACATTGAGGAGATTTACCGGGTATCACTAGACAAGATTTCGAGCGCGATAACTTTTGACCTGGGAACGATTCACGCTATTGACCCGGATAGTCAACGCCTTATTTTGATGGCGCTAAAGGAAACCAGTCTAGTCGCTGCATCTTCGGAAGACCAGGAGAAAATTACTTTTGCAACGGGCGCGGCTGGTTTGCGCATGCTCGAAACCTCACAAACCCTCGGTGGTTTAGGCTTACCGATTACTTCGGACGAGGAAAATTATCAGCCCAATCTGGTCAGCCTGGAACGCGGTTCACTTAAAGAAAGCTATTGGAAGACCGAAGGCGGACACAATTCTTGTTTGCATTCGCATCAAGCCCACGATTGCGAGGCAATCCTCCATAACGAACCTTACATGTCGGTCAATCTGCCGGGCAAAGCGGTCTGCAAGGTGCTGGACGAATTTGAGGGACTGCAATCGCATTTGTGCGTACCTATCCGCACTGGCGAGCGGGTCTATGGCGTGCTACATCTTGCCAGCCGTAAGCCCTATGCTTTCTGGGGTAGTCATTTTGTTTTGGCGTGGAATATTTGCAAGCAAATTGCAGTGGCGGCAGAACGAGCGCGGCTCTTCGAGCAGGTAGACCTATTGGCCCGCACCGATGCCCTGACTGGCCTTTATAACAAGCTGGAATTTAAGGAGCGTTTAGAGGGCGAAATTCGGCGAGCCGAGCGCAAAGGTACCACCTTGAGTCTGGCAATAATTGACCTTGACCGCCTCAAGTGGGTCAACGATTGCTTTGGGCATGCCCAGGGTGATTTGCTTTTGGCCCGCTTGGGAGAACTTATCCGGGTGCAATGCCGGGCCGGAGACATCGCTTTCCGGTATGGTGGCGACGAATTGTGCATCTTGTTCCCCGATACCAGCACCGATGAGGCCAAAAGAGCGGTTGACCGCCTGCGCCAGGCCGCCCGCGATATTCCGATTGCCTCGGACAGCGACCAAATTATTGGAGAAATCGCCGAGGTCACAATGAGTGTTGGAGTAGCCTGTTACAATAATGATGCGACTACTGCTTCGGAGCTATTTGAAAGAGCCGATGCCGCCATGTATCGCGCTAAAGAAACTGGCAAAGACCGCTCGGTTCTCTATGACCCACTGATTGATATCAATAAAGCCAACTACCGCCGCCGCGATAGCCGCCGGGAATATACCGATGAGCGGCTATTGCCGCCTCACAAGCACGCCTAGAATAAGCCTTAAAGCTTCTTTTGATTGTAGGACTTTCGCTTGACAATCGGGCTAACCCCAAACTAGATTTAGCTCGATTATGCCCAATCACAAAAGCATCCGAGGCGAAAGTCCTAGATTTTTAAAACTAGATTTGGAAATCAGCATCAGGAAATGAAATTAGGTCGAGATTTCGAGAACCGGGCCGCCCTGGTAGATTATCTGAGTGCGGTTTTTCCAAAAGCCGCGGCCTGTTCCCCTGAAATTCCCGCTATTCAAGGGGGACGCGAGGCCGCCGAAAAAGGGCTGGCGGCGATTGACCCGGAACGCTATCGGGCAACTCGCAATCAGTTAGACGGGGCAGTCACCCGTCTATCACCTTATTTGCGACATGGGGTAGTGAGTCTGGCAGAAGTTCGCCGATTGGCTCTTGAGAGTGGCTATGTTTCCGAAAAGTTGATAAACGAGCTAGGTTGGCGCGATTATTTTCAACGGGTCTATCAGCGTATCGGCGATGATATTTGGCAAGACCGCGAGGATTACAAAACCGGTTTCCAAGCGGCGGACTATAACCCCGAATTGCCCACCGACCTGCGCGAGGGTCGTACCGGGCTGAACTGCATAGACAGCTTTGCCCACGAACTAAAGCAAACTGGCTATATACATAATCATCCCCGAATGTGGACGGCGGCCTATCTGGTACATTTCCGGCGCGGGCAGTGGCAGAGCGGCGCAAGCTGGTTTTTGGAGCATCTCCTAGACGGCGACCCGGCCAGTAATAATCTTTCGTGGCAATGGGTTGCCAGTACTTTTTCCAGCAAGCCCTACATTTTTGACCGGACCATTCTGGAATATAATACTGCTGGGTACTATTGCCGCACTTGCCCTCTAGCGAACCGAGGTTGTCCTTTCGATAAACCGCTTCCCCAGCTGGAACAGGAGCTATTCCCAAATTTGCCGTTTACACCCGCAGCTTTTAAGCCAGCTCCTAAAACCAAGCGAAACCGCCCATGAGCTATAACCGACCACTTATTTGGCTGCACGGGGATTGCCTTATGCCCCAAAATCCCGCCCGAAGGCAATACCCGAATGCGCCCGCCGTTTTTGTCTTCGACGACGAACTGTTAGCTCTATATAATATCAGCCTCAAGCGAATATTGTTTATCTACGAATGCCTGCTGGAAATCCCCGGTCTGGAGATTCGCAAGGGCGATGTGATTGAGGAACTGACCGAGGCCACCCGTGAATACGGCACGACTAGGCTAGTGACAGTCGAGTCGGTTGCGCCCCGCTTCAAGGAATTAGTGCAGAGATTGCGCCACGAGAAAAAGTTTTCAGTTGAGGTTTTAGAAACCCCAGCGTTTATCGAAATGGACGAGGAGGAAACCGCTAACCTTGACCTGAAGCGGTTTTCGCGTTACTGGCAGGCTGTTCGCGCCCGCGCCCTGAATATAGCCAAATAAAAATTATTGATTGCTTTCCAGTTGGCGCAATTTCTCCGCCATAAGCTTTAGTTCCTGATTTAATTCTGCTTCGCGTTGCAGGGCGGCTTCTTTTTCTGCTCGTTCAGCTTCGGCCTGTTGCAAGGCGGCTTCTTTCTCTAATCGAGCGGCTTCGGCGCGTTGCAAAGCCGCTTCCTTTTCCAGCCTTTCGGCTTCGGCGCGTTTAAGCGCGGTTTCCTTTTCCTGTTGAGCTTTCAATTCTCTTTGAAAGGAGGCTAGTTTTTCGCGCCGTTCCGCTTCTTCCCTTAGAAAAGAAGCCGCTTTCTCCCGGCGTTCTACTTCTTCCCTTAGATAAGAGGCTAACTTTTCCTGCTCTTCGTACTCCTCTTTGTTCTGCCGCATGTTGAGCTCACGATCATAGAGACGCAAAAAAGCCTCATCTGGTACCAGCCAACTATCCAGTTGCTCACTCCACATCCAGCCGTTTGGTTCGGCCTCGATTGCCACAAAATTGCCGTCCACCATCCGCCATCCATACAAGCGGGGGATGTTACTTCTACGCCGCCGTTTGGCCGGGTCATAGGCAAAATCT
>JBBRSG010000159.1:0-11246 GCA_038245615.1 Chloroflexia bacterium | reverse complement strand
GCTTCTCCCCCAAAGCATCGTAGACCATCCCAATATTGTTGAGGGTAGTCGCCTCCCCACCCCGGTCGCCTACCGCCCGACGCAAGGGCAAGGCCTCCTCGTAGTATTGCAGAGCCTTTTGCTGATGGCCTCGGCCATTGTAAAGCACGCCGAGTGTCGTCAGGAACAGGCTCTCCCTCCTTTGGTCGTGCAGGGCGCGGCTACATTCCAGCCCCATTTCTAGCCATTCGTCCTTCTGCACTTCCCGCCGTCGAGACAGGTAGGTGTAGGTGTTGAGGGCAAAGTCCAGGGCGCGGCGCAAGGTTTCTTCGTCAGGTGGGTTGGCAAGGTCGGTGGCAGTGGTCTGGGCCACCAGGTCAGCCCCAACCGCATCCAGGTGCGGCAGGTAGGCACTCAGGATGGCCCATCCTTCGGGCGGCAACTGGCGGAAGCCCTCGGCAATCCCGATAACCGTATCCTGATAGCGATGGCGGGTGGCGGTATATTCGGATTGGTCGGTCTTCAACAGGGCCAGGGCATAGGAATGGAGTAGGGGATGCAAGTTGTACCACCCCTCGTCCGTTTCGGTTTCGGGGGTTACTACATCCAGCAAGGCCAGTTGCCAGAGGGATTCGACCAGCCCGGACACCTCTTCGAGCGGCATTTGCCACAGGGCCGCCAGTAGCCGATTATCAAACGGCTGGTCAAAGGTTAGCACCCCCAACGCCCGAAAGCGGGCCTGATTTTCCGGTTCCAGGTCGGCATAAGAATAAGATAACACCGCGCTCAGGTCGGCTTGCTTGTCCTTAAGTTCCAGAGCATCAAACATAGTCCCTTCTTGCAGCCGCGTCTGATATTGGACAATTTGTTGGCGCAGGCTAGGCAACGAGTTCAGCCGGGCTACCCGACTGATCGCCAAACGCAGGGCCAGAGCATGCCCTCCCAGCACCTCGGCCAGCTTTTTCAAATCGGCGGCTGGTAAATCGGGCCGATATTGCCCCAACATTTCAGCCCCCTGCTCCGGGGTCAGGCGGGTTACTAACTCGCGGTAAGCCCACAATTCATCCGCCACCTGACCAAAGCGGGTCGTAAGTAGCATTACTGACTCCGGCGGACAAACCGCTTTGAGATCACGCACCAGCCCGGTGCTATTTTCCCACACATCATCAAACACCACCAGCACCCGGTTTGGCTCGCACTCTTTACACTGCTCGCTAATAGCGTCCAACAGCGTCTGGCGCACCCGGTTTTCAAGTTGGGTCGGGGTTTCTCCCTCTATCCGGGCAAAAGCAGGCTCGGCATAATAAGCCAGCTTTAGCAAAAGCTCACTTTGGGGCAACGGCTGGCGGGTAATATCGAGCCATAGCACCGCCCGAAAATACCGGGCCGGGCCAGTTTCGTAGTAAAGCTCATGGGCCAGTTGAAGGGCCAACGTCGTCTTACCCACCCCGCCCAGCCCGTTGAGCGCAACCAGAGCCAAAGCCGATTGTTCCGTGAGTTTAAGCTTGAGGCTATCCAATTGGGCGTTTAGTCCGCCAAATTTTGCCGGGGGATTAGGTGGATTGGGACAAACCAAAGTCCGGGCGGCTTGGTTAATATTGATGGTCTGGGGCGAATTGGTAATAGTTGCCCCGGTATTAGCAATAACCCCCGTCATATCGCCGGAGTTACCAAACGAGGCCGGGTTGGGCGGGTCAGATTCCATCGGGTTATCATCAGAATGCGATAAAGGCTTGCTAGACTCTGATTGCCATGCTGCTAACGGGTCATCTTCTATTTTGACGATTCCTATGTTTTTTAGTTTATCGCTACCAATATTAAATAAATGGATTAGATAATTAACAGCATTGCCCGGCATCTCAATTAAAACCCGAACACTACCCGGCCTTATCATTTTAACCAAAACTCGTTCTTTAGCGACACCTGTAATTAGTGATAAAGCAGAAATTAATTGGCTCTTCTTGTCCGCATCAATAAACTCTTGAAAATCACCTTCTAAAAATAAAGTTATCTCTTTATTGCCCTTAGAATTAGAACTAATTGTAATCCACCAAGTTTCATTGAAAGAAACCTTGACCGCTGCTAACCGCCATAATTCTCTAGCTTCGATTTCCTCTTTACCAGTTGTAAATCCGCCCAATCGTAAAAACGCCTCCAAAATTTTTTGTAAATTAGGCGGCTCAATAGACTGAACCCCATTATTTTCCCACTTTCCTAGCGTTACATCACTCACGCCTACTTCTTTAGCCATTTTGGATTGTGAAAGATTTAACTTATATCGTATAGTAACGATTTTACTACAAAACTCTGGCTTCATAATTTATCCCTGAACTGATTATTGTGAAACTCGAATTGCTCGAACTAAAGCTAACAACCCGAACCAACTGATAATACGATAATTTAGAGCTATCAGAAACGACCCAGCCAGGGCCGAACTGGTAAAGCACAAGCGGCGGTGGCGCGTGACACGGCGGCAACTACTATTATAAATCAATTATAGCTTATTATAGCTTTATAATAGCTTTAATGAAAGGTTATGACAATGCGTAATTTTAACAAAATCAACCCCCGCCTGTCGCCCGTCACCAGAGCCTTTATCGCGGTTAGCCTGCTGGTCATCATTATCGTGGGATTGGTCTGGCCTCCCGCGACCTGGGCTATTATCAGCATTCTAGGGGCGTTGCCCGCCTTCCTGAACGCCTTGGCGGCCTTCAGTGCGGCCCTGCGCTCTGGCAATCGTTAATCAGTCAGATCAAGCCAGGGGTACAATCTTACCCCTGGCGATTTTTCCAGCGACCAGAGAAATCTATTGGCAGCAACCAGTTGGCGCAATATCCTACAAATCCTCCCGCCCCCCGACCCCCTCTCATGGCTCATACCTCTAGCCTCATGGCTTTTGATTTTCGATTTTCGATTTTCGATTTTCGATTTTCGATTTTCGATTTTCGATTTTCGATTTTCGATTACCCCAATAAATTAACCATTCTTAACCTTTCTTGGCCCTAAATAAGATGACAATTTGGTCAAGTCTGACTATAATAGCCCCAGGTCGCCGAGACCCTAGAAATGCTCTTTACTCATGTCTCTCAATTCATTTAATCGGAACGCTTGCCTGAACTTAAAAACCGGGAATACTATCGTCTGCCGCTTGACTGGCAAGCTCTTCGGTTGGGGTTGGGCCGCCGGGCCGAACCGTTATTTGGCTAATCCAGGAGGAAAACGGTCATGAAAATGACCTTCGGTACGGTGCTGGCGGGGGCCGCCCTGATAATGATTTGCGTGGTCTTCATGACCCTGGGGGTTTCGACCCTGGCCTTCCAGCCGACCCCCTCCGATATTGCCCGCCCGCTCACCGACCAGGAAGAACGAGGCCGCCAAATCTACATGGGCAATGGCTGTGTCTATTGCCACACCCAGTATGTCCGTCCGCAAGATTGGACGGCGGCGGGGGGTGGTCGGGTAGCGCGGGTCGCTCAGGCCGGAGATTACGTCTTCCAAAAAACCATGCTGCTAGGGACTGAACGCACCGGCCCTGACCTCTCCCAGGAAGGTGGCCTCCACCCCGACGATTGGCATCGGGCGCACTTTCGCAATGCCCGCTTCACCAGCCCCAACTCGATTATGCCCCAATATTCCTACATTCAGGGCAAAGAACTGGAAGACCTGATTTCTTATGTCCAAAGTCTGGGCGGTAAAGCGGCGGATGCCCGTTACGTTACCCTCAAGGACAAGCAAAAAGAAGTTCTCAAATCGTGGGATGCCAGCTACGAAGAGCATCTCGCCCAGATAAAGGGCATGGTCCCGGAAACGTGGCGCGAACTCAAGAGCGCCATGCCGCCGACCCAACGGAGCTTGTTGCACGGCAAGCAGGTCTACCTGACCAACTGTATCGGCTGTCATGGGCAGTATGGCGACGGACGCGGCCCGGCCTCGGAGTACATGAAGCCCGACCCCGGCAACTTCCAGCGCCCCGAATTGCACCTGGCGGGCAGCGATGGACAGTTTTATCACTATCTGCTGTTTGGTTTGCCCGGCTCTTCGATGCCTGCCTGGGGCGATTACCTGACGGTCAACGATATTTGGGATGTGATAAACTTCCTGCGAACTGTGCCAAAAGGCGGTTTGGTCGTCAAAGACGAAGACTTGAAACCGGAGCTTATGCTTCAGTTCGACAAGAACTATGGCAAGGATGCCCCCGGTGGTTATACCGGCCCAGTGCCGAGCGGTAGCGATAAATTGCTCGACAACCCGTTCTGTAACGAAAAAGTATTCCCGGATGTCTCGAAGCTCCCCGGCGGGGTTCGGCCCGCCGATTGCCGCCAAGTACCGGGAAGTAAGTAGCAGTGGTCAGTGGTCATTAAATGCAAGGCGGAAGACGGAAGACGGAAGAAATCGGCCTAGCAATTAGTATTTTAGCTCAAAACTACTTTACTGACCACTGACCACTGACCACTGTTTAACAAAATGGCAGTAAATTTAAACCGTTCTAATGGAATAAACCCGGCCCAAGAGGTTGCGGGTCAAGCGGCCCAGACCGGCACGAAGTTAGGGAAATGGGTGCTGGTAGCCCTGGCAATTTCCGCCGTGACTGAGTTGCTATTGTGGCGCACCTTTTCGCGGATTGGCATCTTTATTCCTAAAAAAGAGACTTTCCAGACGGTTTATGCCGTTTTGACCCAAATCGGGGTCATCGTCCTGAATTTTGCGGTAGTTCTGGCGGTCAGCTCACTGGTAATCTCGATGCTCAAACTGCGCGAAGCCGGGCGCTTTGGCTCACGAGGACAAATCACGGTCAAATCCAGGGCCAAAGGTCGCTCGTGGCAACTCACGGTAGCGGCAGTAGCCATAATGCTGGTGTTGGGCTTTACCTTTATCCAGATGGCTCTGGTCCAGAATGCGGCGGTTTCGCTGGCCTTGCGATTGGCCCAACTGGTCGCTTTTATCGCGCTGGCGGCGGACTACTGGCAAGCCAACCGGCCCGGCCTAAATCGGCTCTTTATCGGGCTAATGCTGGCGGCGTATGTCGTCCAGATTCTCGCCAAGCTATTGCTGGATTATGTGGCCCGAATTCCGGGGCTGGAAGGGCTGAACAGCTTCTACCTACCGATGCTGATGCTGGGCGAAGGCGCGATTTTGGTCAATGGCTTCATCCTGTACCTGGTCTATGGCGGGGGCGGCAAGCGACCCATTCAGGGGTTGGCCCGTAATTGGCCCGCCTTTATCGGGGCGGTGGCAACGGCGGGAACGTTTCTAGGCCTGACTTATCTGACCATCGCCGAGTCGGATATTGTGCCGATATTGGGCCTATATGCCCTGGGCTATACCATGCAACTGCCGTTGGCGCTCTATGTCGTCGCCTTGTTTTTTCTGGCCTATACTGTGTTCTACAACCTGGGCCACTTGCGGCAAGGAGTAGTCCAGCGGGCCAGCGCCTTTGGAATGATTCTGATTTTTACAGGTGGCTACCTGTTCAATATCTCCAATCAATATTTGTTCGCGCTAATCGGGCTGCTATTGCTCGCCCGGCCCGAAATCCTGGAAGATTGGTAAACCGATTTATGATTGAAAGTGGTCAGTAGTCAGTGGTCAGTAGTCAGAAAACTACAGGGTTACGAGATTTTAGATTTCTGGAAGATTGGTAAACCGATTTTAGATTTTAGATTGCAACCGCTAGGAGGCTCATACAAGATGTACGGTAATGAGGAATATGGGGCGGCTCGCGCCTGGATATATAGCGCGGTCATCTGGCTGGCAGTCGGTACTACTTTCGCGCTGGTGGCAGCGATAGAAATGGTCATCCCCGATTTTCTGGGAGGCATCTCCTATCTCTCCTTTGGTCGCCTGCGCCCGATTCATGTCAATAGCGTAACCTTCTTCTGGCTGACGATGGCAAATATCGGAGCGTTTAATTACATCGTGCCAAAGCTGTGTGGTCGGCCTCTGTGGAGCGAAAATCTTTCTAAAATCACCATGTGGATTTGGAATATCGTCGGTATCCTGATGATTCTGACCCTGATGGCCGGGTTCAGTCAAGCCCGCGAGTATGCCGAAATGATTTGGCCGCTGGATGTCTTCATTCTGATTGGCCTGGTGATTAATGCTTTCAACCTCTTAATGACCGTCGCCCGGCGCAACGAAAAGCGGATTTATGTCAGCTTGTGGTACATCATCGGGGCGGTCATCTGGCTACCGATGGTCTATGCGATTGGCAATGTCATCTGGTCGCCCCTGGTTGGCAACTCCGCCCCTAACCAGAATACCTTTAGCGGCTCGCTGACCGGGATTAATGATGCCACCTGGAACTGGTTCTATGGGCATAATATCCTGGGACTGTGGTTCACCCCCGGCGGGGTCGCCATCGTCTATTATCTTGTCCCGGTCATCACTCGCACCCCGATATATAGCCACATCCTTTCGATGATTGGTTTTTGGTCGCTGGGCCTGTTTTATACGATGGTCGGGCAGCATCATATTCTCTCGACCCCGACCCCCGGCTATCTCAAGACTATTGCGACGGTTGGCTCAATCGCCCTGTTTATCCCGGTCTTGACCTTCCTGACTAATATCTGGATGACGATGCGCGGCAACTGGGGGCGGCTCTACGCCTCGATACCCCTAAAATTTGCCTTAGTGGGGACAGTTTTCTACTTTATAACCTGTATCCAGGGGCCATTTCAAGCCCTTCAGAGCTTTAACCGCCTGATTCACTTTACTAACTGGATTGTGGGTCACGCCCATCTAGCTCTTTTGGGTACGATGACCACCTGGGCGATGGCGGCAATTTACTATATTATCCCGGTCACGCTCAAACGGCGGATATATAGCCCCGGTCTGGCGGAAATTCAGTTCTGGATGGTCATCAGCGGCTTCCTGATTATTATGATTAGTCTGCAAGTGGTCGGGCTGATTCAGGGAGCGGAATGGTTGCGCGGCGAGCCAGTTTACAAGACAGTCCAGGACTTGAAGCCCTATTTCGCTATTCGCGGAGTCGGCGGTTCACTGGTGGTCATTGGGGCTTACATCCAGGCTTACAATATCTATAAAACCGTCCGTAGTGGTAAACGGACGACAACGATTATGCCGCAAACCCTGGCGGAAGTCGGCGCATAATCTTGAAAGCCGCTATTCCGCTCGATAGGGATGAGAAACTAGGAGAGAGACATGGCAGACCCATCTGAGATTGTACCCCAGGGCAACTTGGGCGAGAAATATCGTCCGGTTAGAGAAGATAAACAGGCCAAACGGATAGAAATGGCGTTGGTGGCCCTGGTCGTACTGTTCGTACTGGCGGTTTTTCTAATGTTGATATTGGGCAGCTTTATGTCGCTGGATACGGCTAACAAAGCCCTGCCCGCGCCAGTCGTCACGCCTAAATAGTCGGTTTATTTGGGGCTTCTTTACTGGCGTTAAGTTTGGAATAATCTGGATTTGTAATGGTTTGGATTTGTAATCGGACGAGTGCTTATTTTCAGAAGCACGAGGACATCCTATGAAGATGACTTTTGGCACGGTCTTGGCTGGTGCCGCGCTGATAATGATATGTGTGGTCTTTATGACGCTAGGGGTTTCGACCCTGGCTTTTCAGCCCACCCCATCGGATATTGCCCGCCCGCTCAGTGAGCTGGAAGAAAAAGGTCGGCAAATCTACATGGGCAATGGCTGCGTCTATTGCCACACTCAATATGTTCGTCCCCAGGATTGGACGGCGGCGGGCGGCGGTAAAGCTTTGCGGGTCGCGCAAGCCGGGGATTATGTCTTCCAGAAAACTATGCTGCTAGGGACGGAGCGCACCGGCCCTGACCTCTCTCAAGAAGGAGGGGTTCACCCCGACGACTGGCACAAGGCCCATTTCAAGAACCCGCGCTATACCAGCCCAAACTCGATTATGCCGCAGTTCAGCTATTTGGACGATGAAGAAATTAAGCAGTTGACCGCCTATGTCCAGAGTCTCGGCCTGAAAGCCGCCGATGTGCGGACGGGCGTACAAGGCGATGCCAAAAAAGAATTGATTGCCAGTCTGGATGGCAAAGGCGGGGCGCAAGGCACTTCCGCCGACGAGCCTTACTCCGCCAAGCACCTTGAGTATCTAAAAACTCTCGTCCCGGCGACCTGGGTCAATCTGAAAAGCGCCGTCCCGCCGACCCAACGCAGTCTGCTACACGGCAAGCAGGTCTATCTGACCAATTGTGTCGGCTGTCACGGTTTCGAGGGCAAGGGCAACGGCCCGGCGGCGGCCTATTTAGAGCCAAAGCCCTTTAACTTCACCAATGCCCAAGTCCAGCAGCAGCACAGCGAAGGCCAGTATTACCACTTTCTCTTGTTTGGAATGCCGGGTAGTGCAATGGCGGCCTGGGGTGATTATCTGGCGGTACAGGACATCTGGGATGTGATTAATTTTGTACGGACTATTCCCAACGGTGGCCTGAAAGTCAGCGATGCCGAGCTAAAGCCGGAAATGGTGGTGCGCGGCGGTCTAGCTGGGCCAGCCCCTGCGCCTTTTGACGAGAATAACGAAAATTATCAGTATGGTAAAAACCTCGACAAAGGCAAGCCGACGGTAACAGTTGAGGTAAAGAAGTAGTAACAAGCAGTAAAGGCAATGATATTATGAAGCGCAAATTTCTACTCTCGATAGTCACGGTTATCACCCTGAGCCTGGCTTTGGCCCTGCCGGTATCGGCCCACGACGGAGTCGGTGGGGATGAGTATGCCGCTGCCGACTCGATGCTGGTAGTAGCGATATTATTTATCGCCATAACCGGAATAGGCTTGCTGATAAGCTACCTTAACGGTGAGTTCCATCACCCGGAGCAAATCAAGCGCCGGATGATAGAAATGGCGGTGCGGACCGAAATGGGCGAAGACGTAGAGCAGTACGCCTTGACGGAGGCTTAGGAGCAGTGGTCAGTGGTCAGTGGTCAGTGGTCAGTGGTCAGTAGATTTACGATTTACGATTAAAAACTCAGTCCTCAGTCCTGCATTTTACTGACCACTGACCACTATTAAAAAGAAAGTGACGTTATGAGCAATTCTTTTTGGATTATAGTAGCCCAAACCCAACCGGAGGCTTTGAAACCCTGGGAGCCAAACTGGGCGCTATTTGGAATTGTAGCGGCATGGTGTTTTGGCTCGATTTTGCTGGTATGGTTATGGGCCAAAAGTGGGCGCAGCAAGTATGAAAAGAAAGTCCCATTTGAGCGAACCGCCGAAGACTTTGCCGGGACGGTCCAGGCGGGCTACGGGCAGATACCCTACTTTTTGATTGCAATCTATCTTATTATTGCCGTCACGTTGGTCGGATATATCGTCAATAGTATCATTACCGGGGTACAATACTAAATTTAGCCAGATTAAGAGGCAAATAAGACATGGAAGATATTAGAAAATTAGAGAACAGAGACAATCTTAGTCCCGCCAGTCTGGAAACTGATGCCAATCTACCCGAACATGAGAAGGTTACAACCGCCGTCAAAAAGCTGACTGAAACTGACCGGCTACAGCACATCAAAGAAATGATCGAACTACCGGAGGAAGATGTTTCAGCCACCCGTAAACCACGCGAGGCCAGAAGTAACGGGCTACCCTTGATGTTTCTAATGGTCATTGGAATTGCGCTGGTAGCTATCGCCACTATGTTTATCATCTATCTGGGGGTAGGTACGGCGAATGTCAACATAATTTTGGGAAATCACTTTACCAAGTAACTTTCAGAGGAGTTGGCAGCTATATGTCGTTCATTCGCAACACCACTTTTACCCTCTCGCAAGCCAATGCGGAGGAACTAAAACCAGGTAAGCTGGTTTATGATGCCCTGGTACCGGGCCGCAAGTTTATCGCGCAATCTATGGAAGGTTTAATCCAGTCTAATCTCTGGATTGCGATTCCGCCCCGCAATGGTTTAGTGACTTTCACTATTTTTAGCGAGTGGTCTACTCTGGAAGATTTGCAGGCTTATGCCAATCAGCCGACCATTAAGGCTTTGGAGCAGCAACTGGCGGCAGAGGGTGAGGCCCTCAACGTGATAATTTACGAAAATCTTGGTTAGTAAGTACTCAGTAGCACGAGGTTTTAAGTAGTATGCAAGTAATGGAGAAACCAAAGCCGGAGGAAGATAGCAATCCCCCGCCCCAACCCTCGAAAGGGCTTTTATATGGGAAGGGCCGGGAAAACAAAATTGGCTATTTTGCCGGGCGTTTTGCTTTTGTAGTGGTCGGCACAATGTTTGTGGTAATGGTGCTGTTCAGCTTCCTGATGCTGTGGGTCAGCATGAACGAACCCTTGCTGACTCCTTATGTCAACAACGATAAACTCTATCAGGATAAAATATTTCTCCAGGTAGACGGCGAAACCAGTTACCGCGAGCTAGTGATTGTAACCCAGCCCGGCGACTACGACCAGCGCGAAATTACCCAGATTCCGGCGGGTAAGACCTTTACCGTCATTTTCTCACCCAAACAATTGGAAGTCCCCGAAAACTATTTCATCAACTTTCTGGATGGCCCAAACAAAAATCAAGAACCGGCGGGCGGCTTTACCCGGCAGGCCAAATTTCTCAAGGAGCGGGGCTTTTACAGCCTGACGGTTGTTCCCACCCCTGGCGTCTGGCCCGAAGGTAGATACGTGATTGATGCGCCTTCCGGTGGGATGTTCGGCGGGCGCTTTTACGCCTATTTTACGGTTGGAACGCCTTCCTGAAAGTTAAAGGCTGGTTTCAGCCCTGCAATAACAAGGTTAGCAGCAAGGTAGCAAAATGGATATTCAGCAGTATCAAATAAATAAGCGATGGCGCAGCGGGGTCGCGGGGTTAGTGGCTTTGACGATGCTCCTGGTCTTGACCGGACTGGCCCAGGCCGAAGATGTGGTTGACCCGTCCCGGATACAACAATCCGGCAACTACCGGGTTGAGTTTCTCACTCCGGTGGCGGGCGGCAATTATGATGTCGAAACCGACCTACCCTTTCGCTTTCGGGTGACAGACGCTCAGGGCCAGCCAGTCACTAAACTGGGCTTCAACCTGATAGCGTCGCGGGATTATAGCGGGCAGGTCAAAAAAGAGCATAACGGCCCACGCACCCCCAATATCGGCCCATTGCCCATGATAGCGGTAGCAGGTAATCCGGGCGAATACCAAACCGCCGTCCGATTTGGGGTGAACGGTCACTGGTTTATCCAGTTGGAGGGGGGCGACTTGTCCCAGAAAGTCAGGTATCGCTTGCCAATTGGCGCAGCCGAGGACAAGGGCGCAGGGGTAAACCTGGATTGGTTGG
>JBBRSG010000158.1:0-11261 GCA_038245615.1 Chloroflexia bacterium | reverse complement strand
TTGGGGGTGGGGGGGGTCGGGGTGGGGGGGGGCGTCTGGCGGTGGTTGGGTTGGGGGGGGGTGCGGGGGGGGCGGGGGGGGGGGGCGGGGGGGGGCGGCGGGGGGGGGGGCGGGCCCCGCCCCCCCCCCCCCAGGGAAAAACAGTCAGCCACAATGAAGCAGCGCAAGAGGGAGTAGTCGGGACTCAGGCAACTTCTTCCAATACCACCCCGACCCCTAGCTACGAAGGCTGGTTCTGGGAACGCTATAGCCTGGATGCTCAACTTAACGCCCAAATCTGGGATTTTTCGCAGACCGACCTGGACAGTAGCCGAGCGGTAAACCAGGCTCATTCCGGCCTGACCGAGCTTAAAACTCTGCTTTGGTTCTTGCCACCTTTTCAGCACGCTTTTTTCGGCGGGATTCACACTATTTTGCGCTTTGCGGCCTACTTCCAGACCCATAAAGGGGTACAGAATCGGTTTGCGATTGTCCGACCAGAGGTTGTAACCCCGGCCCAAATCGCTACTGCCATCGGAGAAGCCTTCCCGGTTCTCAAAGATGCTCCCGTCTTCGCCGTCAGCGATTACGCCGACCTGGATAAGCTGGAAGCCGCCGACGGCACAATTGCGACCCTCTGGAACACGGCTTATTATGCCTTGCGGTTTAATCGCACCAAACGCAAGTTTTATTTTATCCAGGACTACGAGCCGCTTTTCTATCCGGCGGGCAGTAGCTATGCCTTAGCCGAAGCCCCCTACCGCTTTGGCTTCTACGGCCTGACTAATACTATCGCCCTGCGCGACCTATATCGCCAGGAATATGAGGGCCGGGCGGAATATTTCACTCCGGCGGTTAATACGGCGTTGTTTGGGGCGGAAGACGGAAGGCGGAAAAATGCGGCTTTTGACCCAAAAGAACATTCTTTGAGTAATCTTCAAACGCAACCCCTCACTCTATTTTTCTATGCCCGACCCGGAGCGCCGCGCAATGCTTTTGAGTTGGGGACTACCGCGCTAGGCAAGCTCAAGCGGCGGTTGGGGAATAGAGTACGGATTATCAGTGCCGGAGCTAACTGGCAACCAGCCCAATATGACCTGGAAGGTATCGTCGAAAATCTGGGATTATTGAGCTATGAGGAAACCGCGGCCCTTTATCGCACCTGTCAGGTGGGTTTGGTTATGATGTTCACTCGCCATCCCTCATATTTGCCGTTTGAGCTGATGGCGAGCGGTTGTCTGGTAGTCACCAACCACAATCCGGCGACCCGCTGGTTTTTAAGAGATGGCGAAAACTGTCTGCTGACCGCGCCAAGTGCTTCCAGTCTGGCGGAAAAGCTGGAGCTTGGGCTGACCGACCCGGATTTGAGGGCCAGAATTACTGCCACTGCCCTGACCGAAATTAAAGAAAACTATAGCGATTGGGATAGCCAGATTGAGAAAATTTTCGGCTATATGTGCCACCTTCAAGATTAAGGAGGAGACCTTTGAACCTGATAACTTATCGGCAAGGCCGCAATTTGGGCCATAAAGCGAGGTTATGTCTGACCCTGGCAGGGCTGGTTTTGCTGCTACTGCTGGCCCAGGCGCAAATTTCCCACGCGCAGACCCTCAATAATCCCAAACTTCAAGAGGCCACAATTCTGCCGGATGCGGTACTAACTCTTGCGCCGACCAGCTTGACTCTGACCTTTACCCAGCCTATAAGTCCAACCGCGAGCAAGCTTGAGGTGAAGGATGCTACCGGCAAAGTAATCAGCAAGGATTTGAAAATTAGCGGTAATACCGCCAGCGTCAGCCTGGATGCTCTGGCGGACGGCAAATATAGCGTCAGTTTCGTTAGTATATCCGCCAGCGTCGCGGCTCTGCAAGTAGCGGGAGAATACAGCTTCACCTTATCCAAAACGGGTACAGCCACCAAAGGCGACCTCACCAAGCTGGTGCAACGCGAAGCCCGCGTAATTACTGCCCCTTCGGGCGGCGCTCCCACCGCCGGACTAGGTGGCAATAGCAGTGACAACAATAGCCCGGTTTTGATAGTAATCGCCCTGCTGGGCCTAATCGGTTTGGCAAGTGGTAGTTTGGCCCTAAATCGCAAGGCCCGCTAGATTAATTAGGTTTGACCGCCAGACTTTCGATTTCGGGCGAACCTTCCGCCAATAGGGGTTCGTCCGGCAAGGCCGCGAGCGGGGCTTGTTCCGGCAGTCTTTCCCGCAAATTGGCGATGTCGGCTTTGAGGGCCGCCCGACAAAACCAGGCAGTTGCCCCAAAAACTATCAGCGCCACCAGCACGTCCAGCCCCAGCCGAATAAAGGGCGAAAGCTCGGCTTCGCCGGTCAGCCAGCTAATTGCGGCAATCGGCGGCAAATTGGTAGCGGCAAACAAAAGTGGCAATTTCACGGTCTGCCAAAAACGCGACAGGCCGGGTCGCAAATAAACCCAGGCCAGCAAACCCCACGTCACCGAAGTTGCCCCAGTCGCCGCCAGCATCGCCCAGGAAAGCCCAATAATTCCGCCCTCGACCCCAATAAGAACTGCCCCAAAGGTCAGGGCCAGCGAAAGGCCGTTGACCCAGGCGTAAACCCGGCTATGCCCCAGCGCCAATACCAGCCCAGCACTCGGATGAAAGACCATCCAGAGCAGTTGCAGCAGGAAAAACGGCAGTAATGGCCCAATCATCCCCCACCAGACCGGCTTGAAAAGAGCGTGAATTAACTCGGTGCGGATTAGAATCGCCCCCAGAAAGACTGGTACGCCAATAACCAGAAAAAGCCGGGTAGCACTCAGATACACCCGCATCAGGCGCTCCCGGTTGGTCTGGAGGCGTGAGAAAGTGGCATAGCCCACTTCATCGAAAAAAGCGTTCAAGAGCCGGGAAGAGCGGTCACTGGTCTTCCAGGCCAGACTATAGACCCCCAGGGCGGTATCCCCCAGTTGCGCCCCGGCTACGGCATAATCAATATTAAAACGGGCGTACAAGGCCAGCTCGCCCCCGCCCGCCGGAATCCCAAAACCCAGCAAGCGGGAGACGAAAGCTGAGGGATGTCGCATAAAAGATGCAAAGCCTTTATCAGCGATTGCAGCTCTCAATGCTCTTATTTCCGGGCGTTTCCAGACCACCACCCAGGCGACTGCCGCCGAAAGCGTATTTCGGACTAAAACCAGGATTATCAGGCTATAGACCCCCGCCCCAAGCAAGGCCGCGACCAGCCCGCCTACCGACCCTACCCCTACCCCGATGATTTCGGGCAACATCCGCCGCCGAAAATCCAGTTCCCGCGTCAGGAGGGCAAACGGCACTGAACCGAGAGCCGCCCCCAATGGGGCAGGGAACAACATCGCCATTATAATAACCAGATTGGAATTATCATAGACCGCCGCCAGAAGAAAACCACTGGCGGCGCATAGAATTGCCCCGATTAGCCCTGCAATAATCGAAAGCCAGAAAGTAGCACGGGCTACTTCCGCCAGGTCGCCCTGAGTGCGAACCATCGCCCGTGATAGCGTCAGTTGCAGAACCAGAATAAGCCCGCTATAGACCAATCCGGCCTCGGCGTAGACCCCGAAATCAGCCGGGTCGAGCAAGCGGGCCAGCGGCAAAAATAGTAAGGCATCCAGAGCGTAGACCGCAATATAGGTGGCAGTCGCCCACCCTCCGGCGCTAAAGGGGCTATGGCCTTGCGGCTTTAATATCGCAAATAGCCCGGTTTTGATTCGATTTATCATCTGACATTACCTGATTTAGCTAACCCTGTAACTTGTCGAGCAGAGTCCGGGTCGGCGTATAATAGGTATCATCCAACAACGACAGCTTGAGCTGGGCTATCGCATCCGCCTTGCGCCCGACCGCATTGAGGGCCACCGCGTATTCGTAGCGCCCTTCGGCATAAATCCTGGTCTTTTCGAGTTCGTTGGGCATTATCTTGATAACCTGCTGATAATTGCCTAGCTTGTTGTAACACTCCACCGGCCAGAGCTGATACCACAAAAAGTGGTTATATGGCCCGGTTTCGTTTGGCACTAGCATCTTGGTCAGGCGGGTTTCCCAGATATTCAGGGCCGCTTTGCAATCTCCGGCGGCATAGTTGAGATAACCTACGTTGCGCCAGGCATCAATGTCTTTAGGATTGCTTTCGGCATATTGCAAGGCGGCGGTCATGGCCCGTTTCATATTCGCGCCCTGGTCGGCATCCGGGCCAAGAATCGCCATAACCGTCGGTTCGAGTTTGGCAGTATAAATCGGGATATAGCGCCGATTCCAGCCCTTCCATAGCTTTTCCTGGGCGGTGGTCGAAACCACCGTTTTAGGGCCATCCGCCATTGCGTCGTTAAAAATAATAGTGTTGGTGTTCAGGTCATAGCCGCGAGCCGTCCGATAGTGACCGATTTCGTCGCCATCGTGCAACCATTGTTGGGTAATGACCGGCACGCCCGCTGCCAGCAATTGCCGCAAAATATCAAAGGTGCCGTTCTCGCGGATAACGGCCTTGAAGCCTTTGCCGCGCACATAACTCACGATTTCCTCGGCATAAACGTGTTTATCGCCACTATTAGCGGCATTATTCGTTCCCTGGCTGGGCCGCAAAGCCTTGCCACATTCCTCCTGGGTCA
This sequence comes from Chloroflexia bacterium, assembly GCA_038245615.1. Classification (GTDB taxonomy): domain Bacteria; phylum Chloroflexota; class Chloroflexia; order Chloroheliales; family Chloroheliaceae; genus 54-19. The sequence continues at coordinate 6,672 of JBBRSG010000158.1, read as the reverse complement.
GCTTCACCCCATAATAACTCAGAGCATAAATAATGGACATGGGAGCGCAGTTATTCCAGGTTTGATGTTCCCAACTCATCGGCTCAAGCAAAACCCCTTGCTTTATCGCCGCCGCTTTAGCCACCGTCGGAGTAGCCGCAATCGCCGCCGTCGGGCTACTCGCAACCGTAGTTGTGGCTAGAGCCGTCGTAGCCGTAGCCGCAACTGCCGCAGTCGAACTAGCCGTCGTAGCCGCCACCGCCGCCGTCGAATTAGCCGTCGTAGCGACGGCAGCGGTAGTGGCAATTGCCTGGGCCGCCGTAGTCGGGGCGGCGGTAGTATTTTCAGGGGTCTCGGACAAAGGCGCGGCGGTGACGACTTCCAGATTGGGCGGAACCGGGGTAGTATTCTTAATATCGTCGCTGCTGCCGCATCCGGCTAACAAAGTCGCCAACAACAGGGCAACCAGCATCAAATAACCAGCTTTACCGACACGAGCGTCGGAAGCAGAGTAGTGGTGTAGCAATTTCAAACCAAAATCCTCCATAGGGCGGGAAGCGCAACCTACCGGCTTCTCCGGCCCGGTGTCATATCACAACTATGGGTTATGTATACTATAGCAGCATTTTTGGGCTTTGTAAAACCGGGCTATAAATTACTTTAAGCGTCCAAAGCCACTTGTAACGTCACTTTTTCGCCACTGTTGGAACGATATTCCAGCACTAGACCTTTAGCAGGGTTGGGGATTTCAAAACTTATCCACCCCCGTACCTTGTAGCCTTTAGGCAGATTGCTAATCACCGGCAGGGCTGGCTCATAAAAACCGCCCCCGCTGGTTTTATAGGCAAAATTCCCGTCATCCTTCAGGGTTGCATTGCTCCCGTTGACAAAAACTCCGCTGTCGGATTTACTTTCAAAGATAAGTTCCAGGAGAACAAACTTTTTGCTGCTGGCGGCTTGCCTGAAATTGCCAGATGACACCTGAATTTGTTCATTAACCAGCGCCGAATTGACCAACAGCAAATACGAACCTTGCCCGATTTGCTGCCCGACTTTGCCCGAACTGCCGACCACCTGCCCGGAAAAAGTGGGCGCATTCGCGGTAGCTTTGGCATCCAGCAGAATAGGCATCCTAATTGGGTTGCGGCGGTCAAACCCGCGAGTTACTGGTAAATCCAGCAAAAGACCTTCGGCGGTAGTCGGTACTTGAAAGGTCAGCCATCCGCGCACCTTTGTCCCCTTTGTTAGAACTCCGCTGGTGTCGCGCAGACCCGGTTTTCGCACATCCGATTGACTTTCATACAAATAACCCTGGTTATCCTTGAGCCGGGGCGGTTCAAAGAAAAGAGTACTGGATATATTCTCATCGCCGCCACTTTCGTAGGTAATATCCACCAATACAAACTGGAAGCCGGTTTTAGGAGTTTGTCTATCAACAAGGGCGGTTCGCTCGACCTGGTTCACCGTCACAGTATGTCCGCCATACGATACTGGCTTGCCGAGTTCCCCAACCGGAATCGGCAGGATAAAACGATGAATCGCTGAAACACCGGGCCAAAAAACCAGGGCTATCGGCATCACAAAGAATACGCCCAGGCTAAATAAAATCCAAAATGTTCCGCGCTTCCCTGACCTCGATTTTTGAGGTCGGCGGACTTGGCGGATTACCGTTACCTCAATCTCAGGCTCAGGACGAGACTCGCGGCTGGCAGGACTTCCGGTTTCTTCCGGTTTAGAGCGGTCTTCCGGGTCAGGCCAGCTATAATTTGGTTTGTCATTCATGATATTAGCTCCCGGAAGCCGGATTAAAGGGTTAAAATCAGGACAAAAATTGCCTTTGGCTGTTACAATAGTATAACGGTTGAGAACTTAACAAAGTTATAGGTCAAACTAAAAAGGAGGCGTTATGACCACCCCAAATAAAAGCGAAGTAGTTTTTTTGCTGGATGTAGATAATACTCTTTTGGATAATGACAGCCTAGCGGCGGACTTGCGACAGCATTTGTTGGAGGAATTTGGGCAAGAGCGCGAAAAGCATTACTGGACTTTATTTGAAGAGTTGCGCTCGGAGTTGGGTTACGCCGATTACCTGGGGGCGCTCCAACGCTACCGCCTGAACTATATGGAAGACCCCAACCTGCTCACAATGTCAGCCTATTTGCTGGACTATCCTTTTGCCAATCGGCTTTTTCCGCAAGCTCTGGAAGTGATTAAGCATCTGCAAAAATGGGGGCCGACCGTGATTCTTTCGGATGGCGATGTGATTTTTCAGCCCCGCAAAATCGCCCGTTCCGGGCTATGGGAGGCGGTCAAAGGCAATGTCCTGATTTATATTCACAAAGAGGAGCAACTGGAAAGCGTGGAGCGCCACTTCCCGGCCCAGCACTATGTCTTGGTAGACGATAAATTACGGATTCTCTCGACGATCAAGGCCAGTTGGCATGAGCGGTTGACCACCGTATTTCCGCGTCAGGGCCATTACGCCCACGACTCTAAACTTTCGGCGACCTTTCCCGCCGCCGATATTACTATCGAGCGGATTGGCGAGTTACTCAATTACGATTTGTCCGCTTTGCTGTCGGTGTAAATTTGGCGCAAGGGCTATTTCAGGGAAATAATCAACATCCAAACTAGCAGAAAGCCCTGCGCCGTCCAATACAGCGTCCGCACCCAGTTGCTTGTTACCAGTTCCTGAACCAAAGCGGCGGAAAAACCGCCGTCCAGTTTGTTATGAATTGGGATTTGCAGGGCAGCGGTGATAAACCAAAAGCCGAAAGTCAGGGCCAGATTGAGCCAGACCGCCCAATCCGGTACTGCTTCCGGCTTGATTACCAAAAGCAAAAATGCGCTCCCGAACTGCAAAAGCACCGGAATACTCAGCGCCCCCACAATCCGCTGGATGTGATCGGCGTGATAGGCCAGGAACTCATTCGGCCCGACTGCGCCAAAAAGCGGGTAGACCAATAGCTGTACCACCCAGATAAGGCCAACTAGATAAAAAGTTGAAGCGAGAGCGACAATCAAGGGCCAATAGGTCATTTTCACTACAAGTCCAAAGCCGTTTCCAGGGTCTAATGTTTCTAGGGTCTAATATTGATCCATGCCTAGTTCCATCTTGGCATCTTCACTCATCATGGTCGGATTCCAGGAGGGGGTCCAGACCAGATTTAGCTTGACATCGCTCACCCCTGGCATCCCATCGAGGGCATCGCGCACCTCTGCCCCGATAACGTGGCTCAGAGGGCAGCCCGGCGAGGTCAGGGTCATATCAATCTCGACTAGCCCCTCTTGCTCTTCGGCGACCTTAATGGCATAAACCAGACCCAGGTCTACAATATTAACCCCGATTTCAGGGTCATAGACTGTTTTAAGGGCTTCCCGGATTTCTTCTTCCGCCGGTAAATTGGATACTGCTGACATAATTACTCTCCCTATTTATACAATATGCTTTGCTCTTCAAGTCCTCATCCGATTGATTTAATCGTCATCCAGGTCATAATCAATGCCAAGCTCATCTTTGGCCTCATTGCTCATCATGGCCGGCGACCAGGGCGGATTAAAAACAAACTGGATATTGACATTATTAATCCCGTCCATTGCGGTCAGCGCCGATTGCACCCCGCCTTTAATTTCCGGCCCAGCTGGGCAACCTGGTGAAGTCAAAGTCATATAAAGTTGAATATCACCATCATCGTCTACATCTATTCGATAAACCAGGCCCAGGTCAATTATATTGACCCCTAATTCGGGGTCTTCTACCGTTTTTAGTGCAGTAATAATTTCATCATCCGAAACTGTTGTCGCCACCTGAAATCCGCCTTTCCAAAGTTTTTAATAAACTGGTTTTATTTTATTAGACTCTCTTATTATACTACATCGCGGCGGGCGGGCAATTGACCTACCGTGCCATTGGGCGGTAAAGCTGGGACTTACCGCGCCTGGGCCAACTCAACCACCGAGCGCCCGATGATTTCGACGGCGGGGGCGAGACACTTTTCATCAAAATCGAAGCGGGGATGATGATGAGGCCAATCCAGCCCACGGGTGCTATTGGCCGAACCCATCAGGAAATAGCAACCTGGCTTTGCCAGCAAAAATTCTGACATATCGTCGGCAATCGTCACCGGCTCGACTGTCACCACGTTATCTGCCCCCAATACCGTCGCTCCAGCCTGCCGCACGACCTCAGCTACCCCCGGATTGTTGACTACCGCCGGGACTCCGATGGTCATAGTAATATCCACTTTGGCCCGCATCGCCCCGGCTACGCCTTCGGCGACTTCCTGAATCCGCCGCATTAAATATTCGCGGGCCTCAGCAGTGATAGTCCGAAACGTTCCGGCGATTTTGGCTTCCTCGTTGATGATATTAAAGGCCGTCCCGGAATGAAAGCTACCTACGGTCACGACTGCCGGTTTCATAGGGGTACTTTCGCGGCTGATTAGGGTTTGCAAGGCCACCACGATATGTGAGGCTACCACAATCGAGTCGACGGTCTGATGAGGGAGCGCCCCATGCCCGCCCCTGCCCTTGATAGTAATCTCAAAGCCGTCGGCGTTGGCGAAAATCGGGCCGTCGGTGATGCCGATTTGCCCAACTGGGAGATTATTCCACAGGTGCAATCCAACCACCGCGTCCACTTCCGGGCCAGACAAAACCCCTTGCTCTATCATCTTTTTCGCACCGCCACCTCGCTCCTCGGCGGGTTGAAAGGCGAATTTGACGATGCCGGACAAAGTTTCTTTGCGGGCCTGCATAATTCCCGCCAGGGTCAAGGCAATCGAAATATGCCCATCGTGACCGCAGGCGTGCATCGCCGAGGAATTCTGGGAACGGTATTCGACGGCGTTCTGTTCCAAAATCGGCAGTCCATCGGTGTCGGCCCGCACCAGAACAGTCCGCCCAGGTTGTCCGCCTCGAATGGTTGCCATGACTCCATGACCGCCCACTCCGGCCTGAACCTCTTCCAACCCTGCCGCCTTGAGTTGCTCGACTATCGTCGCGGCAGTATGAACTTCCTCGAAAGAGAGTTCAGGGTGGCGATGCAATTCGCGGCGCAAAGCAATCATATCATCTTCGCGCTGCCCAATATCGTCTTTGAGTATATTCTCTAACATGTATATCCTTAAATCCTCTTCAAATCGGCGATAACCACCCGACTTTTGACAATTTTATCGTGTAAAGTTTGCTTATTTTTATCGAAAATGACCCATAAACAGCCCAGACCCAGAAAGAAGCCCGGCACAAAGAGCAGATTAACTCCCAATAAATCGTTAAAACGAACTGGCAAGAGTATTTTCAGACTTATCAAACCCAGACTTACCAACCCGTAACCTAGCAGGTAAGCGCGAGCCAGTAACAACCGCCAGCCTAAAACCCGTCCATCCTCACCGACTATCTTTAAATTCATAGCGTAGTTGCCGAGGGTCGCCCCAAAGCGTTGAGTCGCCAGAACGGTATAAATCGCAAAAACCAACGGCCAGAGCAGATAATGGAGATAAATCGGCAAGCCGATGACCACCGCATCAGTAATTTTATCGGCTTCCACATTGCTGGACTGAATAGTTTTTTCCAGCCAGAGCAGATTGCCCAACAAATTAAAAGGGATTGAGATTAGGGCAAAATCAATTGCCAGCGCCACAAAGCGTGGCCCCCAGGTCGCCTGCCGAAAGGCCGAACCTTCCCGCAAAAACTGGCGGGTATAGCGGTATTCCGGCAAGGTGGCAGGTGGTTGGGCCGGGGGAACCACCCGGCGGGGCTTCGGGATTTCATTCATGTTTTAACCAATCTCAAATCTCAAATCTCAAATCTCAAATCTCAAATCCCGATGAGTATAAGAAAAGGCTGAACCCTTTGTCAATCTCAGATTAAACTAATTCCAGAATCGTCCGCGCCCGGTTAGCGTAAGTATAGTTGGCTACCGCCCGGCAACCGGCTTGCGCCCGCGTTTCGGCCTCGGTGGGCTGGCAATAGACCCATTCGATTGCGGCCTGCATCGCTCTGACATTCCCGCGCTCGAAATATACTGCTTCCTGAGCCGAAAGTATCTCTTTAAGGGCCGGAATGTCTGGCAGCAAGACCGGACGAGCAACGGCGGCATATTCAAAAAGCTTGAGGGGCGAGGCCGTCAGGTCGGTCACAGTGTCGGGAATCGCCAGCAATGAAGCCGCATTCAGATAGAGATTGACCTGCGCGGGCGGTTGCTGCCCAACGCATTTTACTTGGTCAGCAATCCCGAATTTCTGGGCGGTAGCCTCAACCTCGGCCCGCTCGAAGGGTCGCCCGCCCGCCAGGATAAGCCGGGCCTTTGCGTCAGGATGTTGTTTCAGGAAGCCGCTAAAAGCCTCGACCAGTTTGTCTAGGTTGCGATAGGCAAAGGTCATCCCGCTATAGACCATCACAAACTCCGTCGGGTCAATTCCCAATTCCCGGCGGGCGGTCAGCCTTGCCTCCGCCCCTAACGGGCGATAGGTCTGGTCATCAAAAGCATCGGGAATAACCACAATACCAGCATTTCCCCCGACCCCCGACCCCCGACCCCCGACCTCTCGTAACCCTTCTTGTATCACGTAATCCCGAAAGGTGCTGGTCAGCGAAACCAGAATATCACTCTGGCCTACCACGCTGCGGTCAACCTTATCGAGCCAACGCTGCATTCTTTGGCTTTTATTACGGCTAGGGTGGCGGGCTTCC
>JBBRSG010000157.1:0-11371 GCA_038245615.1 Chloroflexia bacterium | reverse complement strand
TCGTATCCTAGCCCGGCGGCTTTGCCAAAAGGCACACTAGCTGTAGCCCCGGTGCGCTCGAACCCCTGCCCCTACCTGGTTTAACCATCCCCGGTCTTAACCTTAAAGCTCGCTAACGTGACCATCGGAAAGTGCGGATTGAAAGGATTAGCAAAACAATCCCGAAAGTCAGCAGCACCACTAAATTGATTAGCAGCCCATCCAGCCCCGCCCCATTGAGCATAATTCCCCGAAACGCCCGGTTCAGGTGGGTCAAAGGCAGAATGTCCACCAGTGGTTTCAAGAAATCCGGCACATTGTCGGTCACAAAGTAACTTCCGCCCAAAAACATCATTGGCAACGAAATCAGGGTGACTACTTGCTGGGCTGCCTCGCGCCTCGGTACAAAATTCCCAATTACATAGCCCAGCGCAATAATGCTGAAAGTTCCCGCCACCGTAAACAACCCGATAAGTGGTAGCCATTCCAGCCGAACCTGCACATTGAAAATCACCATCCCCAGCCCCAGAATAACCGCCGCCTGCCCCAAACTCAGCGCCAGATGCGCGATAATCTGCGAAATTACCAGTTGCCAGGCTTTTAGAGGGGTGGCATTCAGTCGCTTGAGCGTCCCGCGTTGCCGCCAGGTTATCAGAGCCAGACCTATCGGCATATTGGCAAACATAATCGTCAGCCCCAGCATCCCAGGGGTAAGAATATCAATCTGCCGAAACTGCCGGGCCGTTACCGCCTGCTCCTCGACCTGGATCAAATCCTTAAAGCCCCCGGCCTGCTTGCTTACCCTATCGAAGATGCCATAAATCGTCCCTTTAGCGCGGGCCGCCCCGATAATATCCGATTGGTCGGCAAAATACTGAACTTTAGCCTCGGCCTTTGCCAGGCCCGCCCCAAAACCCGGCTGGAGTACTACTACCGCCGCCTGTTTCCCCTCTTTTAACTGGGTTACTAAATTCGTTTGCTCGCCCTCGGTCACACTCACAGCCTGATTTTGCTTCAAGGCCGCCGTCACCTGCCCACTGACCGCCGATTTATCCAGGTCTACTAGCCCCACCTTGATAGCAATCGCCGTGTTATTGCCAAATACCGTCCCAAAAATCAACATCGAAATCAGCGCAATCCCCAGACTGCTAATCAGCAACCCCTTGTCCCGCAACAGCATTTTGAACTGAAAGCCAATCATTCTAATCAAGATATTCATCGCCCTGAAATCCTTTCTGCCAGTGTTTCTTCCTAACTCTTCTTAAAACCTTCCTGAAACCGCCCGCTAATCCCGCAACTCCTTGCCAGTCAGATTAAGAAACACATCTTCCAGGCTGGGGGCATGGGTCGTAATCTCCGCCAGCGTGACCTGCATCCGCTCGGCGGTCTGCAAAAGTGCCGTCAGCGAATTGGTCAAATTGCTGGTATACAAAGTCACTCGCTCCGGGCTAACCACTACCCGAATTACATTAGGTAGACCTTGCAGCACTTCCTCCCTCAAGCTCCGACCCTCGTTTTTATCAGGTTTATCAAACTGACACGAAATCGTCTGCTCGTTGGCATACTGCCCGATAAGCTGGGCCGGGCTACCCAGGGCCGCAATCCGCCCATTCTCCATAATCGCCACCCGGTCACACAGCACCTCGGCCTCCTCCATGTAGTGGGTCGTTAGCACCACCGTTTTACCTGCCGCTTGCAACTTTCGCACACTTTCCCAGACATTGCGGCGGGCCTGCGGGTCAAGCGCCGTAGTCGGCTCATCCAGAAAGATAATGGTTGGGTCATTAATCAGGGCCGCCGCCAGCGCCACCCGTTGTTTCTGTCCGCCCGAAAGCGTATCCAACTGGGCCTTTGCCTTTTCTTCCAAATCAAATTCCGCCAATAAATCCTTAATCAGGCGGGGTTTACGATACAGCATCGCCAGCATTTCCAGATTTTCGCGCACGGTCAATTCGTCAAAAAGACTGCTGGTTTGCAACTGAAGCCCAATGCGCTGGTGCAACTCCTCCCGCTGCTTAGGGTTGCGTACCTCCAGCCCATCCACCTTGAGAACCGTCGCGGGATTGGCATCCGGCTCGCGCAAGCCTTCCACCATTTCCAGCGCAGTAGATTTACCTGCTCCGTTTGGCCCAAGTATCCCAAAAATTTCGCCCCGCAATACCGCAAAACTGACCCCATCTACTGCCTTTTTGCCCGGATAAGTCTTGTGCAAATCCCGCACTTCAATTGCCGCGTTCATCCGATTTTCTTTGATTATCGTTTCGGGAGTTGTGGTAAGGTTTAACATTGGCTACCCCTCTCTCTTTTGCCTGTAGTTTCCAAATCACTAGGTTACTACCTCAGTATATCTGAAAAAAACTCAAGCGGAGTGGCCCACAAGTCATACAAAAAGTCACATTCTGCAATGTGACCTCTCGTGCTGAATATAACTAAATTAGGGGAATACTATCGGTATTACTGTTTCACATCCAGTAATTCCACCTCCTAGATTTTCGATTTTCGACCTTAGATTTTCGATTTGTCGGTATTACTGCTTCACATCCAGTAATTCCACGTCAAAGATTAGCTCGGCATTGGGTGGAATGACCCCGCCCGCCCCTGCCGCCCCGTAACCCAGGTTCGGGGGAATAATCAGACGACGTTTGCCGCCTACTCGCATTCCGACCACGCCTTCGTCCCAACCCTTGATAACCCGCCCCGCCCCCAGCGTAAAACCAAAAGGGGCTTTGCCGATTGAGCTATCGAATTTAGTGCCGTTAGTCAGATAGCCGGTATAATTGACGCTGACCGCCGCCCCCACTTTGGCTTCCGTCCCTGTCCCGACCTGATTATCAATAATTTGCAAGCCGGAAGCGGTTTTAGTCACCGCCGCATTTGTGGTTGTCCCTGCCGTCGGCACATTGCCCGCCCCTACCGCTGGAGTAGCCGTAGCATCGCCACACGCCGCCAGCCCCAGGCTCAAAAGTAGTCCTAATCCCATCATCACTGGCCCGATTGAGCCGCGTTTACTAAAAAGCTTCAAATCAATTCCTTTCTGTCTTCATCCTTCTAATCTCATCCAACTAAAAGCTAAACTTTTAGGACTTTCGCCTGGAATGATTTTTCTAATTTGAGGATAACCTTATCAAACTCCAAAACCGAGTTTGGTTATATTTGAAAAATTTACTCAGTAAATTTTTCAAATATAACTTTTCCGGGTTTACCACGCTTTACCAGCGAAAGTCCTAACTTATTATTTCGCCCTGAATTTCTTGACGATCAAACTAGCATTCTGTCCGCCAAACCCGAAGGCGTTGACCATCACATATTCCAACTCGGCGGGTCGCGCCACCAATGGCACATAATCCAGGTCGCAGCGCGGGTCGGGATTGTGCAGATTGCCAGTCGGCGGAATCAGGCTATTCTGGATTGCCAGGAGCGCCGCGATAGTCGAAAATGCCCCCGCTGCCCCCAGGGTATGCCCTAGCACTGCTTTATTACTGCTCACTGGCGGCACATCCTCCCGACTGCCAAAGACCCGCTTGAGGGCGGCAGTTTCGGCGGCATCATTATAATCCGTCGCCGTCCCGTGTGCCACCACATAATCAATTTGCGACGGCTCAAGCCCGGCCTCGTGCAAGGCGTTTTGCATCGCCAGGGCCGCCCACCGCCCTTCTGGTTCAGGCGCAACCAGATGAAAGGCATCCTGGCTGACCCCAAAACCAACAATCTCGCCATAAATTTGAGCGCCTCGCGCCTCGGCGTGTTCCGCGCTTTCCAGCACCAACATTCCCGCTCCCTCGCCGACTACCGTCCCATTGCGGCTGACATCGAAGGGACGGCAGGCCGTCGCCGGTTCATCGTTATAACGACTGAGCGCCCGCAAGACCGCAAAAGTCCCGATGGCTGACCCCACCGCGCAGGCTTCCGACCCGCCTGCCAGCGCCACATCAATCAGCCCATAGGTTATCCGGCGGGCAGCCTCACCCAGGCTCAAAATGCTGCTGGCGCACGAGGCCACCGGGGTATAACACGGCCCGTGAATATCGTGGTCGGCGGCGACTTGGAATGCCGCGACATTCGGCATCACGTTTGGGCCTTGCGTCGCGCTGATTTTGCGCCAACCTTCCACCCGAAAAACCCCCATTTCGTGTTCCATCACCGCGTCCCCGCCTAGCGCCGTCCCCAACTCGACCCCGACCCGCGTTCGGTCTTCGTTGGGCAAATCTAGCCGGGCATCCTCGACGGCTTGGCGGGCCGCGACACTGGCAAATTGCGAAAAGCGGGCGCTCCGGCGGGCTTGCTTTGCGGGCATCCAGTCTTCCGGCTTGAAACCCTTAACCTCCGCCGAAATTCTAACATCAAAATCCAGCCCTGCCGCATCAAAAAGAGTAATCGGCCCAACCCCGCTTTCAGCCTGGCTCAACCGCCGCCAGAAATCCGCCAATGATAACCCCAACGGGCTAACTACTCCCAGCCCGGTAATCACTACCCGCCGTGTTCCGCCGTACATCGCCACTCCCTTTTTCTTTTCCTGCCAATTACTCACAAAAAAGCCTGCTGCGGTATAACTTACACCGCACAGGCTTAAAAACTATCTTAAAATAGGCCGACCCAAACTAGAAGTTACCTGAACGACCACTACCGGTAATATCGGTGGACATTTTTATCCAGCCGTGCCGCAGAGCCGTGATAACCGCTTGCGTCCGGTCATTGGCGTTCAGCTTTTTCAAAATACTGGTGATATGATTTTTCACCGTTTGGTCGCTTATTGAGAGATTACGGGCAATTTCTTTGTTAGAATTGCCGTGTGCAATACAGTCCAAAATCTCGACCTCACGGTTGGTCAGCGGCGCAAAAATTGGCTCTTGCTCGTTCTCGGCGGTTGCCAACTCCCGAAACTGATTTAATACCCGCTTGGCGACAATCGGCTTGGACAACACATTCTCATTGATAATGTAATCGCCGTTAGCCACCCGCCGCACGATATTTATCAAATCATCGGGGCTGATGTCTTTGGGGGAATAGGCCGCGGCCCCAGCCCGAATAGCGTTGAAAAGCTGCTCGTCATCCTCATAAACGCTCAGAATGATAATCGCGGTCTGCGGCAGACGGCGCTTGATAACCCGGCTGACTTCCAGCCCGTTCATCCCTCCCGGCAAATTAATATCGCACAAGATGACATCCGGTTGTAGATTGTCGGACATGCTAATGGCTTTCTGCCCGTCCGATGCTTCGCCGATTATTTCAAATTCGCCGCAATCTTCGAGGGTAAGTCGAACCCCTCGCAAAAACAACGGATGATCGTCCACGAGCAACAAACGCGGACGCTCCAGGCGGCCTCTAATATTAGTATTAGGTTTTTCGACTTTAGCGGAGTTAAATTCGGTACTCGTAGTAACACCTCTTTCGCGCTATAGGAAATTTGTCCCGGTGACTACTATTATACAACAAAGTAGCCCAAATGGTACAGGGTACATAGCCCAAATTTCCTATACCCTATTATAACATAGATTATTAAACTACGAAATATTTTTAATGTACCGCCAAAAGTACTATGCCTCTGACTTAACTGCTTTATCCGACCTGCACTACCTCTACTTTGGGGGCAACTACTTTGGCTGACCGCTCTACTTTGACCCGGCATATTTTAAAGCCCAATTCAACCGATGGCCCTAATCCAAAAGCTACAATTACCGTCGCAATCCCCACCGGCCCGCCAATTAGCCAGCCGACTATACATACCATAATTTCTATAATTGCCCGGCATACCGCCACCCGCCACCCGGTGCGTGTCACCAGCGCCAGCATAAAGCTGTCACGTGGCCCGGCCCCTAGCCCGGCTTTGATGTACATGCCCGACCCCAACCCCAGCACCAGAATTCCCGCTCCAACCCAGGCCAGTTGCGCCACCAACCCGCCCAATGGCCCGGCATCCGGTATTACTCCGTTATTAATCAGCATATCCATCCAGAAGCCCACAAAAAACATATTACAGATGGTCGCCAGCCCTGGCTTAACCCCCAAAAATAGCGAAACTAGAATCACTATCAGCCCGGTGGCCTGCGAAGCCTGACCGAAACTTAGCGGAGTGTGCAAACTCAAGCCTTTGTGCAGTACGTCCCACGACCCTAATCCCAGCCCAGCCTTTGCCACCAGAATAATCCCAAAACTGAAAACAAATAGCCCTACATTCAGCAATAGCACCCGCCCGCCAAAGTTCAATCCCTGCTCTATCGTAAATTGTCGCCGTCGCATATATATCCTTTTCCTAAGCTTCTTCTTTATTCAAAAGCTGACTTTAATCTTTCCAGCTTTATTGTAACTTTATTCATCACCCCTGTAACCCACCAATTTGGACTGACATCTAGCAGTCCAATCCTTGCTGATTAGCTAATCCCTAAACTTCCCGCAATATTTCCGCAAATGACCCGCGCCGCAGACCCCTTCTATGCTAAAGTTTACCGAGGTCAGAAAGTATAATGCTGAGGGCTGAGAAAGTCCGGCTAATAGCTGGCATTTTAACTCAAAACTCAAAACTAGCCTTCTGACCACTGACCACTAACCACTTTTCTACCGGAGAATTTTCTAATGACTGCTCAAAATAAATGGACGGCGGACAAAATCCCCGACCAAACTGGAAAAACGGTTGTTGTTACCGGCGCTAATATCGGCCTGGGCTATCAAATAACCCGCGAATTGGCCCGCCGAGGCGCAACCGTCGTAATGGCCTGCCGCGACCCGAAAAAGGCCGAAGAAGCCGCTAACGCCCTTCGCCGCGAGTTACCGAAAGCCTCGCTCGACCTTCAACCCCTCGATTTAGCTGACCTGGCCTCGGTGCAGCGCTTCGCCGACACCATTAGCCAACGCTACTCCGCGTTACATATCTTGAGCAATAATGCCGGGGTTATGGCTCTTCCCTATCGCCAAACCGCCGATGGCTTTGAGATGCAGTTCGGTACTAATCATTTGGGCCATTTCGCCCTGACCGGCTTGCTTTTGCCGCTTATTCTGGCAACCCCTCAAGCTCGTGTCGTAACCACCAGCAGTTTTTTGCATCGCTCCGGCGAAATTAATTTTGCCGACCTTGAGGGTAAAGTTAGCTATGACCCCAACAAAGCATATAGCCAGAGCAAGCTGGCAAATTTGCTATTTGCCTACGAGCTACAGCGCAAGTTTGCCACTGGTGGCACTACCGCCCTCAGTCTGGCGGCCCATCCCGGCTACGCTGCCACTAATCTCCAGTTTGTCGGCCCAAATATGCAGGGTTCGGCTTTCAGAGCCGCTTTAATGTCGCTATCGAATCGCTTTATCGCCCAGAGTGCCGCGAGAGGCGCGTTACCCACCCTCTTTGCTGCCACCTCGCCCGATGTACAGGGTGGCGACTATATTGGGCCAGACGGCTTTAACGAATTGCGGGGTTATCCCAAAAAAGTGCGTTCTGCTCCCCAATCCTACGACCTTGCCCTTGCCGCCAAACTTTGGTCGGTTTCGGAAGAACTGACCGGGGTGCATTATAACAGTCTAGTAGCCTAAAAAATCAGGGGGAAAGCAACCGCTTTCTCCCTGATTACTTTTAAACTCTTAACTTTTTGCGCTAAGTGAAATCTTGCTTGAATGGATGATACCTGACGCTGGGTTATACCAGATGGGATTGCAGGAAGTTAATTGCTACCGGCCAGGCTTCGGCTGCCGCCGTTTCGTTGCCCATTCCATGATCGGGATTAATAAAGGCGTGACCAGCATCATACACTTTCAAGGTGAAATCCTTGCCTGCGTCCTTATAAGTTTTTTCCACCTTCGCTCTTTGCTCCGCTGAAATGCTGCCATCTTGACTGCCGTAAACCGCCAGCACCGGGGCATTGACCTGCGTAACCTCCGCCGGATTGGGGTCATAGCCCCCGCCGTAAAAAGACACCACCGCTCCTAGTCCGGCGTAACGCTCGGCCACTTTATAGGTCAGAAAGCCACCTACGCAGAACCCCATCAAGCCCAGTTGCTTTGGCTCGACGTTACTCATCCCCTTGAGGGTATCCAGCGCCCCTATAATCTCGGTGGCAGCTTTATCTATGTTACTGGTTAGCATCATATAATATTTTGTGGCATCATTCGGCTCAGTCGCCACCTTGCCATGATATAAATCCGGCACGGCTACCACGAACCCGGTTGCCGCCAGCTTGTGCGCCAACTCGATAATATGCGACTCGATGCCCCACCACTCCTGAATTAAAACCAGCCCCGGATGCGAGGCATCATCATCCGGCTCGACTACGTAGACATAAGCTCCATCGCCGTTTACCTTCAAATCTATCTGGGAAGTACGCACTACCGCCATAGGTATCGCGCTCCTTTCATTTCTAAAAAATTTAGCTTTATTTTACTCATCTGTTTTGAGCTACATCGAGCGACTACTTTCCCGATTATAGCATATTTACTTTCGGGGGTCGGCAAATCACGATTTACTATTCTGGGGGCAGTACTGAGTTACTCAATCGTAAATCGTAAGTAACCCAGTCCTCAGTCCTCAGTCCTCAGTCCTCAGTCCTGCCCCCTAGAATTGCTCCCTCTACCCATCTAGTATAGAATGAGGTTGCTTGGATAATAAGCTAGAAAGAAAAGATATGTCTTTTGAACCAGAGGCGTTTGATAATCAGCCACCCCAAGTAAATCCACCCTCGGATAACACCTCCAAAAAGTTGCCGAGCAGTAATTTCATAGGTCGGGAAGCGGCGCAGGAACGCTTCCGCGAAATGCTCCTGGATATGGTTGGCAACCGCAAAGGCTTCTTGGGCAGTTTATTAGGCAGTGGGTCGCGCTCTCCTAAAACCAGCCAGCCGGTCAAAAGTCGGGTTACGCTAGTCGGTGGCCTTGCCGGGATTGGTAAAACCCGTCTCACCTTGCGGCTGCGCGATATTGCCCTCAAGGAAAAAGAGTTTGCCCGTCGGTTTCGGGTCACTCGCCTGGAATGGGCCGAAGTTTTCGAGCGTGATAGCCGTTTAGCAGCCATCCTTTCCGGCGAAACCTTGCCATTAGAGGTTCTACTTGATATTTTGCAAAATCATTGTATCCGCGACAACGCTGGGGGCTATTTTGAACCTTATAAAACCGCCCTGGAAGAAACCAAAAAACTGGTTCAAACCGTCACCGGGGCGGAACTTCTGGCAGTCTGGGAATATCGTGCCAGGGCCATCGGGCGTTGCCTCAAAGATTGGAGTAGCGAGCGCCCCTTATTATTTTTTATGGATAATTTCGAGCTGGTAGCCGAAGCCGCGACCACCATTTTCCAGCCGATGCTAGAAGAATGTGGCTCACAAGTCGGCTTTATCCTCAGTGGCGAGCGGCTACCTGAAAATATGGCAGAGTTGACCGCCCCGGAACGCTTTGCCGCCTACAATCTTAAAGGCTTTGACCAGCCCGAATTGCGCCGTTTCTTTGAACTAGAGCAAGCCGGTTACGCCGATAACTCTCTGCCGCCCAATCGTCCGGCCTATACCTCACCCGAAACCCTGCGCCATCTGGAAGCTGTAACCGCCGGACAACCGCTGGTGGCACGGTTAGCGGCCTTCTTGCTGGAAACCGGCCTGCCGCTTTCAGAATTGCCCTTGCCACTGCCAGGCCAATCCCCCGAAGCTCGGTTGCTGGACCTGTTCGCCAATGACGCACTAATGGCCGGACATCCTGACCGCCTCAAGCTCTACGCCCTGGCAAGCTTGCGCCGCCCCGAACAGGGCCTTTTGGCCGCGCTCTTCGATTTGCGCCCCGACCTACTCCCGGTCAATGAAGTTCTGGAACGCCTTGACCAACGCTACGCTTTCCTGTTCGAGCCAGGCCGTCTGATGATTGTCCATCCCGCCGTCAACACTGCTTTGCGGCGCTGGCTGCTCGACCCGCTTCACCGCTACGACGAGCAAGGTCTGGCAAAAATCAATCGGCGTGGTCTGGAATATCTCAATATCCGGTTAGAAGAATGGAGCGTAAATTTCCCGACCCTGCGTGACCGGGTAAGCGACCTCAAATGGCGAGAATGGGCGCTCGATAAAGTCTGGCATACCATGTGGCTCAGTGAAGACCAGGGCTGGCCCGAAGCTCTGGCCCTGTTGACCGCTGGACTGGGCTATCGTCCGGCTCTGGCTCGTCAGGTAGTGGCCTTGCTCGAAAAGCTGGCCCAAATCGGAGTGCTGAACGAAGTCGGGTTGCGCCGTCTGGAACTCTTTCGGCAGGTGGCCCTCGACCCCACCGCCGCCCCCGATGCCCTTCGTGAACTTCGCATAATGGGACTGGAAGGCGGCTTTTTCCGGGCCAGCATGCCCAAATTCACCGCCGAACTTGAACGGATTATAAATCAACTGTAACCGTTCTCTTTTTCCGCATTTGCCCAATGGTACTGTTTTTGGCATAGGAAGCTTTGCGCCTTAAAACAGTACTTCCTCGTTATAGCCAATCCTTAAAATTAGTTCCATAATACAAGTATAAATCTAAATTTGAATAATTCAGACCTGACTTTGAACTCTTAATTATCGTCTTACTTTCGTTCCAGGAGCAGCTCCAGCCATGAAAAAGTCTCTTTTTACCACTCTCACCTTTCTTTTTGCCGGGTTAATCTTAATCTCAACCTTTTCTCACACCTTTTTTGCTACCGAAAATGCTGTCGCTTCCTCGCCCTCGGCTTTGGTGGTGGGGACTGTGACCGCCAAACAGGATACTCGCTTTACCATCAAACAGCCCGACGGCAAGCTTCGTACCCTTCAAATTACTCCCGACACCGAATATTTTCTGGGCGAAAATCCTGCCTCGTATGCCAACCTGATGCCCGGTATGTTAATCGAAGCCGATGACCTGACCGACCGCTTTAACGAACGCACCACTCGCAGTATCCGTATGCCCCAGGCTTTCCTCCTCAAAGGCTACATTGTCGGTAAAGGCAACGATAATTTTACTCTCCGCACCGACTGGACTAATACCCGTATCAATCTGGATGCCGACACCTACTTTCATCACGATAGCGAGAGCCTGACCTTTGCCAAACTGGAAACCGGAATGTATGCTGAGGTACAATCCTTAAAATATCTCGACCATAGCACCGCCGCCAAAGACATCTGGTTGCCTTCTTCCCCAAATCGCCCCACTCAGGCTTATCCGGCGGTAACTTTGACCTCAATTACGGTTCAGGGCGACCTTGTTTCTGGCAAAAAAAAGGACAGCACCGAGCAAATAAGCTTCCGGCTGACCAAAGATACCCGTATGTTTAATGAAAAATTAGGCCAGGGCGCGGGCTTCAACGATATGAAGTGGGCCAAAGAAATCACCGTCAGCCTTGCTCCTCAAACCGGGGTGGCGGGTCTGTCCAACGCGACTTCAATTCAAGTCAAATAAAAACCTATCCGAAATTCAGGCGGGCTGAATAGTCACATTT
>JBBRSG010000156.1:0-11403 GCA_038245615.1 Chloroflexia bacterium | reverse complement strand
AAATAAAGCCGATTTTTATCAATTGAGCAAAAACGGTAAATATCGCAAAATCGCGCTCAATGCTCAAGGCCAATATAATTCGACAGCTATTCCCGGTTTTTGGCTACAAACAGCTTGGTTGTGGCAAAAACCTCTGCCTAATGTGCAGGATATTTTACTTGAAATAGCCGGGGCGGACTATGCCAGTTACCTGCTTGGCAAGTTGCAAGCGCGGGGTCATTTGCCGCCCGCCAGCTAACCAGAATAGGTCTAAGGAGTACAATATGACCGAACTGAGAACTAAACAAGCTGTTCAGACCCTTGAAACCGTTGAAGCCATTCAGCCTGTGACGGTAAACATGGCGGGCGCTCCTGTTCCTGGTGGCAAGGTCAGCTATGCCGATTTCTTGGAATGGGCCGACGAAGATACCTATGCGGAGTGGGTGGATGGAGAAATAGAGCTTATGAGTAGCCCGGCCAGTCGCAAACACCAGGATGTCAAAGGCTTTCTGGAGAGTGCAATTCGCTTGTTTGCGGAAACTTATGATTTGGGTGAGGTATATTCTGCCGGTCTACAGATGAAATTGCCCGGTTCGGGCCGCGAACCGGATGTGCTTTTTATCAGCACCGCCAGACTGGGACAGTTAAAAGAAACCTTCTTGGATGGCCCGGCGGATTTGGCAGTCGAAATCGTATCACCCGAAAGTGTCGAGCGGGATAAAGTCGAGAAATTAGCGGAATATCAGGCCGGGGGAGTGCTGGAATACTGGCTGATTGACGTAATCGTAAATAAGGCCGCTTTCTATCAATTGGGCAAAACCGGCAAATATCGCAAGGTCGCCCCCGACCCGAAAGGCCGCTATACTTCGGCGGTTATTCCCGGCTTTTGGTTGCAAACTGATTGGCTGTGGCAAAAACCGTTGCCCAACGTGCAGGATATTTTGCTAGAAATAGCCGGGGCGGACTATGCCACTTATCTACTTAGCAAGTTGCAAGCTCGCGGTCATTTGCCACCCGGCTAAAACATCATCTTAATAGAAATCTTAACAGAATGAGAGGAACTTTTACGGAAAGACCACATGCAACTACTATTCTGGCGGTCGTGCGCGGCGGTCAGGTGGCGATGGCCGGGGACGGTCAGGTAACTTTTGGCGAAACGGTCATGAAAAGCACCGCTCGCAAACTTCGTACTTTATATGATGGACAGGTACTCGCCGGGTTCGCCGGGGCCGTCGCCGATGCCCTAACCCTGTTCGAGAAATTCGAGGTGCAGCTGGAACAATATCACGGCAATCTGCGTAAAGCTGCCGTCGAGTTGACTAAAGAATGGCGTAGTGACCGGATTTTGCGTCGCCTGGAAGCTCAACTGTTGGTCGCGGACAAAGACCAGGTGCTTATCCTATCCGGGGATGGCGATGTAGTCGAGCCGGATGACAAGGTGGCGGCGATTGGTAGTGGTAGTGTTTATGCGCTGGCAGCGGCGCGAGCTTTGATGCGCCATACCGAGCTATCGGCTCTGGAAATCGCCCAATCCAGTCTGCAAATCGCTGGAGAAATGTGTATATTCACTAATACCAACATTACTTTTAAGGTCGCCCCTCCGCCCGAAAAAACCGAAGAAACTCCCGGCGACGGTGAAGCCGAAACCGAACCCCAGGATGAGTTGGACGGTAGCAGTCAGGACGGCGGGTCACTAAAGTAAAAATCCAATTTCATGAGTCGCAAAATGCGTAAATTTGTGCTATTATATAACCTCACATCTTCCTATGCTCAAACCTGCATCTTAGCTCTCAACACCCGGTACTCAGCCCTTATTACTTAAAAAAGGAATTGGAATGCACGATAAAATTATTGTACGTGGCGCACGCGAACATAATCTGCGGGATATTGATATTGAAATTCCCCGTGACAAGTTAGTAGTAATAACCGGATTATCCGGCAGTGGTAAGAGCAGCCTGGCCTTTGATACGATTTACGCCGAAGGGCAGCGCCGCTATGTCGAGTCGCTTTCGGCCTATGCCCGCCAGTTTTTGGGCCTCATGGAAAAACCGGACGTGGACTATATCGAAGGACTATCTCCGGCGATTTCGATTGACCAAAAAGGGGTCAGCCGCAACCCTCGTTCAACCGTCGGGACAATTACTGAAATTTACGACTATTTGCGCCTGTTGTTCGCCCGGATTGGACACCCTCATTGTCCCAACTGTGGTCGTGAAATCACCCGCCAGACCGTGCAGCAAATCGTGGATACGGTGGGAGACCTGCCTGAAGCCAGCCGCTTGATGATTCTCGGCCCGATTATCAAGGACCGCAAGGGCGAACACAAAGGCATCTTTGAAGATTTGCGGAAAAAAGGCTTTGTGCGGGCGCGAGTAAATGGCGAAGTGCGCGACCTTGAGGAAGATTTCGACCTCGAAAAATATAAAAAGCATACTATCGAAGCGGTAGTAGACCGTCTGGTTATTCGGCGGGAAGAGGATGGCAGCTATACCGAAAAGCAGCGATTGACCGACAGCATCGAAACCGCCCTGAAGCTGGGAGGTGGCTTGCTGACGGTCAGTGTAGTCGGGGGGGATGACCTCTTTTTCTCGGAAAATTACGCCTGCGTCTATTGTGGCATCAGTGTCGGCGAAATCGAGCCGCGTACCTTTTCGTTTAATACTCCGCACGGGGCTTGCCCCGAATGTACCGGGTTGGGCCAGGTTTTAGAGCTTGACCCCGAAATGGTCGTCCCCAACAAGGCTCTCTCGCTGGCCCAGGGCGCGGTACTGCCCTGGAACAAGTTGATGCAAAACGATGCCTCCTTCACCAGTGGGTTGGTCAGCGTGGTCGGGGAGATGCACGGCTTTAACCTCGATATGCCGCTCAATAAATACAGCCCTGAGCAATTGGGGATTTTGCTTTATGGTAACAACGGCGAGCCAGTCACGATAAAAAGGCGCAACGGCTCTTTTGAAACCACCTACGAAGGGATTATCCCCAATCTGCGGCGGCGCTACAAAGAAACCAACAGCGACTATATGCGGGGCGAAATCGAGAAATTTATGAGCAGCCGGGTCTGCCCGGTCTGCAAGGGTAGCCGCCTCAAGCCGGAAGCGGTCAGCGTGACGATAGCCGATAAATCCATTGTGGATGTAACCCGCTCCGGGGTCGCCGACGCTTATGAGTTTGTGGACGGTCTGTGGGTCGAAGATGGTCACAAGAGCAGTAGCGGCATTTTGTCGCCGCGTGAGGTAATGATTGCCCGCCAGGTTCTCAAAGAAATCCGTAGTCGTCTGGGTTTCCTGAAAGATGTCGGGCTGGATTACCTGACCCTGGACCGCTCGGCGGGAACGTTGGCGGGAGGCGAGGCCCAGCGTATTCGGCTGGCAACTCAGATTGGCAGCAGCCTGATGGGAGTGCTTTATATTCTGGATGAGCCTAGTATCGGGTTGCACCAGCGCGATAATGGTCGCCTGATAAAGACCCTGCTGCGGTTGCGCGACCTGGGCAATACCTTGATTGTGGTCGAACACGACGAGGAGATGATTCGCTCGGCGGACTATTTGATAGATATGGGGCCAGGGGCGGGAATTCACGGCGGACAGTTGGTGGCCCACGGTACGCCCGATGAAGTTGCTCACAATCCGGCCTCGATAACCGGCAAATATCTTTCGGGGGCGCTGGAGATTGCGATTCCGAGCCATCGGCGCAAGGGCAACGGCAAATCGCTTTTGCTCAAGGGCGCACGCGAGAATAACCTGAAAAATGTTGACCTGGAAATTCAGCTCGGCAAATTTATTGCTGTGACCGGGGTAAGTGGGAGTGGCAAAAGCACCTTGATTACCGATACCCTTTATCGCAAACTGGCCCATCTGCTCTACGGCTCGAAAGAGCGGGCAGGCGAACATGATACCCTGCTTGGGCTGGAAAATATTGATAAAATCATCGAAATTGACCAATCGCCGATAGGCCGTACTCCCCGCTCGAACCCGGCGACTTATACCGGGGTGTTTACCCCTATGCGCGAGATTTTCTCGAAAGTGCCGGAAGCCCGAACTCGTGGCTACGAGCCTGGGCGTTTCAGCTTTAATGTCAAAGGCGGACGCTGCGAAGCCTGCGAGGGCGATGGCATCATCAAAATCGAGATGCAATTTCTGCCGGATGTCTATGTTCCCTGCGAAGTATGTCACGGGGCGCGGTACAACCGTGAAGCTCTCGAAATCCACTACAAGGGGAAGAATATCGCCGAGGTGCTGGATATGACGGTCGAGAGCGCCAGTGAGTTTTTTGTCAACGTCCCGGCTATCAAAAACAAGCTGGATACTTTGGTGGACGTGGGATTGGGCTATATTCGGCTGGGGCAACCGGCCACGACCCTTTCGGGAGGTGAGGCTCAACGGGTCAAGCTGGCAACCGAGCTTTCCAAGCGGGCGACTGGCAAAACCCTATATATGCTGGACGAACCCAGCACCGGGTTGCACACCCACGATGTCGCCAAGTTGATTGACATAATGCAACGGTTGGTGGACACCGGCAATACCGTCGTGGTGATTGAGCATAATCTCGATATAATCAAGGTCGCGGACTGGATTGTGGATGTCGGGCCGGAGGGCGGCTACCGGGGCGGGCAGATTGTGGCCCAGGGTACCCCCGAAGTCGTAGCCGAAAACCCCAATTCCTATACCGGTCACTATCTCAAAGCCATGTTCGAGCAGCACGCCCGCCACAAGAAAGCGAATGCGCCCCAACCGGAGAAGTTGGCGGCAGCTTCCTAGTTTTCGGCTAAACGGCTTTGAAATTGACCTTGATTGGGTTTTGTGCTAAAATGCCCTCCAAGTAAATAGTATTACAACTATCCAGAAGAGGCGAGGGAACTGGCCCGATGAACCTCTAGCAACCTGCCCGCATTGTCGGTAAGGTGCTAACCAGCCCGGCACAGGGAAAGATAGGCCCGTCCACATGCGGGAACTTGAAGCCTTCCATATATGCCGGAAGGCTTTTTTGAATCTTGATGACAAGGAGTGAAGAGCTTTGGCAACCAATTTTAGCTATAATTCTAGCCTCAATTTGAGCCACTACCCGGTGAAAAAAGATTATGCCGCCAGCCGTTTTTGGCAGGAATTGGAAAAAAGGGTTTTGGTCTACGATGGGGCGATGGGTACTTTGCTGATGTCCTTCGAGTTAGCCGCCGCCGATTATGGGGGGCTGAAATATGAAGGCTGCAACGAGGCTTTGACCCTCACCCGGCCCGAAGTTATCGAGGAAATCCACAATCATTATTTCCGGGTTGGGGCGGATGTCGTCGAGACTGATAGCTTTACCGGTAGCCGTCTCAAGCTGGACGAATACGGCCTGGGCGAAAAGACCTACGAGATTAACTACGCCGCCGCCGCGATTGCGCGCCGTGCCGCCGACCGCTTTACCGAACAAGACCCCACCCGTCCTCGCTTTGTGGCTGGCTCGATTGGGCCGACTGGCTTTTTGCCCTCAACTGAAGACCCGGTTTTGGGTAGCGTCAGCTTTGACCAACTGGTCAAGGTTTTTACCGAACAGGCCACCGCCCTTATCGAAGGCGGCTCGGACGTGCTGGTGATCGAAACTAGCCAGGATATTCTGGAAGTCAAGGCCGCAATTTTCGGCATTCGGGCCGCGATGCACCATACCGGACGCTGGCTACCGCTTCAAGCTCAGGTATCGCTGATTGATACCAGTGGGACGATGCTTTTGGGGACTGATATTGCCGCCGTAATGACCACCCTGGAAAGCCTGGATGCCGACATCATCGGCCTGAATTGCTCGACTGGCCCGGATTTGATGCGCGACCCGCTGCGCTATCTTTCAGAACACTCCCGGCTCAAGCTGAGTTGCTTACCCAATGCCGGGTTGCCACTAAATGAGGGCGGCAAGGCGATATATCCCCTTAACCCCGAAGGTTTGGCCCAAGCCCATACCAGCTTTGTTAAAGAGTTGGGGCTGAACGTGGTCGGCGGTTGCTGCGGGACAACCCCTGAGCATATCCGGCAAGTGGTCGAGGCGGTCTGGGGTTCGCCTGCGCCCAAACGGGCTTTCACCAGCTATCCCCTGCTTTCGAGCGGGATAAGAGCCACCAGTATGCGGCAAGAACCCCGCCCCTTGTTGGTCGGTGAGCGAGTCAATAGTCAGGGCAGTAAGAAGGCCAAACAAATGCTGTTGGCGGACGACTACGAGGGCCTGATGAATATCGCCCGCGAACAGGTCGAAGGTGGGGCGCATACCCTGGATGTCTGTGTGGCCCTGACCGAGCGCGGCGACGAAACCGAGCAGATGCGCCGGACTATCAAGAAGCTTTCGACGGCGATAGATGCGCCATTAGTGATTGACTCGACTGAGGCCAGCACGATTGCCGAGGCGCTCAAGGCTGCCCCAGGTCGGGTAATTGTCAATTCGATTAACATGGAGCGGGGACGCGAGCGGATCGAAGCGGTCTTGCCGAGTGTCCGTGAACACGGCGCGGCGGTCATCGCTCTGACGATTGACGAAGAGGGCATGGCCCACACCGCCGAAAAAAAGCTGGCAATCGCCCAACGTATCCGCGACATCGTGCATAACGATTACGGTCTGGAAGATAGCGCCCTGATTTTCGATGTTCTGACTTTCCCGGTGACAACCGGGCAAGAGGATTTGCGGGAGGATGCCGCCGCCACCCTGGAAGGTATACGGCTGGTCAAAGCCGCAATGCCGGAATGTATGACGATTCTGGGGGTCAGCAATGTCTCGTTTGGGGTCAACCAACGCTCGCGGGCCGTTCTGAATTCGGTCTTTTTGCATCATGCGGTCAAAGCCGGGCTGGACATGGCGATTGTCAACGCCGCCCATATTACTCCCTATGCCGAAATCCCGGAAGACCAGCGCAAGCTATGTAACGAACTCATTTTCAATAGCGACCCGCAGGCGCTCCCTCGTTTTATTGAATATTTCGAGCAGAACGCTACCACTGGTTCAAAGCAGGTGGTCGAGGATGTGACCGAAGGGATGAGCGTGGCCCAAAAGTTGCACTATCAGATTTTGCACCGCAAGAAAGACGGGATTGAGGGGCTGATTGACCTCGAAGTTGGCAACCGAGGGGCTGTCCCGACCCTGAACGAAGTGTTACTACCCGCCATGAAAGAGGTCGGCGACAAGTTCGGAGCGGGCGAACTAATCCTGCCGTTTGTGCTGCAATCCGCCGAGGTGATGAAAAAGGCGGTGTCGCAGCTTGAAAAATATCTGGAAAAGAAAGAGGGTTATACCAAAGGTAAAGTCGTGCTGGCGACGGTCTTTGGCGATGTCCATGACATCGGCAAAAGCTTGGTCAATACGATTTTGACCAATAATGGCTATACCGTCTACGATTTGGGCAAGCAAGTTCCGGTCAATACGATTATCGAAAAAGCGATTGAGGTCGGGGCATACGCGATTGGCCTCTCGGCTCTCTTGGTCAGCACCTCCAAGCAGATGCCGCTGTGTGTCAAGGAGCTAAACGAGCGTAAGCTGAATTTCCCGGTGCTAATTGGCGGGGCGGCGATAAACCGGCCCTATGGCTATCGTACCGCTTTCATTGATGGCGATAGCGAGCGGCCCTATGCGGGCGGAGTGTTCTATTGCAAAGATGCCTTTGAAGGGCTGGACGCGATAGACAAGCTGACCGACCCGGCGGCCCGCGAAAAATTCGCCGGGCAGAATCTTGAGGATGGCTATAATGCCCTGACCAAACAGGCTGACCGCGAGGCCCGGATTGCCGCGACTCAAGCTCGGCTCGCCGCCGAAACTGCTGGAAAAATCCAGGATAACGGCTCGAAGCGGCCCAGCGGGGTAGAAGATGCGATTTTGCCAAACCCGCCTTTTTGGGGCTTCAAAACCCTCGAAAAACTGCCGTTGGATGAACTTTTTGCCTTGCTGGACAAAAACACTCTGTTCCGGCTACATTGGGGCGGTGGTAGCGACAAAAAACGCAGCCCTGGGGACTATGATCGGCTGGTAAAGACCGAGTTTGAGCCACTTTTGGCCCAATTGCGTCAGGATGCCGAGCGCGAAGGGTTTTTGACCCCTAAAGCGATTTATGGTTATTTTCCGGCAAAAGCCCAACCCGCCGCTAACGGTTTTGACCTGTCCTCCGAGGCTGTGGCAGTTTACGACCCGACCGATTTTAGTCGGGAACTGACCCGCTTTAATTTCCCGCGTCAGCCCGGTGGCGAGCGGTTATGTCTGGTGGACTATTTCGCCGAGGA
This sequence comes from Chloroflexia bacterium, assembly GCA_038245615.1. GTDB lineage: Bacteria > Chloroflexota > Chloroflexia > Chloroheliales > Chloroheliaceae > 54-19. Next base: position 3,196 of record JBBRSG010000156.1, on the reverse strand, counting down.
GTGGCCTACCGACCAGGCCGGAAATCTCAGACCGGATGTATTGCCCTTACAGGTGGTGACGGCGGGCCAAGCCGCCAGCGCTTTTTGCGAACAACTAAATCGGGCGGGCGACTACAGCCGGGCCTACTTTATTCACGGCCTTGCCAGCAGTCTGGCGGAAGCTGCCGCCGAATATGTGCAGCAGTTGGTACGGCGCGAGTTGGGTTTAGAGGTGGAACAGGGCAAACGCTATAGCTGGGGTTATCCGGCCTGCCCCGAACTGGCTGACCAGCAAAAGCTTTTTGAGCTAATGCCAGTCACGGACGAAATCGGAGTCAGCATCACGGAAGCCCACCAGCTTGACCCCGAACAGTCTACCGCCGCTTTAGTCGTGCATCACCCTGCCGCCAAATATTATTCGACGATAGACCGCGAGGCCCTGGCAAAAGGCTAATCTCGGTTGTATTTACAGGACGCTCGCTCGACATGGTTTTCGGATTTACGGAAATCTTTGCTAAACCTCGAAAGCAGTTTTAGTATATCTTTGGAAAATTTACTCAGTAATTTTCCAAAGATATATTTTTCCAGCTTGAGACCATTTGCAAGCGAAAGTCCTGAGTTGTATAGCAAATAAACAAAAGGTAGCTGCTATGAGCGAATTATTTTATCCCCTGCGCTTAGAACCCTATGTCAAGGAAGTGGTTTGGGGCGGGCGCTGGCTGGCGGACGAACTGGGCCGGGTCGGGCCAAAGGATGCCCCGCTTGGCGAAAGCTGGGAAGCTTACTCCGATAGCACGGTTACAAACGGCCCACTGGCGGGCCGCAAGTTAGGTCAGCTTTTTGAGGAATATGGGGCCAAGCTGGTCGGGTCGTCCGCTGAGGCCTATCCCAAATTTCCGTTGCTGGTAAAATTTATAGATGCCCGCGAAAACCTTTCGATTCAAGTGCATCCCAATAATGCCCTGGCTCAAAAGCTGGAAAACTCGCCGTTTGGCAAAACCGAATTTTGGTACATCATTCAGGCCGGGCCGGAGGCCGCGATTTGCTATAGCCTGAACGACGAGGCGACCAGCCGTGAGCAATTGGGCCAGGCCATTCAAAATCAGGATATAGTGCGCTTTCTCCAAACATCGCCGGTAAAGGCCGGGGATGTGGTTTTTATCCCGGCTGGCACGGTTCATGCCCTGACCAAAGGCATCGTGGTCTATGAATTGCAGCAGGACTCGGATATAACCTATCGGCTCTATGATTGGGGACGCACCGGGCGCGAGATTCACATTGAAAAGGGGTTGCAGGCTGTCAATCTGGACTATCGCAATCTGCCGATTACCCATCCTGCCCCAGTTGCCGCCGAGGGCTATGAGCGCACCCGGTTGGTGGAATGCGAGTATTTCATCTCGGAAGTTTGGCAAATATCGCAAGCCGCCAATTTTCAGGCCACCGCCAAGAGCTTCGTTTTGCTGACCAATCTGGCTGGCGCAGGTCAGATTACCTCGCCCACCCAGGATTTTACCCCTCAAGCTTTGGACAAAGGCGATACAGTCCTAATCCCGGCGGGACTGGCCTATACTCTGACTAATCGCGACTCCACCAATCAATTGGAAATTATTACCGGCTGGCTGGTCTAGGCCTTAAAACATTGGCCTGATGTAAAAATATGCTGAACCGAACCAAATTTTTACAGGCCATGGGCTGGGGGCAGTTGGGCCGCTCCCTGGAAATAGTCCTGAGCATGATTTTGCTGGTAGTAGTGGTGCGCCGCCTCGACCAACCCGACTATAGCACCTATAGCCTGATTATCAGCCTTGTCACCTTCGTAGTTTTGCTCTCAAATCTGGGGCTAAACGATGCCCTTTTGCGCTTTATCCCCGACCTAAACGCGACCCATGAGCATCAAAACGGGCCATATCTGCTACTGGCTCACTTTCTTCGGCTACGGATTATGGTTAGTTTGGGGGTGGCTCTGCTCTTTTGGGGATTTAGCTCCCAAATCGCGGCCTGGCTAAACCAGCCTTTTCTAGCCGAAAATTCCTTTTTGGTCATCGGGCTTTATTTATTGTATGGGGTGGTAGAGCTAATAATAACCTTTTTTAGCGGTCAATTCTGGGTCAAACAGCTTGAGATTATCCGGCTGTTGGCCCAACTTGGCAGCTTGGTGTTTGTAATCTTGTGGTTTTGGCTCAATACCCCTAGCGCTTTTATAATAATTCTCAGTCTGGCGCTGGCAAATATTGGCACGATTTTAGCTGGTTTACTCTATACTTTGTGGCGCGGGTCAGGCCTCGGTCACTTGCAGGCCGGGTCGGGTGAGCTGGGAAAATCTCGCCTCGCTGAAATCCGGCGCTTTTGCCGCGATATGTGGCTGATAAAGTTGCTAAATCTGGGCCTCGCTGGGCAGATTGATGTTTTATTATTGGGGTTGCTGGCCTCCGACCCCGCCGCGATTGGATATTATAATCTTGCCGCCCTGATGATTGCCCGGCTATGGGTTTTGGTGATAGGCTGGGCTGGAGCGCTCAATTCGATTATTGCCACCGTCGCCGTCGAAAGAGGCCAGGAAGGGCTGCAACGCTATTTCGCCTATTACTATCGCTTCAATCTGCTTTTAATCGGGGTGACGATGGCGGGGCTTTTGGTTATCTCCACTCCGTTGGTGATACTATTATTTGGCAATCGCTATGGGTCGGTCGCTTTGCTGGTCAAGCTATTTGTCATCCAACAGCTTATCAATGCGCTGGCGGGGGGGACTTTTACCCAGGCTTTTCTAAATGTCAAAGGCCGTCAGAATATTACCCTGCGCTGGAACGCTTTTTACAGCTTGCTAAATATTCTGCTTGACCTGCTACTAATCCCGCCGTTTGGCGCTTTAGGAGCGGTAATCGCTACCACCGTTGCCAACAGTCTAGCCAGCCTGACCGGGTTTTGGCTGCTGCGGGATTTATTCGGCAATCTAAGCTGGGCTTTTTCGGTGAAAATCTTATTAGGGATAATCAGCGGTGGCCTCTTGGGATTGCTCTTTAACGGCGAAAGTTTCTGGAATCTAATTCTTGCCGGGCTGGTTTATGTGGGTTATATCGTGCTGTTTTTGGCGCTGGTCAAGCCTCTGACCGCGCTAGACCGGCAAATTCTGACTAATTTACGGCCTCGCTTGGCGAAAATCTTGCGGTACTTTTAAGCTATGCCAAAACCTCTGGTTAGCGTCATAATTCCAACCTTT
>JBBRSG010000155.1:0-11618 GCA_038245615.1 Chloroflexia bacterium | reverse complement strand
ACCAATGGCGGAGAGGGAGGGATTCGAACCCTCGATAGCGGATTAGGCTATAACCGCTTAGCAGGCGGCCCCATTCGACCTCTCTGGCACCTCCCCATTTGGCTTATGGCTTCCGGTGAGTCGTGCGGCAAACTATTTGGTTAGGTTAGTGGTGGCGGGTGGTGAGGGAATTGAACCCCCAACCCTTTCGGGCGACTGTTTTCAAGACAGCGTGCTAAGCCAATTCGCGTACCACCCGCGTAATGCTGACTTTAATAGCGGCCCATCCCGGCCTAGTATGCCGCATTATACCTTTTGGCAACCGCTTTTGTCAACCATATTTCGATATAAAGATGTGGATAACTTATCCCACAAATGGGTTGCAAAGCTGGGCCGAGAGTGTTAAGATGGCAAGGCTTATCCCTGGTATATCTAAACTATGCAATCGCCTTTCGGAAATTGGATTATTCTATTCAGCTATAATCAGCTATAAATCTTTTAGGCTTTAGGCCTTACTATTTGTTCGGTTGCTACCCGATTGGCGCTTGAATTAACCTGAATTAACCGGGAAAGCTGGCATTATGTCTTCCAACCACCAGAATGACGGATTTGAGGCCGAGCTAGAGCGGCTTAAACTAATTTTCAAGGGTCGGGAAACCGACCCGGCCTACCGTGAATTTTCGGCGGCTCTGCATGAGATAAAAACCGAACACGAGCGGACTATCCAGCAAATGATAGTTCGCTATGTTGAAATCATGCTCAACACCCTGGCGGTGCTTTCCCCCAGTCTGAAAGAGCAAGGTCGCCGGGTAGGAGCGTATGCCGTAGCCACCGCCCGAAAAATGGGTCTGCCGGAAGCCGAGGTGGAAATTATCCGGCTGGCAGGTCTTTTGCACAATTATGGCTCGGTGGCAGTCCCGCTGACTATTCTTAATAAACCGGGTCGCCTGACCGATGATGAATTGGAAATTTTGCAATCCAGCGCCCTGAAAGGCGCGGAAATTCTGAGAACGATTAGCGGTTGGGAACAAGTGGCCTTGCTGGTAGCCAATCAGAGCGAATGGTATACCGGGCAAGGCGGGTATCCGGGCCGTAAACACGGGGAAGAGATTCCACTTGGGTCGCGGATTATCCTGGTCTGCAAAGCCTACGATGCCATGACTGCTACCCGCTCGTATCGCCAGCCGATGTCCACTGGTGAGGCTCTAAAATTCCTGACCGCCCATATCGGACAGCAATATGACCCCAAAGTGATTGAAGCTTTTCGGCAGAGTTTAAGCTGATATAGGGAAATCTGAAATCTGAAATCTAAGGTCAGCAGGAAAGGTTTGAGCTTTGAGTAAATTGCCAAAACCACTAGCTGTATTTCCTCCACCATCTTCTGACCCTAGATTTCAGATTTCAGATTTTAGATTATAGATTACAAAATGTACCTCAAACGCTTACAAATTCAGGGTTTTAAGACTTTCGCCCAAAAGACCGAATTTTTATATGATACCGGGATTACTGCGATTGTCGGGCCAAATGGCAGCGGCAAAAGCAATATCGCCGATGCAATTCGCTGGGTGCTAGGCGAACAGCGCTATTCGGTGCTGCGAGGGCGCAAGACCGAGGATGTCATCTTTGCCGGGAGCAATCTAAAACCGGCCATGGGTTACGCCGAGGCCAGCATTACCTTTGATAACACCGACCATAAGCTGCCGCTCGATTTTGGCGAAGTGACCATCACCCGGCGGGCCTACCGCACCGGCGAAAACGAATATTATATCAACAAAAGCCGGGTGCGCCTCAAAGACATCGCCGAAGCGACCTTACCGCTTTCCCAGACATACACTGTTATTACTCAGGGCATGGTAGATGCGGCCCTCAGCCAGAAGCCGGAAGAGCGGCGCGGCCTGTTCGAGGATGCCGCCAGCATCGGTCTGTACAATCTCAAAAAGGCCGAAGCCGAACATAGTCTGGCGAAACAGGAAGAAAACGCCCGCAGCGTCGGCCTGATGATTTCCGAAATCGAGCCGCGCCTCAAGACCCTGGAACGCCACGCCCGCCAAGCCGAAGAATATTATACCCTGCAAGAAGAATTACAGGTTTTGCTCAAACGGCACTATGGTGATCGCTATCGCAAGCTGCGGACTAATCTGGAAACCGCCCAAAAGCAGGAACGGGCTTCACAAACCGCCTTTGAGCGGGCCAAAACTGCCCTCGAAAGTTTGCAGCGTGAGTTAGAAACCGCCCGCGCTATCCAAAACCGGCAACGCTCGCGGCTGGCGGAGTTGCACCAGACCGGCAGTCAATTGCACACCCAGGCCCAGCATTTGCAGCAACAGGTAGCAGTAGACCGGGAGCGGCTCAACGGCCTGACCCGCCAGCGTGAGCGCGAAGCCCAGGAACGGGTTAGCCTGGAACTGGCTCTCGAAAGCAGTCGCGCCCGCCGGACTGAACTGGAAGCTTTGCACGCCGCCGCCCTTGCCGAGCAAAAAGGTCAGGCTACCCATATCGCCGCCCAGGAAGCCGCAATGCAAAGCTTGTTGGCCCAGGCCCGCCAGACCGAGGAGCAACGTGAGCGCCAGCGGGCCGAAGTTACTCAGTATGTTACCCGACTGGAAAATGTCCGGCAACGGCGCACCCAATTGACCGAGCGCCAAAAAGCTTTGACCGAGCAGCAGGAACAGTATTTTCAGAACCTGGCAAATATCGCCAACCGCCAGAGTGGGTTGGAAGACGAAATGGACGTGGCTCAGGGGATACTCGCCGGATTAGAAGAAGAAGTTCGCCAGATAACCGAGCGCCGTAAGCAATTGGAAGGTGAAAGCACCGCTGCCGCCGCCGCTATCCGCAAAAGTGAGCAAGCCGTCCAGCAAGCCCGCGCTCGATTGGAGTCGGGGCGGTCACGGCTGGAGCTTTTGCAGCGTCTCCAGACCAGCTTTACCGGGCTGCATAGTGGGGTAAGAACCGTAATGCAAGCTGCAAGCGGTTCGCAACCTCGCCTGAAGGGAATTTTGGGGCTGGTCTCCAATTTGCTTCAAGTCCCCGCCGAACTGGAAATCGCGGTGGAGGTGGCCCTGGGTGGACATCTTCAGGACATAGTAGCCGAGCAGTTCGAGGATGCGGAAGCGGCAATCAAGCTCTTGAAAACTGGTGGGTCGGGTCGGGCCACTTTTTTGCCTCTGGACAACTTGCGTCCGGTTGCGCCGACCCGATTGCCGCAAGCTCTGGCCCAACGTCCGGGGGTGCGGGGAGTGGCCTGCGATTTGGTGCGGTTCGAGGCCCAATATCGCCCGGTCTACGAACAGCTTTTGGGCCGAGTGCTGGTGGTAGAGGATTTGGTGATAGGTCGGGCGGCCCTGCGCGAGTTGGGCGGCGGCTGGATGATTGTGACGCTGGGCGGGGAAATCTTGCGGAGTAGCGGGGCAGTCACCGGCGGAGTATCAGGCCAGGAGAAAGACCGGGCCGAAGGTAGCGTCTTGATGCGGGAACGCGAACTGCGCGAGTTGCCGCAGGAAGTCGCCCGTCTGGAAAAGCAGATTGCGGAGCAAGCCGCCGCCCTTTCGCTGGCCCAGGGCCGGGCCGGAGCGGTGCGCCAGCAAACTAACGAACTGGAACGCGAAAGCCAGAATCTGAGCCGCCGTCAGCAGCAAGCCCGCGACAAACGCGATAATTTGCGTAATCAGCTTGACCGCCTGACCCAGGAACTCAAGTTGCGGGAGGAAAGCCATCAGAGCCTGACCCGCGAAATGGACGACCTCAAAGACAAGGATGCCGCGCTGGTCGCCGAACATCAGGAAGTCACCGAAAGCCATCTGCAAGCTTTAGGCCGACTGGGAGAACTGGAAAAGGCGGTGAGCCGGGCGGGACAGGCGGCGGGCGAGGAGCGCGAGAAACTGGCGGCGTTGCGGACTGCTGCGGCCCTCGCCGGTCAGCGTCTCAAGAACAGCCAGGAGAATCTGGACTTGAACCGGGCTGAAACCACCCGCTTGCAATCTCAACTCGCCAGCCGCACCGCCCACTTAGCTGAACTGGATGGGCAAGGTAATAGCCTCGAAGCCGCCCTTACCGCCTCGCAGACCGAGTTGCAAGCGGTGGCCCAACGGCTGGAAACAGTTCAGGCCGATATTACCCCCCTGGAAAGCGAATTGGCCCGCCTGGAAAAAGGTCTGACTGATTTCGAGAGCCGCCGGGCCGCCGCCAGCCGCGAACTATTGGCTCTGGAAGGGGCTTTCGGGCGGGCCAACCTGGAAACCCGCCGTTTCGAGGCCGACAACGAGGCGTTGCGCGAGCGAGCCGCCGCCGACCTTGCTCCGGCCTTGCGGCTGGATGGGACGGTTGAGGCTGAGGCTATCGCAGTTGACCCGGCCCAGTGGGAAGAGCTTTTGGAGTTGACTGACCGGGAGGCGGTGCAACTGGCGGAACGAGTGGAGCAGCTTCGCAATCGCTTGCGGCGGCTTGGCCCGGTCAATCCGCTGGCGATGCAGGAATTTACCGAAACCAGCCAGCGTTACGATTTCCTGACCACCCAGCTAAAGGATTTGGAAGAAGCTTCTCGCACCCTGCGTGGCCTGATTAAAGAACTGGATGAACTGACCCAGACCCGCTTTGCCGCCACTTTCGAGAAGGTTGCCGACGAATTCAAACGCTTTTTCGGGCTGTTGTTCAACGGCGGGACGGCCCGTCTGGTGCTGACCAGCCCCGATAATCTGGCGGATACCGGGATTGAAATTATGGCCCAGCCGCCCGGCAAGCGTCCCCAAAGTTTGGCCCTGCTCAGTGGCGGTGAGCGGGCGTTGACTGCCGTCGCCCTGCTTTTCGCCCTGCTGGAAGTCAATCCCGCCCCCTTCTGCGTGTTGGATGAAGTGGACGCGGCATTGGACGAGTCGAATGTCGGGCGGTTTTGCGAAACCTTGCGGACGTTGGCCCATCGCACCCAATTTATTATTGTCACCCACAACCGGGGGACGATTGAGGCGGCCCGCACCATCTATGGGGTTTCGATGGGGGCGGACAGCGTTTCTAAGGTCATTTCGCTGCGGGTGGACGAAGTGCCCGATTTTAAGCAGAACGGGGCTAAACGCAAAGCCTCTTTGACCGCTCCGGCCTTAAACTAACCAGTAACCAGGATTTTCGCTTGCAATAGTGTCGCTTAGAATATTTTCGGATTATTTTAGAGTAACAGTGCAACTCGCCTGAATTCGGAATAGATACATTTTAGAAAGAATTTAATAGGCTATGAGAACTAAAACCAACTCCTTTTGGCTTGTCCCCGCTACTAATCGTATTAGTAAAATTGGGTTGGGGCTGGCCTCGCTGTTGATGGCGATGGTTTTGCTGGGGGTGAACTATGTCGAGGCCGCCCCGACGATTGGATTACCCCAATTTCAGCAACTTTTTGATTTTTCGGATAAAGCGGTAGTCGAAGGCCGGGCCAGTCGTTCCTGGACCTGGGGGCCGGTGGTCAGCGAGCTACTCAGCGAACCGTACACCCAGGGCGGCAATCGCAAAGTCCAGTATTTTGAAAAGACCCGCATGGAGCAGACCGAAGGGCGGGGCGTGACCAACGGTTTGCTGGCGAAAGAGCTGATTACCGGGCTATTGCAACTTGGCGACCAGGATTTCAGGCTATACGAGGCTGATAGCTCGTTTAATATCGCGGGCGACCAGGGCGGCACTCTGCCCAACCCGACCTATGCCTCGTTCCGCAAAGTGACTACGATTAACCCCGGCGAGAACAAGGCTACCGACCAGACCGGGCAACCGGTGATGGCTACGATTGACCGCAAAGGCACAGTCGGAGCTAATCCGGCCCTCGGCCCGGTCTATAACGTCAAGGGCAGTTTTTTTGAGGCGACCCTCTCTCATAATATCCCTAGCGTTTTTTGGGATTTTCTAAACCAGACCGGGCCGGTCTTTAAGGATGGGCAGTATGTCACCGAACAGGTCTTTAACTGGGTGACTGCCGTCGGCTTACCCTTGAGCGAGGCGTACTGGACGCGGGCAGTGCTGGCGGGCAAAGAGCAAGATATATTAGTACAGGCTTTTGAGCGCCGGGTAATGACTTACACCCCGGCGAACCCGAAGGCCTATCAGGTCGAAATGGGTAACGTCGGGCAGCACTATCTGGCCTGGCGCACTAAAGTTACGACTGCCCCGCCGCCAACTCCTGCCCCCCCGCCTGGCCCGATTAACGTCCCGGCAGTTCCGGTTTGGACTTCTCCGACCCGGCTCGTGCCTTCTCAAGAAAAGCTCTTTAATCCAACTATGAAAGCCCGACCCACCGATGGGGTGGCTTTTATTATTGGCGAGCCGGGTCAGCCCGAAAAACTGGCCCTGACCAATTCCCGCGACCCTAACAACTGGACCAATATCCATGAAATTGCCCCCAACGGGCAAAAAAGACCCCACATGAGTTTCGCCGCCGATGGCACCGGCTATTTTGTGTGGCGCTATTTGACCGAGGCCACCGGCTTTCTGGCTTACATGCGGAAAATGTCGCCCGATGGCAGCTTGCAAAAAGGAACTGACCTAAATCGGCTGTGGCGGGCGGCAGGCGGCATCGAGGATATAGATTTGCCCGATATTTATGTTTCGCGTACTTCCGGCAAGGTTTACATGGTCGGTCAGACCAAAACCTATAAGCAGGGTGGGCCGGGGCTGGGCTTTGCCGAATCAAGTAACGGGGCGGCAAGCTTTGGGGGGGCGACCCTGATTGCCGGGCCGGACTCGGTGCGGGGCGAAATCAAACCGACTATGTGTGGCGACAAGGATGACAATCTACATGTGGCGGCCTATTGGGATGGGAATTTGGTCGGTATCAGCCGGATTAATGGCAAATGGTCGCGCCTGAATTTTCTGACTGACCGGGATGGGGTGGATTTCTTCTTTGGCGGGTTTCACTCTATCACTTGCACCCCCGACGGCTACGCTTATGTTACTTTCAAAAGCGTCAATGCCAATAATACTGGCAACTCGATTGGGCTGGCTCGTTACGCACCGGGTGAGGGTTGGCGACGGATGTCCTACGATATTTATGGCCTGGCGGTCAGCCGCAATTTTGGCAATTCCATTCCTGGGGCTGAGGGGACTTCGGTGACTGTCACCCCGGATGGGCGGGTGTGGGTTGCCAGTGGGATTAATGGCGGGCCGTACACCGGGGTGCTGGTGGCTAGTTCTACCGATAAAGGCCAAACCTTCGGCAATCTGCACGCCCCGATTCGCTATGGGCCAAGTAATGCCGGGGTGCAACTGGATTATAGCATAGTCAATAATCAGACCCGGCTCTATATCGCGGCAACCTTTAAAGAACCAGCTGACCGGGTCAGTTACTATACCGAAACCAAGCCATAAGCTTAGGACGTTCGCGCAGGCTAACTTTTTTGGTTTGAATAGACCCTAGCTGCACCCCAAAACCGGCTTTGGTTATCTTTAGAACTATCGCTCAGGACAATTTTTCTGGTTTGAATACAAGCTTGCTGCACCCCCAAACAGGTTTTGGTTATATTGAAAAATTTACGCAGTAAATTTTTCAATATAACTTTTCCGGGGTTGAGGCAGTTTTCAAGCCAAAGTCCTAAAGCTAAGAATCAGATAGGAAAGCAGCTTTAATTCTCTAGCATCTGCTTGATTTCTTCCATAAAGCTGGTTAAGCGCAAATTGCCTTTTTGGAGAACCTGCCGCGACATGGTTTGCAGTTGCTCGTGTTCCAGGTCGGTCAGGGACTTGGCGGTCAGAATAATTACTGGGATGGCGGCGCTGGCGGGGTTGGCTTTCAGCCGTTCCAGCACCTCAAAACCGCTCACATCGGGCATCATTAAATCGAGCAGGATAATACCGGGCGGATTCTCTGCTATCTGTTTCAGGGCATCCAGCCCGCCCACCGCCGTCCGCACCGTCATCCCGGCCTCACTAATCGTTTGTTCCAGCATCTCGCGGATGTCTTTCTCGTCATCCACCACCAAAATATAGGGGCGATCACTTTCGCTTTCTCCCAAATCTACAGTTGGGGCGCTCAGGAAGCCCCTTTGTTTGCTGCCCGCCCCAACTTCCAGCAAACGGCTATCGGCCTTGCTGGTAAGACGTTCCAGGGCTTGTAGCAACAGCCCCCGGTCAATCGGCTTTACCAGATAATCATTTGCCCCTAAAATAAAGCCTGCCGAGTGATCAGACACAATCGAAAGGATTATGACTGGAATGGAAGCCGTCGCCGGGTTGCTTTTCAACTCATGGAGAATCTGCCAGCCGTTGATAGAGGGCATTAGCACATCCAGGGTAATCGCAAAGGGTTGCACCTGAATCATCAACTCGGCAAGGCGGCTAGGGTCTTTAAGACCCAGAACTTGATAGGGCGAGTCTTCCAGCAGCGATTGAATCAGGCTCAAGGCATCGGCATCATCGTCTACGGCTAATACCACTTTTTTGGATACGCTATCAATCCCTTCCAACTTCTTGTGAGTTACCACCGGCGGCAGGGAAGGCGAATATAGCCGGGCTGGTTCAAAAGCGGTTTGGCTGGTACGTGCCTGGAGTTTCAAAGGCAAAATGATGATAAAGGTACTACCATGTCCTGGCTGGCTTTGGACTTCCAGTTTGCCGTCCAATAAATTCACCAGCCGCTGGACTATCGAAAGCCCCAAACCCGTTCCACCCGCTTTAGATATACCGCTATTAGTAACCTGATAAAAATCGTCGAAAATACGGCGTTGTTCCTCCGGGTCAATTCCAATCCCGGTATCCTGAACTGCAATCGCCACCCGCCCAATATCTTCGCCGGGGGCGGCGCTCATTTTCCGCACCATAACCGACACTTCCCCTTTGTCGGTAAACTTGATGGCATTGGAAATCAGATTAACCAGGATTTGCCGTAGCTTCATCGAGTCAGTCTGGATAGCGCCCAACTCTTTTTCAATAGAATAAGTCAAGGTCAGCTTTTTCTGGGTCGCTAAGGATTGCATTTCATCCAGAATTGGCGGCAAAAAGCTGCTCATCTCAAACTCGGTCAGACTTAAATCCATGCGTCCGGCCTCGATTTTCGCCAGGTCAAGGACATTGTTAATCATAGTCAGTAAATGTTGACCGTTGCGGAAAATCCGTTCCAGGTTGTTACGTTGCCGGTCACTCAATCGGCTGGCCTCGGCGCTACTCAGCGAAAGCTGACTAAAGCCGATAATCGCGGTCAGGGGAGTACGCAATTCGTGGGACATGGTGGAAAAGAACTCGGCTCGGACCTGGTTAGCCCGCTCCAAAGCTACATTCAGGGTCTGGAGTTTATCGCGCTGCTGGCTCAACTCGAAATTAGTGGTTTCCAAGAGAAGTTGCCCGCGCTCCAGTTCGGCGGTTTGAGCCTGGATATAAGTATAGGAGCGGGCGTTAGCAATCGCCGCCGCCAGATTGGGGGTAACAACGTTCAGAATATTGCGGGTTTTTTCGGTGACAGGATAAACCGAAGCCACCACCACTACCCCCAGCAATTCATCATTCTGGCGGAGCGGGATGTAACCCAACGTGCCGGGCAGGATATTGCCCAACCCGGTTTGTATCTCAAACTCGCGGGCCTCTTCGTGGGTAGGCCGTGAAAGATAAATGGTTTCTTTTTCGACCAGAACCTGCCCCAACAAACCTTCTCCCGGCTGGCAGGTGGTTTGCATCTGGCGACGGCTTAATCCTTGTACTACCAGCAAGTTCAATTCTTCCGCCGCCGGGTCTTTGATATAAAGCGCCGTAACCTGCAAATCCAGGGACTTGGAAAGCCTGCTCAAAAACTGGTTGGCTAAAGCTTCCAGGTTGAGGGTAGTAGTCAGTACCTCAGTGAGTTGGGTCACGCTTTCCAAAATGTCCCGCTGGCGCAGAACGGTTTGTTGCTCATCAAGGGCTTCCGCCATATTATTGAAATTTTGGGCCAGCCGCCCTAATTCATCCTCTTTGGGGTTTAGCACCCGCGCCGTCAGGTCGCCCTGTTCCAATCGGTCAGTTACATCCATCAACTCGATTAGCTGTAACTTTAACTTGTTGACAAAAGTATTTAAGCCGATCCAGATGAAGACAACTGCAATCAGTGAGACTAACAAAACTCCAATCAGGGTGAACCAGAAAAACTGGTCAGCCTGCTTCTGGAGACGATTCAGGTCGGCTTCGGCCGCTCTTTTAAGTTGGTCAGCCGCCGCCCGAAAGCGGTCAAAAAGCTCTTTACCGTTATTGGCTTCGTTCCGTGCTTGGGCGACTTGCCCAGTTTCCACTCGTTTAACTTGTAACTGAGCAAACCCCTCGTACCACTCGGTAGCGCGACGCTCTACCGATAGCAAGGCGGCACTGGTCTCCTCCAGATTTTTGGTCTGGGTCAGATTTTTCAAATGCTGGTCAAAATCGAGGTACTGGGGTCGGCCTTTGGTATATGGCTCAAGAAAAAGCGGGTCGGCGGCATTTACATAACCTCGTACCCCGGTTTCCTGGTCAACCATCGAACTAACCAGCCCACTGACATCCAGGCTAACCGTCTCACGCAATTCACCCATGCTTTTCTGATTATTGACCATTATGGTGTTGGAAAACAAACCAATTGCGATTGCCCCTAGCATCAGGCCAACTGTCAAAAATAATCGCTGGGTTAGTTGCTGGACTAATCCTCTGGTCAATTGTCTGGAATTCATGTTTTGCAAAAGTTACTTTCGTTAAGCTATCAAAAGCCAATAACGACTATTTTAAGCGTTGCCAGCCTCAATAGTCAATCCAATTAGGATTTTGGCTTGCCAATGGCTTAAAGTGGGAAAAAGCTGTATATGACAATCCCTTTTTCCAGGCAGGCCGGCCTGGTTGGATAAGGTTGGCACGCAATTTGCATAGATATATAGTGTAGGGCCAGCGATTGCAAAATCTCGAACCCTGAAGCACATAAACAAGTCCATATAAAAGAGCCTGGCACGGTACTTGCATAATAGCTAAGCAAGAGAGAACCTGAACCGCAAGGTCAGACGAACTCTAGCAATAGTAAAAAGCAAGTACGAAAAAAACACAAAAATAAAAAGTGTGGCACGGTACTTGCATTAACAAGTATTACAAAGAAATGCCAAACGGAAGTCGAGAGCAATCCCGCCTCCGTCCAGTTACAAGCATTGTTAGTCTTAGTAGAAAGGAACAATTTCGATGAGCAACAGTACGGGTGACAAGGTTGCCGGTAAAGCCAAAGAGGTTGCCGGTAAAGTGCAGCAGGGTGCGGGCGATGCTTTGAACGACCCTGAAATGGAAGCTAAAGGCAAAGCCAAAGCTGAAGAAGGTAAAGCCCAGGGTGTAGTTGGGAAAGCCAAAGAAGCTGTCGGCAATGTCAAGGATGCTGCTAAAGATGCAGTGGACGCGGTTAAAGATAAGGTTGATGATGTAACCAACAAACCGCACACTCATCCTCACAAATAGTGAGATAAACCAGAAGGTAGCAAATTATTTTGAACCTGAAGGTTGATTAGGTAGTACAGGTAGGGATACGAAGTATTTAGATTGATATATTTAGCGATGATTTTATTAACTTAAGAAGCACCTGGCTAAACAGGTAGCTTGAGAAAGGAGACTTTGAGATGAGCATTATAGCTTGGTTGGTAGTAGGTCTTATTGCGGGCTGGATTGCCAACATGATTATGAGCCGGGGCGCTGGTGGCTTGGTT
>JBBRSG010000154.1:0-11648 GCA_038245615.1 Chloroflexia bacterium | reverse complement strand
GAGTAGTGGGGTCAAAGCTCTTGATGCCTCGTTCACACAAAATCACCTGACTATTGCCGGTTGCCAGAATGTATTCGGCGGAGGTCAGCCATTCGTCTAAGGTGGCAGACGGCCCACGTTTGAGCAACACCGGTTTACCGGTCAGCCCAACTTCGCGCAATAATGGGAAGTTTTGCATATTCCGAGCGCCAATCTGCATTATGTCAGCATAATGGGCGACGGCCTCGACATAGGCTGGCTCCATAATTTCGGTGATAGTCGGCAGATTATAATACTGGCTGACCTCTTGCAACAGCTTCAAGCCCTCGACTCCCATCCCCTGGAAACTATAGGGCGAAGTGCGCGGCTTGAACGCCCCGCCCCGCAGGATGTTCGCCCCGGCTTGCTTGACGGCGGCGGCGGTTTCGTAGAGCTGGGCCTCACTCTCAATGGTACACGGCCCAGCCATTACTACGAAATCGCCACCTCCAATCCGTACCTGCCCTTGCCCCTGCCCGATTATTACTTCGGTTGGCTGGCTCTGATATTCGAGGCTGGCAATCTTGTAGGCCGTTTTGATGTCCAACATTCGCTCAATCGCCGGGCCGCTTTCGTGTAAACGGGTCTGCTGTTCCAGGTTCAGAGATTGGCCCAGACAAACCAGCTTGCGCCCTCGGTTGGAGGCCGGGTAGCCTGCAATATTCCAACCGCGCAAGGTTTCAATGACCTGTTGAGCCTCATTTTCGGTTGCATCCGCCTGCATTACTATCACCATCTCAAAGCTTCCTTTCCTATCATTATTATTTTCTTCTCTTTATTCTGCCTTGACCTACCTGCAAGTAACGACTTTGTTACATATTATACGAATAAAACAACCAAAACGACTTAAAACAGCTATAGGATTTTTGCCGAAAACCGTCTGCCAAATTGCAAAATCTTATCAGACAAACAAAAAAGCAGAGGTGATTTCCTCTGCTTCCCTCCGGCCCGTGGTTTTCTGGTTACTTAATCATAAGTAGCCCACCGTGAGCCGGAGGGACTAAAGTACCAAAAAAAGCTATTCGGTTGGCAATCGGCTTTGAGCCGAGCGGCGTTAGCCTGGGCTGCCTGCATAATTTTACCTTTAGGCTTGTAAATAAAGCCTGAATTTCCAAAAAATAGCACGCCTGGGGGCGCGTTCATCCAATTTATACCACATTTTCGTGAGCTTGTCCAGCCCCAAATTTTCGGTCTCAAAATCAAGTCAAAATCGCTTGACAGATTAAATTTATTAGTTTATACTAAAAATATATATTAGCATAGTCTAATAAACAGCTTCGAGCAATCATCCCTTCTTATCATCGAGTTGTCACAAGTTTTCGATCCTCTGATTAGTCCGCTTTACCGCAGACTAACAAGCAGTTTCGACAGATAGCCCTGGCGGGCTATCTTTATTTTATACTGCTAAACCCGGCTACTCGAAGTCATAATCAAAGGTAAAGGGATGGTCGTCGCTATTGTCGGAAGCCCCTTTACCCTCGCCGCGCAACCCCTTGAGGTCGCCCGTTCCCGAACCCGGTACGACGACCCACGCGCCTTTTGCCAGCCCGTCCTCGAAAACCCCGCTATGCTGAAACACAAAGCTCCCTGACCGCTCGCCCAGTTTGCCGACGATATATTCCAGACCGACAAAGCTGGCGGTCTGGTCATTGGGATAAAACATCAGGAACTCGATGTTACTTTCGGCCTCAAGGTCGCCGCTAAAGATGGTGGTGACGCTGGCGCGGGTCATTTTTGACCCGGCATCTAGCTCTTTGTAGGGCTTTTCGTCCCACCCGGTGATTTTGAAAGTTGCATTGGCGCGAGTACTCATCCGGTTATGCCTTTTCCCTTCTATTTACCTTTTTAGCCAATCCACTCTTCCATTTGTTTGGGCAGAGCTTTGTTCATGGCCTTAAGATAGATAGTCGCTTTGCCAAACAAAATCAGGGCGGCCTGAATGTAAGCCTGGAGTTGATACTGTAGCAGCATCGGAAAGCCTCGGTCAATCGTCTTGGTGAAATCCTCGTCGGTGAGGGCTGAAATGGTCTCCTTCAAGTCACTATCCAGCTTATCATACCAGGTTCTGAGCTGGCTAATACTGGTTTCAAGGCCAGCCTCGGTATTACGATAAGTCCAATCCTGCTTGAAAGTCTTTAGCGACTCGATATAGGAATATTCGATGTCGCCCATCTCGCGGCAAAGTCCGCCCAGGCTTATATTTTGACCGCCCGGATTAAAGCTTAAGTCGTCATCGCTCAAAATATCCAGCATCTGCCCGCGCAAGGTCTTCATGGCTTCAAACATCGGCCACTGCTCTTGAATAATACGGTTCATAGCATCTCCTTTGGTAATGGGGTTGGGGGTCGGGAATCAGGGGTCAGAGAATGTACGATTTACGATTGGAACAATTCAGCCCGGTGAGAACGGTTTGCCCCAATCTGGTAGGGGCGGCCCTACGTGACCGCCCTTGAATGCTCGGTACTCGCTTTGGGTTTGAACAGTTACTTACAATTTACCCCCAGCGGGGGCGAGGCCGCGATTAGGGAACTCAGTCCGGTCTTTCCTCGGTCCCATGACCCCGGCCTCTGACCCCTTTAATTATAGCATCTGCCGCCTCAAAAGTATTGTAAAAAAGCGACAATTCAGATTTTTTGTGCTATCATCAATGCTTGGGTTAGTTTTTCTGACAGGGATGAGATAGGGTAAACCTGGGCTTGAGTTATTTCCACCGAGGTATTTTGAGTTACTTTGGGCGGGACGGGAGAGGCTTCGGTTTCCACTTCGGGTTCAAGAGCTAGAAATTGGAACAGGTTGGCGACGAACAAGTGATGCTCGTGCAGTTGGGCCAAAGTCGCCATAAATCCATTCAAACTGCTTTCAAGTTGCAAGAGAGCCTGGAGGTAAAGATTGAACTGTCCTAGCGTCACCTGCCGTAATAGAAGTAGGCCGACGGCAAAAGCTATCAGGAGCGGACGTATCAGGGCGGCCAGGGTCGCTAACCCACCCAAATAGCGCAACTGTCGCCAGGCCAATTGGCGCTCCTCCTCGTAGATTTCAGCCATAAGGTCACGGTAGCGACCCAGCAAATAATCTTTTAGGCCGAAAAGCCGCACTTCTTTGGCAGCGGGTTCGGCGGTCAAGAGCGAGGCCAGATATTGAGCTTGCCGAGTAGTTCCGGCCCGGCCCTGGGTCATTCTAGCCCGAAGGGTGGCAAAGCGGGCCGATACTTTGAAAACTACCAGGGCAGTCAGGATAATGAGAGGAACGACCCACCACTGCCAGAAGAATAAAACTGTCATCAGTGAAAGCATCACGGTCAGACTGGAAAGTAAGGAAAGCAGCTGTAAAATCATCATCACTGGACGATGGGTAGCCTGAGAGGAGGTAGTCAGGAGCAGATTGTGAAACTGGGGGTTCTCAAAGCAAGCCAGGTCGAGCGAGGCGGCTTTGTCGGCGATTAAATGTTGAAGGTAGTGACCAACCCGGATTTGATACAGACTTTGCCAGCTGTTACCAATTCGCTGTAATATTTGTCCAAGGGCGGTCAGGGCTGCCAAAATCCCTAGATAGCTAATCAGGAGAGGTAAAATCTTGGGGTCATAAAATTCGACAACTGGCGAAGTTGAGATGGTTCTAACCAGGGTATCGAGTAAGAGTGAACTAACTGCCAGGGTGCCTAGCGGGAGCAATCCGTTGAAGATCGTCAGGATTACGAGACCGAGTAAAGCTCCGGGACTGACCTGCCAGACCAGTTTTAGTAGCAACCTGAAGTTAGCAAGATATTTTACCCTTTGCTTGGCTGATAAGCTTGCCTTTCGCTTTCTAGCTGGAGGAGTCGGGTTTTCAGATGAAGGTGAAGGCGAATTCTCAATCGGTGGGGTTTGGTGATCAAATGTGGTAGCTGGTTTTGGGATATATTGCATAAGCACCCGACCTTTCTGAGGAAAGTTAGCTATTGATAGAGTTGGCGATAAATTGATTTTATGCACTTACGTGATTAATATAGCTTTTTGCGGTTTGTAAGGATGGGCTACTTCAACTATTAGCTCCCCGTATTAAACAGGCGGCTAACGCTTCTTTCATTTTGAGTTGAGGTACCAACATCTGCACAAACAGGAACTGCCCGTTGGGATTGTTCTCTAAAAAGATGTAACGTCCATCTGGGGTCAGGATCAGGTCTAGCGCACTGTAATTCAGACCGTAGCTTTTGACAAAGGCCAGGCAGCGCTCGGCAATATCTAAAGGTAATTGGGCCTCTCGGAAAGGTACGTTCGCCTCGTAATGTCGCCAATCTAGCCGGGTGCATTCATCGCTCTGAGAGTGTATCTCGGCGGCAAATAGCTCATCTCCAATCACCGTCACCCGTAATTCGAGCTGTTTATTAAGGCGCTCCTGGAACAGACACGGAGCCAACCGGACGGTTTCCAGCCAGGCCAGTTGGTCATCGAGAACTGGGGTGGTGTAGAGGATCGGCAAAGTGGCTTGGTCGCTATCGCCAACCTGAGAGTTTTGGACGATTTTTGGCGATAACATTGGGTTGGAAAGGGCTTTGTAGATAATTTGACCCTGATGCTGCTCGTAAAATTCGCGGGCGGCCTCCTGGTCGGAAGTGACCAGCGTAGCCGGTATCTCGAAACCCAGTTTGGCGGCCCGTTGCAACTGTTCCAGTTTGCGCGAAGCCTGCCGAATGTTAGGCGGAAAGCTGACCCAATAACAATCCAGCGCGGACAACAAACCGTGAAAAGCATGGTCGAGTTCGCCTCGGGCGAAATCCCGTTCTGGTTCACTCAGGCTTGGGGGTAGCTCAAACGGTTGAGGTCTGCGCCACCAGATTGAGCGAATGTCTTCCAGGGCTATCTGACGATATTCGATCTGGATGCGTCCTTGCCAATGGTCAGTTTGACCGCTCAGGTTTGCCGAGAGAGTGCCAGTGGTCGGTAAATCCTGGGGATGTAATCTGACCGGGTGGTGTCCCAAACTTTGCAAGAGGATAATCAGATCATTGGCATGGTGGTCTAATTGCTGGGTTATAATCAGGATGGTTTGGCGGTGGCGCATGACCGGATTTGCCTCCTCTTGCTTGAACAATGAGAATCGGGGTGATGCTTCAAACGGTGCTACCAAAGGCGCAGCTATCGGACAGCTTTTCCTATTTCCTAAAAATTAGTCCAATCCTGGTCGTCGTTTTCAGCATCCATAATTTCGATCCAGTTGCCATTGCAATCATAACTGGCGCTGGTGACGTAATACCACACCGTTGGACCGAGGGTGACGATCGTGCCGTTTGGCCGGGGTAGGTTAATATTTGCCCCAAAAGCCGGGCTAGTGGCACTATTGCCAACCCAAAGCTGTTGCTGGGCATCGTAATGACCGAGACCAAGCTGGACTGGAGTCGGACGAACTTGCTCAGCGACATTGAAGCCAAATAATTGACTGGACATAAATTCTTACCTCCTGGTTGTTTTAGTGGTTCTTGTTAATCGAATAGAATAAATATACACATTGCAGTTTAAGTTTAGGTCAATAGAGAAATATCTGAGTGCTTTACTTATCGTATTAGTCAGGTTCTCTCTACTGGCAAAAGGGTATCACAGAGCCAATTTTGGTAATAGTCCGAAACTGCTCAGTAAAATTACTCATTAAACTGGTTTCCTTACTTTCAGAATTTTGATTGAAACAAAAAAACCTCGGTTGGTCCAAGACCGTCGAGGGGTTTTTGGTAGTATTTTCAGTTATAGCTTTCTAATTTTGTAGTTAGAGCAACCCAATCCGGTGCTATTGCTAGTTGGGCAATAAGAACAGCTATTAGCACTTTTTGGCATATGCGCCTGCCCACTGGCGCTCCCTCTATAAGCCTCGAACTTCACCCCGCGCCCGACGGTCAAGGAACAGGCCGCCTGAGCATCTCAATAGCTGATAAGGTCGGCCCCTTGACCGGGACGAGGGCGTGGGGTGATATAATCTCCACACGATAAAGCGAGCGCCGAGTAGGGGCAAATTACCCAGAAGAAAAGCGAGGTTGGTTTCCAGAGCGGCAAATCTAATATTTGGGTCGAAGGCTAAACCTTTTATAACACCCGATTACTCTTGCCTCGGTTGCATTTCCAGCACAGGGTTTGCAAATTGTCAGGGCGATTAGTTCCGCCCCGGCTGACCGGCAAGATGTGGTCTACTTCTAACTGTACCCGACGGTCAAGGTGGCGAGAAGCCCCACATATACAGCAGCAATACTCGTCCCGCACCAGAATTTGCACTCTAAGCTCGAGTGGAATGCTCTTCCGGGCCGATTGCCGAGGAGGTTTGCGGTGGTCGGCCCGGTCACGCGGCATAGGAGCCAGGCGATTTAGATTTACCGGTGAGGCGACTTCCCGCTCGGTTGAGATTGAGGTTGAGGAGGGCTGAGAATGAGATAGCTGTATTCCCAGACTTGGTTTTAGTACTGCCAGCATTGGAGTGGTCGAGGTAGACCCCGAGGGTTGAAGCGGGCCTACCCGGTGGCGGGTAGGCTTTTGAGATTTAGAGTTGGTGAGATTTTGCCCCAGACTTGGCATTAGAATTTCCTCCTGAATTATTCTGGCCTTTTACAATCTTTCTGATAGCGGGTTGAAAAATTATTGAGCCAATTTCAAGCTCAATTTTAGATAAAAAGCGGGTCAGATGTGATGCAACCCGCTATTAGGGCGGTTTATTTCCATTCAGACAAGCTGCTCGGTTAGCGACTAGCGCCGGTGGCAAGCCGAGTTAAGCGGGAAACTTCCTCCGGCCCACGACTGTCCAGCCCTACCAAAGCGAACCCCCAATCCGGTTGGGCCTGATCAGCTATAAAGCGCACCGTGATACGACGGCCTGGCAATGGCTCAGTCCAATAATCGAGCTGCTGCCCGGTGATGGTTTGGGGACGCTGGTGGCCCAACCCTTCCACCGTCAGACTAGCCGGGTTGCCGGGTGCGCCCAGGTTTATTCGCCTGAAGTGTAGCCGGGTATATTCTGCGCCGTCGTCCGGGTTGGTAATGTCCCAAAACTGGCGGGTGGTGGAGGCAAAAGGATGCAAACTCTCGACTGGAATCCGCAATCGGCTGTAACCTTCCGGTTGCGATGGTTGCCCGTCGGTATAAGTATTTGCTTCCTTTACCGTTCCTTGCTCCCGGTTTGTCGTGTGATCAACTCCGTTTGACCGACTTTGCCCGGTTTCGCCCCTGTTATCATTATCTTCGCCAGGGAGGTCATTTTCCTGGCTGGGATAGTGAGTTGAACCGACGATGGTGAGAGCTTTGCCCAGCTCGACCAGACCATCCAGGGGCGGATATACCAAAGCCAGCCAATCTCGAATTTCGAGGGTCAGCCGCTCGGCGGGGCTGGGTTCGCGCATGGCATACTGACGGCGAAACTGCTCGTCCTGGTGATAACGCTGGTTCAACAGGGCATACAGACTGTCATCAGGTGAGAGCTGACTGCTGCCGGGCTTGGTCAGTTCGAGACCGACCAACAGACTATCGGTAGCATCTAGGCCCAACACCCGGTAGCGCAGTTCGGCCACAAAATTATTCAGGTCAGTCATGGCGACGCGGGCCAGCAGTTGCCACATCGGGTTAAACCAGCTTTCGACCTGGGCTTGCAATAGCCAGATAACTTCCTCCCGGCGGCGCTTGGCATCCCCCACGTGCAACGTTTCGGCAATCTTGGGGTCATAGATTGAACAGCGGTGGTCGGTGTAATAACCGATTGCCAGAACCTCGGCCTGGGTCTGAAGTCGCTCGCGGAGTTGGCCTAGCCGAGCGCGATACTTGGGCCAGAAAGCTTCGTCGAGGGTGCTGGTGGCTGCCAGCAAGGTCAAGCGCTGTTGCATCTGGGCCGTCAGGCGCTCGATTTCGACCAGTAAAGGGCCGACCAGACCTCGAAACTGGCGACCGGCTTCCAGGGCCAACCAATCGTTGAGGTCTTCAAACACTTT
The DNA here is from genome assembly GCA_038245615.1 of Chloroflexia bacterium. Taxonomy (GTDB): domain Bacteria; phylum Chloroflexota; class Chloroflexia; order Chloroheliales; family Chloroheliaceae; genus 54-19. The sequence continues at coordinate 3,697 of JBBRSG010000154.1, read as the reverse complement.
GCGCCAGGCATCGGTCACAAACTGACCGGTGGAGATGTGTTCTTCGACCCGGATGAGCTGACGGTTTTGGCTGATGGCCCGCTTGATAGTGTCCAAAAAGTGGCGGCGAAGCTGTTCAATCTCTTTGGGTTGCGGGCCATAGATGTATTGCCGCGATAGCTCGAACCAGGCTTTTTTGAATTCCTCGTCCAGATTTTCCAGTTTCTGGCGAGTTTCGTGCTGAAAGCGGGCGAAAAGGCGGCTTTCGAGGCTGGCCGGGGGCTGACTGAAGTCGGCCAGTTCGAGGCGGTAGGCTCCCATCTGACGAGCATAACCCTTCGCAGTTTCACCGAGAGCCTGGGTGTAGTAGTATTCAGCGTTGGCGACCCGTCCCCGTAGAATTGAACCACTTTCAAGAGCTTCTTCCACACGGGCGCTCAGACGGAGCAGACCACTTAGTTCGAGGATGAGTTGGGCGCGGCGGGTCTGAATGTCGCGGTCGCCCACTTTATCCTGAGCCGCCAGAGTTTCTATCTCAGCCCGGCGAGATACAATGAAATCCAGGTAATCGGGTATAGGTTTGCCACTAACAGGCTCTTCGACTCCTGTCAACAGATTGGCAAGGCCATCTAGATAATAGTTATAGGCCGGGGTGGTACGTAAAGTGACGGGGACGGTTAGACCTGTACCTTGAGTTTCAATAGCCCCATTATGAGTTTGCGCTTGAGCCTGGAACTGGGTCACTGCGTCCTGAGCTACCTGGGCGATGGAGGCGCTGGTCAAATAGAGCGGGACTGGCTGACGGGTATAGCGGCTCAGTTCACGTCGGATATCTTCAATACCTTTAAGAGGATTGCCAGTGTTTTGACCCACCCGCTTATTTCCACCAGCCGCAACGTTTGCCAGGATGCTATCAAACTGATTGGCGACCAGAATAGCTTTATTGAGGTCGGCGGGTTCACCAAAACGGGCTAACTCTTGCTCATTCCGGCTGAAAAGGCTTTGCAGTAAACTGCTGGCCTCGGTGTTCAGCCCCCGATCGCACTTGAAGACCATCACTACCGCAAAGGCTTCCCGGAAAGCTTCTAAAGCAAAGAAGCTGTCGCGGGGGTCGTCCAGGCCCAGGACATCTTCCAATTCAATTCGTCGTCCGGCCAGAAATCCAGCTTCCTCCGGCGCTAAATAACGCTCGACGTAATCCACGATTAAATAAAGGTCGTCTTCGGTCTGGCGCAAATAGGGGCTGACCGGGCCATCCACGTTGGGGTCATCAAGTCCCAGGACGTAGTTAGGGGGTATCTGCTGGCTCTGGATGGCCCGACGGTAGACCGCCAGCATCCGGCTCAGAATGTCAAGGGCGCTAGTGGCCTGGATTTGGCTGGCCGAGCCGAGCGGGGCGGCAGGATTGCGACTAGCCTCGGCAGTGGTCTGTAAAGCTACGTCGGCAGTGGTCATAGCCTGTTCGAGGGTCTGACATACTACTTCCGGGCGGTGACGGTCGGCGGGAGCAGCCGGTATCTCAAGCCGGGCGACATTCAGGAGAAAGCTACCAACTTCCCACAGTCGGCGCGGAGTCAGGAAAACTATTCGCCAGGTGGGTAGCCCTTCCGCGTCGGTCAATCCTTTTTCGGGATTAATAGTATTCACAACCTCATTTGAGCGACTGGCACTGGTAGTAGCTATAGAGCTAGTTGGGCGGGCGATGAGGCGGATACGAGTGCCACTGACTGCTTTGCCAGCCACTTCGCTGGGGGTATACTGCACTCCCGATGCTCCCAACAAGGCGTTGACCAGGGCGCTCTTGCCGACTCCTTTCTGACCGATGACTGAAAGCCGGAAGGGACGGCGCACATCGGCGTATTTCACCAGTTCTTCCAGGGCCGCTTTGACTTCGGTGGATTGGGTGCGATGGTGCTGCTGCACCCACTGGGCCAGTTCGCTACCCTGAGTCAGGACGGTCTGCCAGCGTTGCTTCAATCCGGCTTCCTGGGTCGGCGATACTTCTGCTGGCAGGGCCGCTTGGAGGTCATTAGCAAGCTGACCGGTTTCGTCTTGCTGGGCTGGGGGCTGAAAACTCTCACTCTGGAAAAGGTACTCGACTTCTTGAAAGTTATCACGGCTGTAGACCAGCCGGTCAGCGATCCGTCGGTAATCGGAAGAACTTTCGGGGGCGGTGTAGTTAAAACTGGAAGTGTGGTTGGTAGACATGATTGCTGAAACTCCTGTTTAAGTGTGGTTTATCTTAATCTAAATCGAATGTGGTTGAAGTCCTTGATCCAACTAATGTTCAGTTAGGCCAGGTATAGACTGAAACGAAGCAGGTTTAACAGGTACTTGGTTCTGTTCCGGTCTGGCCTGGGCTGGCGTTGACAAGATTATTCTAACGTTTTATGGGCAAGAAGACTTGAGGAAAAGCTGAGACTTTTCTGAGTTCTTCTGATTAATGACTGAAATAGAACAGGTCATTATTAGGTCCGCCATTGGGTTACTCCGGTCATTTGCAGACCGCGGCGGTGGATGGTACGAATGATTTGCTTGGAGTGGTCGCCAATTAACTGGCGCAAGTCGCTCACCAATCGGTCTAAATTCTCGCTACTGTAAGCGGCAGTCTGACCCCACACTGCGCTAATCAGCTCTTCTTTGGTGCAGTATGGTACCGATTGGCGCAGGAAAAGATAGCTGAACAAGGTAGCAGCATTGCCAGTTAAGGGCAATTGCCCACCACTCTCAAAATAGATTACGGCATGGGGCAGGTCGTAGCTCAACTTTGTCAGACTCGAAAAGTCAGCGCGGCTTGTAAGGTCGGAAGAATTAGGACTGATATTTTCTTGCACCGAGCTTGAAATAGCTAACCCGGCGGTCTGTTCCAATTGCTCCTGCACAAACCACTCGAAAGCCTTTGCAAAGATACATCCTGGCCCTTGAGCTTTTATGTTATTGGCGACTTCACCTGTTTCGATGGTATCAGAATTATCAGTAGCCGCACCGATGCCCGAAGTAATTTCAACGGGTTGAGCAACTATCAGGCCTCGCTCGGATAGGCTGCCCAGTAGGGACTGGGGGTCGTAAGTGTAGACTCCTTCCAACCAGTGTAAGAGGGCAGTTTGTTCGCTACTAGGCAGGCTCTGCCACAATCGGCGACAAATTTGCCGGATTGCTGGGTCACTACGTACCGCAAAATCCAGTTCTTGAGTTTCAGCATTCGGTGTGTCAGAGCTAGTAGTTTCATTGAGATTGGAAACGGCGACATTAGCGGCGGGCTGGCATATTAAGCGGGCGATTGCCCTAATCAGGTCAGGGTGTCCGCCCGCCAACTGATGGATTACATCTAACTGTTCAGAGGTCAAAGGGTAGTCAAAGGGCGCAGACTGCCGGGCCAATTCATCCGCCTCGTTCTTACTCAAACCGACCAATCGTAACAGGTACGGAGGTGAAAATAGCTCGTAGAACTCGGCTATATCTTCTTCGTTCTCGCGCCCGCAGGTCGAAAGAGGTATATTAGTGGCTACCACATAGCTAAGGCAAACTGGATAACGGTCTTTGAGCGCCCGCAGGTGACGTAAAACCGCTCCAGACAAGGTCGCCATCGGACGGTCGAATTCATCGAAGAGCAAAACCAGCTTGATATTTGTCGCCAGAAACCCGTTCAATACAAGTTCCAATCCAGCTAGAAAGGCGCGAGCCACCTGGACAGCTGAAACCGGCGACCCGCTGGCAG
>JBBRSG010000153.1:0-11685 GCA_038245615.1 Chloroflexia bacterium | reverse complement strand
TACAGCCGCCTGATTTATACCGGTGATAGGCACGAAACGATTGCCACTCGTCCCGGTATGGCGGAACGCACGATTGTGCTGGACGGCTTCTCGAAGTCCTATGCTATGACCGGCTGGCGGTTAGGCTATGGGGTAATGCCCGAATGGTTGGCGGAACACTTTACCCGCCTGATGATTAACAGTAATTCCTGTACTGCCAGCTTTACCCAACTGGCGGGGGTCGCCGCCCTCGAAGGGCCGCAGGATGGGGTCGCGCAAATGCGGGCCGAGTTTGCTCGCCGCCGCGAGGTTATCGTAGCGGGACTGAACCAAATACCGGGGATTAGCTGTCAAGCTCCGGCGGGCGCTTTTTATGCTTTTCCTGATATTCGCGGAACGGGCCATACCTCACGCCAGTTATCCGACAAATTGATGAATGAAGCCGGGGTCGCCGCCCTATTCGGGACGGCTTTCGGAGCGCAAGGCGAAGGCTATTTGCGTTTTTCCTACGCCAACTCGCTGGCTAATATCGAAGAAGGGTTGAAGCGGATAAACCAGGCTTTAGCTTCATAAGGGTAACTATGAGTTATATCGAGGGAATTGATTACCGCCAATTTGAGGCTTTTGCGGCCCGGATAAAGGAGCTAGACCGCCACAATATGCGGCAGGATTGGTACGACGGGATTGCCGAAATTTTGGTGAGCGGAGCGCGACCCAGCGCCGACGGCTTCTTTATGGCAAAGGCGATGCTCAATTCGCGCATGACCAACTGCCCCAAAGCCGGTCACGGCTGCATTATTGTACGAGATAAAACGGTAGTTTCGGACGGCTATAACGGCGTACCACGCGGTTTTCCGCACCCTGCTACTTGCGGGCGGATAGATTTGCCAAGCGGGGCGGGCTACAGCACCTGTCCAGTCCCCTGTCTGCACTCAGAAACCAACGCGATTTATAACGCCGCTCGATTAGGCGCACGTACCGAAGGGGCAAGCCTTTACGTGACGGGCGAACCGTGTCTGGGTTGTAGCGAGGCGATTATTCAGGCGGGTATTAGCCGGGTGGTCTTTGCGGGGGGTCGCCCAATGCCCGACCACCCCGGTCTGCGGCTACTCTATGGGCTAGGGGTCGAACTGGCCTATATGCACCGCTTGCCGTCCGAAAGCGGCTTCGCCTATGACCGAGTCGAGTGTCAGAGCCGCCCGATTAGTCAACTCAGCTAAAAAGGGCGTTGACCGCCAGCTTGAAGCCGGGAATTACGTTTTCGCCATCCAGTTCGTCCGCCCCGCCCAATTTTTGGGCTATCAGGCCCGACGAAAGGCGATAAACATCTACCGTTTGGCTAATCGGGTGGACGACCCACACCAGCTTTACCCTCGCCAGTTGATAAAGTCGAACCTTTTTCTCCATGTCATAATCGGTGTCAGTTTTAGAGAAAACTTCTACCGCCAAATCGGGCGCGACTGGCACGGCATCTTCGGTATTTTCAGCTAGAGTTTGATAAGCTACAAAAGCAATGTCTGGTTGCTTTTTGCCTACACCTGGTAAATCAAAATCGGTCTGAGCGTTAAATACCCGACCCAATTTATTGGGATAGACATGCTGAACCAAATAACTACCGAGTACTATACCGATTTCACCAGAAATACCTCCTGCCACGTCAAATAGCTCCTCTTGAACTTGAGTTTGAGTTACACACACTAAATCTAGCTGGGTGGTCATGGGCCGCACTCCTGAATTATTCATATTGCCAACTTCTCAACCTATTATAGCATGATGTTTTTCCAATCTACTCTATAATGCGAGTGGAAACTTCTCCATTTTCTAGCCGTTGAACAACTAGCGTTAATAGTCAGATTAGAACTAAACCAGCTTGAGGATAATCAGAGTGTATCAGCGTAAAATCGCAATCTTTATCGCGGCCCTGTTGTTGGCCCAGGGAGTAGCCCTGTCCGGGAGCGGAACGGCCCGTGCCGAAAGCTTCGTGGAAGGCCCATTTGAGCAGCAATGGCAGGCCACCGACCAGGCTGTAGCCACCGGGCAGGCCAGCCGGACCTATTTCTGGGGGCCGCAACCTTTCGCCCACACCGCCGAAGTCTATGCCGAATCGCCCAATGGCGGGCAACGGCGGGTTCAGTATTTCGACAAAGCCCGCATGGAGCTATCCAAAAAAGGCCAGCAAGACCCTAACTTTGTGACTAACGGCCTCTTGACCAGTGAACTGATTTCGGGCCAACTCCAAATTGGCGATAATCAATTTTTGGGCCGCGACCCGGCTAATATCCAGGTGGCGGGCGATACCGTCGGCAACGATAATACGCCGACTTATGCCAGCTTTAATCAGGGTAAACTGGCCTTTGGGGTCGCCGGTCATACCGCCGCCCCTAACCGCACCGGGCAACCCATCGCTGTGGCGGTAGACAAATTCGGGGCAGTTTCGAGCTTGCCGCAACCGCCCACCGCCCTGAAGTATGTCCGCTACTTTTCGCAAACCGGACATAATCTGGCGGAAGTTTTTGGCAATTTCTTCCAGACTGCCCCTCTGGACGAAAGCAAGTGGCTGGCGATTATGGGTTATCCCATCACCGAGCCGTTTTGGGCCAAAGAGATAGTTATCGTTGGCGGACAGCCTCGCGCCGTCCTAATCCAGCTTTTCCAACGGCGGGTGCTGACTTATACACCTGCTAACCCTGCCGCCTATCAGGTCGAGATGGGCAATATCGGGCAGCATTATTATGTCTGGCGTTATAATTTCGCGGTGGGCGACCAACTGCCCGGCAATTATCGCCTGATTGTACCGCGCAATAATCTGCTTTATTCCAACTCGATTCGCCAGGCGGAAAGCCTGAAACTGGGCGAAACTTCCGGCTCGATTTATAACTTTTGGCCCGATAATCAGGGTCGAGCGGTAATCGGAGCAGGATATAGCGCCTATCTTGCCAATTTAAGCGTACCCGGCCCATTCCAAAAGTTGGATTGGCCCGCCGGAGTCTCCGAGGCCGATGTGCTGGGCGTAAGCTGGGATGCCAGGGGCGAACGGTTGGCGATTTTAGTTGGTGTCCGCAGCCCCAATCGCACGCAAATAATTAAAGAAATAGTTCAGGTCTTTAACCTGACCCGGCAAGGAGCAGTCAACAATGTCACTACTTATGATACTGTGCCAACCGGCAAATATCCGGTGCAGCTAAAAATGTCGCCGGATGGTCAATATCTGGCTTTCGCCGACCAGAATTCTGATAACTCCTTACGCCTGAATATACGGCAACTCTCCAACCGCACTACCCGCCAGCTAACTCTGGGACACACCGGCAACCTCACCAACCTGGATTGGCAGGGCAAAACTAATCGGTTACTGATTGAGATGCGTGAAGTGGAAGCTACCGGCGGCAAAATTTTGCAGATAGATGCCGCAACCGGCAAACTTGATAACTGGTTGGATGATAAAACGATTGAGGATTTCAGCCTGTCGCCCGATGGCAACTATGTCGCCCTTAAACAGGCCAAAGCTATCGGTACTGCCCGAACCATCAGCCTGCGTGCGACCTCCGACCCAAAAACCGAGCTTACCCCACCTTATCTATCGCGCCAGGGGTATAACATTTATTTAGACGGGTGGAGCAAGGACGGCACTTATTTAGTTGTGAAAACCATCGGGCGGGCCGAAATGGATATGTTTTACCGCGAGGTAGAATTGGTTTCAGTGGCAACTGGCAGACCTTTTCAAGTGTATAAATTCGGGGGCCTGCTCACTTTTGGCGGCGATACCCTGCTAGGCGGGCCGCATCATCTGATAAAGTTCGCCAACACTAATAGCGAACCATCTATCACTGTCCAAAATATTGACGGCAGCGACCCGCTCGGCATGTTCACCGGACAAACCGACGGCCTGCGCTTTGGTCTGGCCCGGATAGTGCAGGTCTAGGGGATTTACGATTTACCCCCACGGGGGCGAGGCCGCGATTGGGGAACTCAGTCCTCCGTCCTGCCTTTTCCCCGACCCCTGACCCCTAGAAAAACCGGAGTGCCAGCGGCGGCAAATCAATTCCGACGACTTCAGTGGCCCATTCTTCGCCAGGGTGGACTGGGAGGGCTTTGGTGAGCGTGCCAGTAGTGATAATTTCTCCGGCGGTTAGAGGGGCAGCGCCTTGCTCTTGCAAGGTGTTCGCCAGCCAGCCGAGGGCCAGGGCCGGACTGTTTAGCACATTGCGACCTGCGCCCTCCGCCACCAACTGCCCAGCCTTGAGCAATTTCACCTGCATATCGGGGAGTTGGGTCGCCAATTTTTCGAGGTCTTGCACCGGATGGGTATCACCAACAATTAGGGCGGCGTGCAGCCCGAAATCGGCGACGGCATCCGCGGGGCCAAAAGTCCAGTCCGGGTAATTGCAATCCACTACCTCAAAGCCCAGAGCGTACCATTCTACCGCTTGCAAAATAGCCTCTAGCGAGCTGCCCGCCGCCAACGGCCCACCCAGCTTGAAAACAATCTCCGGCTCGATAAAGGGCGAGGCCATCGCCGAAAGCTCTAATGTTGCCGAATTATGGACGGCGTATTGTACCGTCTTATCGTAGGTGCAGGCCCAAATCGGCGAGTTCAGCCCCAGGCTTTCCCATAAACCCAGATTTGTAAAGCCAATTTTGCGCCCCACCGGAGTCCAACCCTGTTCCCGGCGCAACCGCACCAGTTCCGCCCCAACCGCGTAGCCCGCCGTCAGGTCAAAGCCAATAGCACGAGCCGAGGGTGGGGTCAAGATGTCAGCATGCTGGCGCACCGCCATAAATTCTTCCGCGAGAGTCGTAATTTCCGATTTAGTCATAATTGGTTTCCTTTGCTAAAAGTCTTAAAAGCCCGGTTGAGGCGGGCTTTAATTTCAATTTTGCTACACCCACAGTATTGCTTTTTTAATACCAGATTATAATTGATGGGGCGCATTGCGATATTGGGGCATTTGAAGCGGGTGGCTATTATCTGGTGCGGAATGAGAGCGATAGCGGCGACGGTTTCACCCCCGGCAGCCTGTCCTTTCCGCTAAAGTACGCGATTGCGGGCCAGCAACTTCGCTTTGGCCTGAGCGGAGCTAACACCGCCACTGTCAGTGGGAAATTACCGCCCTTGCCATCGGGAGTGGCTATGGATTGAGGACTGAGTTCCTCAATCGCGGCCTCGCTCCCTTTGGAGGTAAATCGTAAATTCCCCGATTTCAGATTTTAGATTTCAGATTTTAGATACTCATCCCGCAAGTGGTAGTAATGGCGGGCGCTTTCCTCGACGGCTTTGGCGGAGGCCGCGCTGAGGGGTTTCTTGACGACGGCTGGAACGCCCGCCGCCAGATGTCCCGCCGGGATTTTGGCGTAAGACCCGACCACTGACCCAGCGGCAATCATGGCCTGTTCGCCGATTTCCGCGCCGCCCAATATCACCGCGCTCATCCCGATGACGGCCCCACGCTCGATGCGGCAGGCTTCCATCGTAACCGAATGACCAATCGTCACATCCGGGCCGACTACGGTTGGGCCATCCTCCTCGTTGGTATGCAACACCGCGTTATCCTGAATGTTCGCCCCGGCCTGCACCAATATCTGATTTTGGTCGGCCCGCAACACCGCCCCAAACCAGACACTTGCCCCATCCTCAATTATCACATCCCCAATCAGGGTAGCATTGGGGGCGATAAAGACATTTTTGCCAATTTGCGGACGTTTGCCGCCATATTCGATAATCATTCTATCTCCCCCTTTTTTATATCTGAGCTATTAACGGGTTCTTAGCCAATAATCGGCCCTTGTTGTATACCGCCAGGCTATTCCAATCAAGCACGTCTACGTAAAACAAAACCAGACAAAAATCCACCTCAGCCGGATCGGGATGTTCCAGCCATAACACCTTTAGGGTGTCGTCTATTTTTGCTTCAAGCTTGTGAATACTGGCTTTTATTTCATCCAGACCATTACAAAGCCCTAAAACATCGGCCCAAATGCCCGGTTTAAGCTCAAATAGCTGTCTGACAAAAGACTCGTATTTTCTAAAAGACAGCAAATCGGCGCTCACCCCGGAAAGGTCATCTTCTAGCGAACTTTCTTCCTCGGCCTCTTCAATTTCTTCGATTTCTTCAATTACTTTTTTTTCGAGCTTTTCCTGAATTGTCATTTTGAAATAACTCCTTAAATTTTTCAAATTCAGCTGAGGTCGCTGGTCTACGATTGCCAAGACGTAAAGCCTGCAGATGAGCGTTATTATAACGGTCTACCCCCGTAAGCAAATCTCCCTGCTCGTTAAAGATAAACTCTCTGGCTTTTGGCCCGCGAACTATCCAGCAGCCATCTCTCTGAATAAAAACATCTGCCGGGCGAGCCTGTTGTGCATCGTGAAAAGCTGCTCCAATCCGCCGCCCTTCGCGCCTTCTTTGCTCTGAGTGTTTAGTTCGGTGCGGCTTTGGTTTATCGTTACTTTCTTCGTCAGGGGGCATTTAGCAATTTACCCTATCTTTAGATATTTGCGAGATACCCCAAAGGGATTGTACAACGCCTGAAAGCCTTGCACAATCCCCTGAAGTTTTTGCGGTAGGCTTTTACTTGCCAGCCGGATTAAGTTCCGGTGGAAGTGCCGCCATCAATAAAGATAATCTGCCCGGTGATATACGAGGCTTCGTCGCTGGCGAGAAAGAGATGGAGGGCCGCCACTTCTTCCGGTTGGGCCTTGCGCTTGAGTGGGATATTATTAATCGCTAAATCCTGGAGTTGGGCCGGTATCTGGGCCGTCATGGGGGTTTCGATATAGCCGGGGGCGATAGCATTGCACCGAATATTAAAGCGGGCGTATTCGAGGGCCAGGGTTTTGGTCAAGCCCCAAATTCCGGCTTTGGCCGAGGCATAGTTAGCCTGCCCGATATTCCCCAGCGAGGAAGTCGAGCTGGTATTGGTAATCGCACCGTTACCTTGCTCCTTCATATATTCATAAGCGGTGCGGGCGCATAACCACGACCCTTTTAAGTGGACATTCAGCACAATATCCCACTGGTCTTCGGTCATCTTGTAGGACATCGCATCCCGGATAATCCCGGCATTATTCACCAGAATATCCAGCCGCCCGTTTTTGGTGGCGATGTCCTTTATCATCTTCGAGACAATCCCGGAGTCGGACACACTTCCCAGGTAAAAGGTCGCCTGTCCCCCGGCCTGATTGATTTCAGCCGCCACCTTTTCTCCGTTGGCCTCATTCATATCGTTGACCGCTACAATCGCGCCTTCCTGAGCGAAACGGCGAGCGGTTGCCGCCCCGATGCCACTGCCCGCCCCGGTAACTAGAGCTACTTTGCCCTCTAACCGTCCCATATTTTATGCCGCCTTTCTAAAAGAAATATCAAGTAATCTAATTGCTTTGCAAACCACTGCCGCCCATTTTAGCCCCTACCTAGCATCTCGCGCAAATCGGGAGGTGGGGGTCGGTGGTCAGGGGGCGGGGGAATACAGGACTGAGGACTGAGGACTGAGGACTGAGAAAGTACCGTAGTCAGTTCTCAATCGTAAATCGTAAATCCCTTCCGTCTTGCATTTTTCTGACCACTGACCACTGACCACTGACCACTGCGAAAGGTTGCGATAGCGGCTAAGATGTTCTATACTTAGCCCGGCAAATCTACTGCTTAAAATATCAAGTTTTATAACGAATTCCCGACAGATGTATTGAAGGAATAGGCAAGGAAAGGGGTGGGGATATGTTGACTAAAGATGCCGCCAGAATGGTCTTAGAGCGGGTGTCGCAAAACGAAGCGACCCTGGCTGAGGTTGACCCTGAGCTTTTCCAGGCCATCAAAAACGAAGAAGGCCGCCAACGCGACAAAATCGAGCTGATCGCCAGTGAAAATTATGTCAGCAAAGCTGTGCTTGAAGCCCAGGGCAGCGTGCTGACCAACAAATATGCCGAAGGTTATCCTGGCAAACGCTATTACGGCGGCTGTGAATTTGTAGATGTCGCCGAAACCCTGGCAATTAGTCGAGCCAAAGAAATTTTCGGGGCGGAATTTGCCAATGTCCAACCCCACAGTGGAGCGCAAGCGAACATGGCGGTCTTTTTCGCCTTGCTCAAGCCCGGCGATACCGTCCTGGGAATGAACCTTCAGCAGGGCGGTCACCTGACCCACGGTTCGCCGGTCAATTTCAGTGGGCGCTTCTATAATATCGTGCCTTATGGGGTAGATAAAGACACCGAGTTGATTGACTACGATGCCCTGGAACAACTGGCCCGCGAACACAAACCCCAAGGGATTATCGCCGGAGCAAGCGCCTATTCCCGGATTATTGATTTCGCCCGGTTTCGGCAAATTGCCGATGCCGTCGGCGCGTATCTGATTGTGGATATGGCCCATATCGCCGGGCTGGTCGCCGCCGGGTTGCATCCCAACCCATTGGCGCACGCCCAGGCCGTGACGACTACGACCCACAAGACTTTGCGTGGCCCACGCGGAGGCCTGATTCTGACCAACGACCCGGCTCTAGCCGAGCTATTCGACAAGCAGGTTTTCCCCGGCATCCAGGGTGGCCCGCTGATGCACGTCATCGCCGCCAAAGCGGTGGCTTTCAAAGAAGCTTTGATGCCCGCCTTCAAGGAGTATCAGCAGCAAGTTATCACCAACGCCCAGCAGTTAGCCGCCACCCTTCAGGAGGAAGGCTTGCGAATTGTCAGCGGTGGAACTGACAATCACCTGCTGCTGCTGGACGTAGGCGTGGCCGGAGTGAGCGGCAAAAAAGTGCAATTGGCCCTGGACGAAGTTCATATTACGGTCAACAAAAATACCATTCCCAACGACACTCGCAGCCCGATGGTTACAAGCGGCATCCGACTCGGCAGTCCGGCTACTACCACTCGCGGTTTCAAAGAGCCGGAAATGGTGCAGATTGGTCGCCTGATTGCCAAAATCGTCACCCACATGGGCGACCCGGTAGCTGCCCATGAAGTAGAAGAAGGCGTAAAAGAGCTAACCAGTCGCTTTCCCGTACCGGGCATCGAGTAATCAGATTTACGATTTGGTGAGGTCAGGAGTCGGGGGTCAGGGAAATACAGGGCCGGGACATTACGATTTCAGATTTCAGATTTTAGATTTTAGATTTTAGATTTTAGATTGAACAAGGGGGCGTTGTGGCGGATAAAATCGAGTTGACCGAGGCGGAAAAGGCCGGGATGTTCGTTTCAACCCACCCCTTGATTCTGCACAAACTGGGGATTTTGCGCGATATTCAGACCGAACCAAAGCGGTTTCGAGAAGTGGTCGAAGAAATTACCGGGTTACTGGCCTACGAAGCCACCGCCGATTTAGCCACCAACCCGGTCACTATTACTACCCCTTTGACCGAAATGACCGCCCAGCACATTGAGGCTCGGATTGGGCTGGTCCCCATTCTGCGAAGCGGCATTGGCATGGTTGGGGCGATGCTCAAAATGATACCGTCGGCCCAGGTCTGGCATATCGGCCTGTACCGCGACCATAGCACCCTGCAACCAGTTTCCTATTACAACAAACTGCCCGACCACACTACGGTAGACCTGTGCCTCGTCCTTGACCCCATGCTGGCGACGGGTGGTTCAGCTTCCGCCACTATCACCATTCTAAAAAGGTGGGGAGCAAGCCAGATAAAGTTTATGGGGCTGATTGCCGCCCCGGAAGGAGTTCGGCTCTTGCGGCAGGAACATCCCGATGTGCCGGTCTATGTCGCGGCTCTCGATAGCCACCTGAATGAACACGGCTATATTGTGCCGGGGCTGGGCGACGCGGGAGACCGACAATTCGGGACAATCTAACTTTCATGAATATGCCCAATCCCAACCTCATAATTCTGCTGGCAACCGGATTGGCAGCTTTTCTCATTTCTTTCGGTTTAACCCCTTTAGTCAAAAAATTCGCCCTGAAAAAGAGATGGGTTATACCCCCCGCTCCCCGCCGAATTCACAGGGTGGCAATGGTCAGCATCGGCGGAGTGGCTATTTTTAGCGGCTTTTTCCTGACGGTAGTCGGGGTAATTCTCATCTCGGCCCTATTCGGGCAACCCTGGCAAGCGCACGATTTAATCCGAATTGGCCTCCTGTTAGCCGGTAGCAGCCTAATTGCTGGAGTAATGCTTGCCAATGACATCCGTGAAATTGCCCCACTCCCCCGGTTGGCTTGTCAGTTTTTGGCGGCGGGCATCGTGGTGCTACCTCAACTTTTTGTAGCGGACAACGGCCTGGGTTCGCTACCCGCGCTGGTTTCGCGCCCACAAATTCTGAGCGGACAACTGCTTGTCCCTGACAAATATTTGGGCGCACTCATAGATAGCGTCAATTTGCCGGATGGCGCATTACGATTAGGGCTATTGGCTATTCCTTTGTCACTTTTCTGGATTGTGGGTATGACCAATACCGTCAATTTTATTGATGGGCTGGACGGCTTGGCGGCAGGAGTAGTTTTTATCGGGGCAACCACCCTTTTAATCGAAAATTTGCTAGTTCAACGCGAACCGGGCGCGGCCTTCCCCTTGACCAGTAGCTTTCTGGCCCTGGCACTGGCGGCGGCAACCCTGGGTTTTTTACCGCACAACTGGCATCCGGCTAAAATCTTTATGGGCGATGTCGGGGCGATGTTTTTAGGCTATGCTCTGGCGGTTATCGCGATTATAGATGGGGCGAAAGTCGCGGCGACCCTTTTGATTATCGGCTTCCCGGTACTGGATGTCGCCTGGGTCATTATCTATCGGCTGCTGCATCGGCGCTCCCCGTTTCGGCCTGACCGCAGCCATTTTCACTACCGGCTATTGGATTTAGGCCTTTCGCAGCGCCGGATTGTAAGTGTCTATTATCTGATATGCGCGGCTTTTGGTTCGGTGGGCCTCTTTGTCCAGGCACCTCTGGCAAAACTCATCTGGCTGGCGGTGCTGGTAGCTATCTTACTACCCATATTTTTCTATCTTGCTACTCGCCGCACGCAGGCCGAAATCAAGGCTGCTCAGGAAGCCGAGCGGGAAGCCAAAACCTCCGAGTCAGTTGCCGACTCTTAGAATTTCAGGTGGCTTAACTTCAAATTTCAGGTACTCATTCCCGGCATCGCACAAATCTAGCACAAAGGTACTGTTTTTGACAAAGTAACCCGCTACAAATTAAACTAGGGGCGATGGGAAAGGCTGGGACTGACCATGTTTCCCGCTTAACCCCGTGAAGGGTTATTCTACTATATTCTATGACAGGAGGTTTTCTAGTGCAAAACAATGCTTGTTTGTTAGTTATAGATGTGCAGGTAGGGCTTTTTGAAGAGGGGGAGATTTATCAAGCCGAGCAGTTAGTGGAAAATATTGGCGATTTAATTGCCAAAGCCCGCAAGTCCGAAACTCCGATAGTCTATGTTCAACACGATGGCGGTAAAGGCGATAGTTTGGAAATGAATAGCCCCGGTTTTGAAATACATCCTGGGATCGCACCCATGCCGCAGGATACAATTGTGGTTAAGCGCACCCCGGATTCTTTTTATCAAACTAACTTAAAAGAGGTATTGGAGGCAAAAGGTATAAAATCCTTGATAATAGCCGGGATGCAGACCGAGTTTTGCGTTGATACAACTACCCGCCGCGCTTTTAGTCTAGGTTATGATATAACCTTAGTCAAAGATGCTCATAGCACGTTTGATAGTAAGCTTTTAACAGCCGCCCAAATTATCGCCCATCACAATAATGTACTTGGTGGCG
>JBBRSG010000152.1:0-11719 GCA_038245615.1 Chloroflexia bacterium | reverse complement strand
CCAAAGCCAGCCTGAGCGCCGGACAGTTGAACATCCGGTATGCCACTTCCTTTATCGGAATTGTGGCTATCGCGTCGCTGCTGGTAATTTCGCTTATCTGTCTGGTTTATCTGCTTGGGCAACCCGCCCCGGAGCATAGCTCGACCAAACCGGCAGCTAATACCAGTCAGGTAGCGATTGCCAGCGAATCGGCCTTGAAAACCTCGGCCACCGAAGCTCTCAAAGCTGCTGACGAACCGGAAAACAAACGTCGGGTAGAGGTCAAGGCGGTCTATACCTGGATACCCAGCGGCGATTTTCAGATAAAGCTCGGTTTTCTGCTTGACCCGCTCACCGCCCTGATGCTGGTGGTGGTCAGCACTATTAGCTTGCTGGTGCATATCTTTAGCACCGGCTACATGAAAGACGATAGCGGTTTCCATCGCTTCTTTACCTACCTACCCTTTTTCACCTTTAGTATGATACTGCTGGTGTTGTCCAATAACCTGTTGTGGCTGTTTTTGGCCTGGGAAGCCGTCGGCTTGAGCAGTTATTTGCTGATTGGGTTCTGGTTCTCCAAAAAGTACGATTGGGGTCGGCTGCTGCCTCCGGCGGCTAACGTCAAAGCATTCGTGACCAACCGGGTCGGTGACTTCGGGTTCACCCTGGGCATCTTGTGGATTTTCGTGCTGATGCTCGGCCCGATTGGGGACGAATATATTAAGAAACACGGTGGAGCGGACGGCTTTGACCGGCTGAATTACACCAATATCTTTGGAGCGATGGAAGAAGCCTTCCAGACCAACGCGGTCGGAAGTACCACCCTGACTCTCATCTGCTTGCTGTTGTTTATGGGGGCAAAGGGCAAATCGGCGCAAGTCCCGCTGCATGTGTGGTTGCCGGACGCGATGGCTGGCCCGACCCCGGTTTCGGCCCTGATTCACGCCGCCACGATGGTCACAGCCGGGGTCTATCTGGTAGGCCGGATGAATCCGCTTTTCGCCCACAGTAGCACTGCGATGCTGGTGGTTTCGATTATTGGGGTGGCGACGGCCTTCTTTGCAGCGACGGTCGGCTGTACCCAAAAAGACATCAAGGCGGTGATGGCTTATTCCACTGTCAGCCAACTAGGGTATATGTTTTTCGCTCTCGGAGTGTTCGGTTGGGTGGCGGCTTTCTTCCACCTGATGACTCACGCTTTTTTCAAGGGCTTGCTGTTCCTGGGTTGCGGCTCGATTATCCACGCCAACGAGGAAGCCATTCACGAGGGTTTTCACGAAATTCAGCACAATGCCGAAAAATGGGCCAAACAGCGCTACCCCAACGACCCGGAAAAGGCCGGTGAAGTGGCCTTCGAGTTGTTTGAGGCGGCGGAACATGCCATTGAATATGGGGTTGACCCGAATAGCAAAGATGAACTATTGCGAATGGGCCTCGACCCGCAGAGCATGGACTATATGGGCAACCTGTCCAAAGGCATGAAAATCACCTCGATTGCGATGGTCTTTGCGGCGGCGGCCCTGGCTGGTATCCCGCTGACCGCCGGGTTCTGGAGCAAGGACGAAATTTTAGGGACGGTCTTTGCGCGAGGCGACAATAATGCCTTCAACTATGTGATTTACGCCCTGGGGATTATTGCGGCCTTCCTGACGGCTTTCTACAGCTTCCGCATGATTTTCTCGGTTTTCTGGAGCAAGAATTTCCGGCTACCAGCCGCCATGAACCGACTGGCCCACGAGGGGATGAGCCGCAAGGCCGCCCAAATCGGGATTGCCAATTTTAATCCGCGTGAGATTGTCAATTTCACCGATGGATATAATCCAGCCAATCTTGCCAGTGGCGCGGACACCCCGATTAAGGTCAAGGAAAATGCTCCCAATATGACCGGGCCGCTGGTCTTCCTGGCCTTTATGTCCATCGCGGCGGGCTATGTCGGGTTGCCGGATGCTATCTTTGGCAAAGGCGCAAGCCAGATTGAAGCTTTTCTGGATAGCAGTTTTGAACCAGCCCTGGAAGTTCTGCCCAACCCGAATTTTGATTTTACTACGACCTTGCTACTGCTGATAGTTTCAGGGTTGGTGGCGATTGCAGGGGTGGCCCTGGCCTACTTTATGTACCACCTGAACCGCAACCTCTTACCAGAACGGGCCAGAAGACTGAGCGGGCCGATTTACCCTATCTCGCGCAACAAGTGGTACTGGGATGAGCTTTACAACATTATTCTAATCAAGGCCGGCCTACTGTGGATGAACGGGCTACGGCTGTTTGATAAGTATGTGATTGATGGGGCGGTGAACGGGGTCGGCTGGATTACCCGCCAGAGTTCCCAGCAGTTACGCAAGGTGCAGACCGGCTTCGTCAGTAATTATGCCCTATATATGGCAGTCGGCCTGATACTTATCGTAGCGATTTTCTATATCACTAACGGTATCAGGTTCTAAAGCTATTTAGCTTTTATTAGATAAATTGCGGCAGAAGGGAATAGACCCTGATAGCTTTTAAAGCTGAAACCTGTGAAAAAAGTAGTTAAAGTTAAAGACCTGAAGCCTATTCATTCCGCTCAAACCTCCGGTCAGCGGCCATATCTGGAAAAATTAAATGACGATGAACTGTTAGAAGCAGCTAACAATCCGGGCAATGGTCAAGACATGATTATGAATAGGAAAACGGGAAAATTGCTAAACGGTAATGGTCGCGCTTATGAATTAAAAAAGCGGGCCGCATCTGCAAACAGTAAAATTACCGAAGATACCGAAATTACCGTTGAACTCTACGACCCTTACGATGACGACCTATTTGTCAAACCAGATAAATGAGCGTTGCGAGCTTGAAAGAGTACCTAAAAGAGAGTATGTAGTTATGTCGTTTGATTATCCAAATAAAATAAATGCTCTGAACCAGGCCGATAAGACTAAGTTTTACCGATTGTTGGCAAGGGAATTGACCGTCGTAAATCGCGCAACTTGGTCTGATGCTCAGGCAACCGAAACCGAAAGAACTGACCGGCTGAAATGGCTTAACGAGATAATGCACCGGGTGTTAAACCGCCTGATTGACCTTTCAGATGAGGGTGAAAGCTGGACTGACCAAGAAGTTTGGGATTTAATCAAACAGCATGTGGCTCAAAACAAAGCTATAAGCGACGAAGTTAGCTGGGCCATAAAGCGAAGTTACGAGCAAGTTTTAGCGCAACGAGTTCAACCGGCTCAGGTTTAAGAAACAGAAATAGCTTACTGGTAAAAATCTAACCAGACCTTATGAGAGAAAGAAAAAATGCTTTCTGCAATGACTTATATCCCGCTCATTGGGGCGGTGCTGATCGCGATTGTACCTACCAAAAACCCGATGATATTTCGGTGGCTGGCCTTACTGACCACTGGGATTAACTTTGCGGTGTCGCTCTATGTCACGTTGGGCTTTGACCGCAAGGCTACCGGCTACCAGTATGAGGAAAAAGCCAATTGGATTGGGGCTATCGGCGCAAATTACCACATGGGGGTGGACGGCACGTCGGTGCTGATGGTGCAACTGGACGGCTTGTTGTTCCTGATTGCGATTCTGGCAAGCTGGACAGCGATAGAGCGTCGGGTACGGGAATATTACGTCGCTATGTTGCTCCTCAATGTCGGTTTGGTCGGTATCTTTTGCGCCCTGGACTTCTTCCTGTTCTACATCTTTTGGGAACTGGTGCTAATCCCGATGGCGATTTTGATTGGGGTATGGGGCGGCTCAAACCGGATTTATGCCGCCTACAAATTCTTTATCTACACCCTGTTTGGTAGCCTTTTGATGCTGGTAGCGATTATCGCCCTGTATTTCCAGGCCCAACCGATAGTCGGGCGCTATACTCTCGACATTGTGGAGATAACCAACGCTACCGCCAAAAGCCCTCTGAATTACACTTTTCAGATACTGGCGTTTCTGGCCTTTGGAATAGCCTTTGCGATAAAAGTGCCGCTTTTCCCGTTCCATACATGGCTACCGGATGCTCATACCGAAGCCCCTACCGCCGGGAGTGTCATTCTGGCGGGGGTAATGCTCAAGATGGGTTGCTATGGCTTTATCCGCTTTAATCTGCCGTTGTTCCCGGATGCCAGCAAAGACCTCGCCCCGATGATGATTGCGCTGGCAATTATCGCTATTTTGTATGGGGCATGGGTGGCGCTGGTGCAACCTGACATGAAAAGGCTAGTGGCCTATTCCTCGGTCAGCCACATGGGGTTCGTGATACTGGGGCTGTTTACCTTTGCTTACGGCCTGGGCGGGCGTTCCGGCGCACCGAGCGGGACCGAGGCCTATCTCTTGCTGCAAAATAGTCAGGCTTTCCAGGGCGCAGTTTTCGTAATGTTTGCTCACGGGCTTTTGACCGGCGGCCTCTTTTTGGGGGTGGGGGTGGTCTATGAGCGCTTGCATACCCGCGACATCAAGACCATCCAGAACACTACCCGCGTCGCCAGCCGAATGCCGGTCTATGCTACGGTCTTTATGCTGTTTACGATGGGGTCGCTGGGCTTGCCGGGAGTGGCGGGGTTCGTCGGAGAGTTCCTAGTAATGCAAGGTACTTTCCGGGTCAATGGCTGGCTGGCGTTTGCGACCTGCTTTGTAGTGATATACGCCGCGATTTACCTGCTGTGGATGTATCAAAGGGTCTTCTTTGGCAAGGTCGGCGATTATGACCCGGCAGTGGCGACGGCCCACGACGACCACGGGCATGGCGCTCAGACCGAACATGGTCACGATGACCATAGCCATACCGACGAAACCGATTTGGTAAGTCACGGTGGACACGGCGGGCATCACGCCGACCCCGATATTCTGGCGAATGGCGCGAAATTCCCTGATTTGAACTTGCCGGAAGGTCTGGCGATGATTCCGATGGCAGTTTTGTCAATTATCGTAGGGATATTCCCGGCCCTGGTCCTGGATTTTCTGCATACCAGTGGCAGCCAGCTTACGATTACGATGCTGGAACACTCTGAGAAGTTGGCGGCCTTAAATCAATTGTTGATTAAATAGCCCTGATTGGGGAGACGAAAAAGTGTTTTCATTAGTCCAAACCAGTTTTTTGCAGATTAGCAACGCCAAGCCGGGTTTTAGCGGGGACGATTTTATCCGCATCCTGCCCGAATTTATCGTGCTGATGACTGCCATTCTCTTGGTAATCATTGACCTGTTTTTGTCGAAACGCACCCGCCCGCTTTTGAGTTATCTGGCGATAGCCGGTTATGCCGGGGCAATCGTGGCTTCCGGCTTTCTGTATTATTACAGCAATAATCAGAAAACCTCGTTTAGCGGCATGTTTATCCGCGACAATTTTAGCTGCTTCTTCGAGATACTCTTTCTGATTACCGGCATCCTGATTGTGCTGGTCACGCCCAGCTACTCGCTCAAGCGCGGTATTCCTTTGGGCGAAAGCTACTCGATTCAGGCTTTTTCGGTACTGGGCATGATGATTGTAGCGGCTTCGGGCGACTTGATGGCGATTTTTGTCGGTATCGAACTGGTTTCGATTGCCAGCTATATGCTGACCGGCTTCCAGCGCAACGACAAAGGCTCGGCGGAAGGTTCGCTCAAGTATTTCTTGCTGGGGATTATGGCAACCGCGATTCTGGTCTACGGAATGGCCTGGACTTTCGGGATGACCGGCTCAACCAATCTGGCGGAAATCAATAAAGCGATTGTGTCTAACCCGTCGCTGGTGAACGATGCTGGACTGACCTTTGCGATGCTACTGCTGATTGTCGGTTTTGGCTTCAAGATTGCCGCCGTCCCGTTCCACGTCTGGACTCCCGATGCCTATGAAGGTGCGCCGACCCCGGTCACGGCCTTTATGTCGGTTGGGCCAAAAGCGGCGGGTTTCGCGGCCCTCCTCCGGGTGATGATTGTCGGGTTGCCGGTACTTTCGTCGCAATGGGCCGTAATTATCGCAATTCTGGCGGTTTTGACGATGACCCTGGGGAACGTGGTCGCTATCGCGCAGGGGAGCGTCAAGCGCATGCTGGCCTATTCCTCGATTGCCCACACTGGCTATATTATGATTGGATTGGCGGCATATCTGAACACTTCCTCGACTTTGCGCCAGAACGACGCAATTTCGTCGGTGCTGATTTACTCGCTGATATATGTCTTTATGAATATTGGGGCGTTTGCGATTCTGATTTATGTTCAGAACCGGCAAGGTGGGGCGGACGTAAAAGACTTCAACGGTCTGGCCCAGTGGTCGCCCCTGGCGGCGATAGCAATGGCCTGGTGTCTGGTTTCGCTGACCGGGATTCCCCCAACCGGCGGCTTTCTGGGTAAATTCTATGTGTTCCGGGCCGCGATTGATAATGGCTATACCTGGTTGGCGATTGTTGGGGTGCTGAATAGCGCGGTTTCGGCTTTCTTCTATCTGCGAGTGATTTACAATATGTACTTTAGCCCGGTCCCGGAAGATGTTCAGGCCCGGATTGAGCCGAGCAAGGGTGGCTATATTGCTTTCGCGCTAGTCATTATCAGCATTGCTATTCTGGTGCTGGGCATTTTCCCCGACCCGGCCCTGAACTTGGCCCGCGATGGCGCTAGTCCGCTCGTTCAACTTGGCAAAGCGGCTATCGGTCAGTAAGCGGCTACTTTCCGGCTTTCTTGGGACAGCCATTCTCGCGCCTGAATGACGCTAGGGTGGTCTGGATTAAGCTGGCTGGCTCTGGTGACGGCCCTTTGGGCTTCCTGTTGGGTGGGAGCGGTAAAAGCCAACCATAAGCACAAATTGAAATCAGCCGGGTTAGTGGCCTCCAACGCTTTGAAAGCTTGGTACGCTTCCAATTTCTTCCCGGCTTGCGCCAGGGTCAAGGCTTCATTGAAGGAGATAGCAGGCGCATGGCTAGGGGTGGCTGAGAAATTCGGAATTGGAGTTTGACCGTTGGTAGAATAGAAGCTAGTAGCCGGGCTGGAAGCGCCAGGAACTGGCATCGGCCCACCGGGGTAAAAAGGCTGCGATTGCGGTTGGGCCGGAGTTTGCGGAGAGCCGTAGGCAACGGCGTTCATACCTGTTAAAGCCAGGATACCGCCAATAATTAAAACAATACCTATGATTCCCCCGAAGGCTTGGTGAGACAGCAAACTGAAAGCCCACAGTAGCCCGTAAACCAACATGGTGATACCACCACGCAGGGGACGCTGCTCAAGAGTTGAAACCGCCCGGAAAAGTAAATAGTGCAATAAAAAGAAAATTACTATCCCTACTACTGTCCCTACAAGTAGTAATACCCAGGTAAGCGGTTTGTCATAACTAAACATCGTTTTAGAACTTCCGACAGTTATAGTTACCTGAGTACCACTTTGCACTGCACACCACACCACGATTCAGATGCAACCGGCCCTACCGAGTTTTTTAGAGATTGAAATTTGTTCCATAGTTGAGCTTACTTATTTTCCTTGTCTAGTGGCGTGTAATGACTAATTGTAGATTTGTTTGCCACTGAAAGCAGTTTAACAGTTTAACATTACGGCTCACCTTAATTTTAGCTCTGCCAAGCCAGCTTGATGAAATGTTCCGTCAATTGCTAACCTGACCCGGCCCTCTTTTAGACGATACCTGGTTTTATTTTTTAGACCCACCCGCGCCCATAATACCAGAGAAGCAAAGACGAAAGGAAACCAGCGATGTTATTAAAGGGAATTCTGCACGTAAATCTGACGATTGCCCCAGGCCCGGAAGCTTACGCCGAGGCCCGCCGTTTTTATGTGGATATGATGGGGATGACCGAGCTTTATCGTCCGCCTGAAACCGATGATGGACGGCCCGGCTACTGGTTGGCCTTCGAGAACGGGCAGCAGATTCACCTCAGTGCCGAGCCGGAAGCCGCCGACTATAATGGGCCAAGCAACCGCCACGCTGCTTTTGAGGTCAGTGATTTAGCGGCCCTCAAGCAACTCCTGACCGAGGCCGGGGCGAGCATAGATGACCCAATGCAGTTCCCCGGTCAACAACGCTTTTTCGCCCGCGACCCCTGGGGCAATCGGCTGGAATTTGTGGAAGTCGGATAGGACTGAGGACTGAGGACTGAGGACTGAGGTTCTTAATCGTAAATCGCGGCCTCGCCCCCTTTGGGGGTAAATCGTAAATTTCTGACCAGTGACCACTGACCACTTTTAGGAGAAACCGATGAAATTGGCGATTGTAACGGCGGGGGCAGTCGGGGCGTTTTTCGGCGCACGGCTGATTCAGCAAGGAGCGGAAGTTACTTTTGTGGCTCGTCGGGCGCACCTGACGGCCTTGCGCGAAAAGGGTCTACTCATTCAAACCCGCGAGGCCGAGCATCAACTAAACCCGGATAAATATCAGGTGATGGAAGACCCGGCGGAAGCGGTGCGCGGGGCAGATTTGGTGCTATTCGCCGTCAAATCCTATGATACGGTAGCGGTGACTAAAGCTCTGCTACCCGGTCTGGAAGCCGGGACGGTGGTGCTTTCATTACAAAACGGGGTCGGCAACGAAGAAGCGATGACCGAAATTATCGGGCCGGAACGCACCGCCGGAGGGGTAGCCTATGTTTTCGCCCAACTAAAAGGGCCGGGCATAATCTCAGTGCCACCTGATTTCGGGCGGCTGGTAGTGGCGGGACAAACTCTCAGCGGTGGGCCTATTGCCCCGATTGAGGAGTTTCACAAACTTTGTCTAGCCGCGAAAGTGCAATGCGAGATTTCGCCCGACATCTGGAAAGTCAAGTGGAGCAAGCTGGTATTTAATAGCGCCCTGAACGGCTGGACGGCTTTGCGCCGCTCGACCCTCGACCTGATTTTGAAAGACCCTGAATTGCGCCCGGCCTTTATCGCTACTATGCAAGAGACGGCGGAGGTGGCGCGGGCCGTCGGGGTCAATCTAGATGCCGATATAATCGAAAAAACCCTGGCCCTGGCTGACTCAATCGGGGCGGGCGGTAGCTCGATGCTGACTGACCGACTGGCGGGCAAACGGCTGGAAGTCGAAGCTCTGAACGGGATTGTCGTCCACAAAGGTCAAGCGCTGGGCATCCCAACCCCCAATAATCAAATGCTATACGAGGCGCTGAAGGCCGAAGGTTGAGAGGATTTACCCCGAAAGGGGGCGAGGCCGCGATTTACGATTAAAAGTCTCAGCACTCAGCATTCAGCACTTTCCTACTGACCACTGACCATTACCAGGAGAAACTATGTCGGCGATAACAGTAATCTTTTCGGCGGTGCTGTTCGGGCTGGCGGGGCTGGCAGAAATCGGCGGCGGTTGGCTCATCTGGCAGGTTGTGCGGGGGAGTGCAGCCTGGTTCTGGGCAATAGTTGGTGGGATAGTGCTGGTCGGTTACGGCTTCATTCCGACTTTGCAGCCGACCACCCAATTCGGGCGGGTCTACGCGGCCTATGGCGGATTATTTATTGTTCTGTCGCTAGGGTGGGGCTGGGTAGTAGACAAGCAAACCCCCGATAGCTGGGATTGGCTGGGCGCGGCCATCTGCACAATTGGCGCAGCGATTATCATCTACGCACCCAGGTGAGCAGGGGTCAGGGGACGGGAGTCAGGAGTCAGGGATTTACTATTTACGATTAAAACCTCAGTCCTCAGTCCTGTATTTCCCCGTCCCCCGAATCAACCCGGCAAGTTGGATAAGCTTGGGGCGTAATTCTTCGGTAGGGTCGAGTTCGAGGGCTTTTTCAATATCGGCGAGCGCGGTTTTATAGAAATTGGGTTGGTGGGGAGCGAGGGCCAAAGCCAGATTAGCGCGGGCCAGCCGATGACGGGGATTTTCGGGCTGCATTTCGACCACTTTATTCATATCGCTCAAGCCATCGGCGGCGAGGCCCATGTTAGCAAAGAAAGTTGCCCGGTTCAAGAGATTATCCGCCGAAGGGTCGAGGTCATAGGCTTCGTTGAGGTCAGCAAGAGTGGCGGCGGTACGGCCCAGCGCCAGATAAACCACACTTCGGCTGGAATACAGGGCCGCCGAGGGCGCGAGTTCGATAGCTTTGGTATAGTCGGCGAGGGCTTCCTGATGGCGGTCGAGGGTGAATAAAATCCGCCCTCGGTTGTTGTAGTGCAAAGCTTCGTCCGGCTCAAGCGCGATAACCTGACCCAGTTGCTCGACGGCTTCTGCCAACTTGCCCTGTTTGAGGCTATCCATCGCGGCCCGATTCCAGCGGTCAGCCGCTTCCGTCGTAGAGTTAGAGTCGGACATCAAACCAGCTTAATTCCAATTCTAGTGGTGGTTAATTCGCTCTTCCAACAGTGCCTGAAAATAAGCGTCGCCTTCGACCCAGCCACAATGCACGCAAACCACCGCATCGGGGCGCGGCTGAGGCAATCTGGCCCGCTTGTACATCAAAAACATCCGATTGCCGACGGGTTCGAGGCCACCGCCACAATTGGTGCAAATCTGCTCCGGGGTGGCGGATTTGCTGACTTTTTCGCTGACCGGTTTGGTCGAAGTGCTATAATTTATCCGATTGGAAAAATCGTTACGCGCCATAAACCTGACCTCCTGCTACGTTGCCTGAGCTACATTATCCAATGGGCGACCCGGCCTTGAAGGCTCAAGGCATTCTCCGCTGCATCTTCCGACATTTTATCACTTGATTTAGGTAAGAAGGAAACCACACTCTTGTTAGCGGCTTTCGCGTCAAACCAGCTATGCAAAGTCTTTTATAATCGTCTGAGTTCAAGTTAGGGTTCGATTGGTAAGCGAAAGCATTTACCTCAAAATTATACTTTCGTTAAAATTTGGTGTCAAGTTGATTAGCGTTGTGTTTAGACCAATCTTAAACATGTTTTTGACCAAACCTCATAAAAGAGTATAATACCGGTGGATTTGTGGATAAAGTGGGATAAAAGTTGAAAAGTCGGAGGCCAGGGCAACGTAGGATTTCCCAACCCCTGAAAATAATAATGACTAATCAAGAATTTGCTAAAGTATTTTTGCTGATTGGCGATTTGCTGGAACTCAAAGGCGAAAATGTTTTCAAGATAGCGGCCTATCGCAAAGCCGCCGACAATATTACCAATGCCAAAGAAGCCGTCGCCGATATGTGGAAAGAGGGCCGATTGCGCGAACTGCCCGGTATTGGCGATGCTATCGAGGGCAAGATTGAAGAGCTGATGCAAACCGGCAGGTTGGCTTTTTTGGAACGGTTGGAAGTCGAAGTGCCGCCCGATTTGGTGACACTTCTGGAATTGCCGGGAATTGGGGCGCGGACGGCGATGCTTCTCTATAAGCATTTAGGTATCAAAGGGTTAGGCGAACTGGAACAGGCCGCCAAAGATGGGCGGATTGCGACCCTGCCGGGGATGGGCGAAAAAAAGCAGCAAGCCATTTTGAAGAATATCACGGCTTTGCACCAACGCGGCGAGAAGAAGATTTTGCTGGGGATTGCTTTGCCCGCCGCCCGCCAGATTTTGCTGGAAATGATGAAGGTAGACCCCAACCTGCGCGAACTTTACCCGACCGGGGCGCTGCGGCGAGGCGAAGAAACAGTAGATAAAATCAGCATTGTGGTTTCGACGGAAGATACTTACGAAACGTTGGAGGCGTTCAAGAAATTGCCAATGGTCGCCGAAATAGGTCAGGAGCGCGATTACAAGATCGAAGCCCGGCTGCAAAACGGTCTGTCCGTCGAGTTTTTCGTCTGTTTCCCGGAACAATTGGCGACTACTCTGGTGATGACGACGGGGACGAACCAGCATCGCCAATCGTTGCGCGACCTGGCCTGGAAGCGCGGCTATGAACTGAGT
>JBBRSG010000151.1:0-12070 GCA_038245615.1 Chloroflexia bacterium | reverse complement strand
CCGTAAAAGTGCATCAGCGGTAACGGCTAGTAATAATACCAGACCCTCGACGATGTACTTGACATCCTGCCCGGAACTGAGCAGGTTCAGGCCGTTTTCGATGCTGCCAATGACCAGTGCGCCCAGCACTACCGCCCAGACCGAGCCGCGTCCCCCGAACAGGCTGACCCCGCCGATGACCGCCGCCGCAATCGAGTTGAGCAACAAAGTCGGGTTAATCGCGGCATCCGCTGCCCCCGCCCGCGAAATCTGCAAGATACCGCCAATCGCGGTCAGGGTCGAAGCCATCGCAAAGACCGCAATTCGCACCCCGACCACGTTGATACCCGACCGCCGCGCCGCTTCCAGGTTGCCACCGACCGCGTAGATGTGTCGCCCAAAGCCACTGAGCTTGAGTATCAGCCAGATAATCGTTACCAGCCCAATCCAAATCATGGTGGATTGGGGTACCCCGACTGCCGAGGAACTGCCTTTTTCGGACTGGAACATAAATAGTACCACTGCCAAAATAACGACAATCGCCCCGACTTTAATCCCCAAGCTAGTTAAAGAATCGACTTTTAGACCGGCTTTGAGGCGCTGATTACGATTGTAGACGGTTGCTGCCAGATACAGCACGACCCCGACAATCGGCAGGCCAATTCCAAGCACTGGGTCAAGATAGGTAGTCGAAAGGTTTTTAATAAACGGCTCTCGAATACTCAAGGTGGTTTGGGGCAAAAGAACTGTCAGCAACACGCCCGCGTAGACCAGCGAACCCGCCAGGGTGACAATAAACGATGGAATCCGCAATACCGCGATAAAAAAGCCGTTGATACAGCCTATCAAAATGGCGATTGCCAGGGTAAAGGGCAGCGCGATTGCCACCGGCCAATCCTGACGTACCACCAGTACTCCCAAAATAGCGGCGCTGGCTTGCGATACTGCCGCCAACGAAAGGTCAATTTCGCCCAAAAGCAGCACAAGCACCGCCGCGGTGCCAACTGTTCCAATCGTTACAATCTGTAAAGCCAGGTTGGACAGGTTGCCGGGGTCAATAAACTTGCCCTCGGTGGCAAAGCCAAAGTAAATTGCCACGATTACCAGCGTAACCAACACCGGAATCGGGCCTAAATCTCGGCGGAAAAAATCTCGAATCGTAGTTCTGGCAGCCAGCGCCCCGCCTGTACCACGACTGGGCGGAGGTGGCGCACTGGGAGCTTGTTTCGGCCCTTCGTTAGTCACATTGCTACTCATCTTCCCACTTCCTCCTAAATTGCGTCGGTGGCTTTAACATCGCTATAAGCTGCCCCGGTAATAGCGGCGACGATTTGCTCCGGGGTGCTGGATTTTATAAAGAAAGTCCCGGAACGGCGACCCAACCGCATTACCGTTACTCGGTCTACCACTTCAAAGACATCGTGCAGGTTGTGGGAAATTACTACTACCGCCAATCCCTGCTCTTTGAGACGCTTAATCAAATTTAGCACCTGCCGGGTCTGAGCCACTCCCAGAGCGGCGGTCGGCTCATCCAGTAAAACTACTTTGGGATTCCGCAGAATAGTCCGGGCGACCGCAATACATTGGCGCTGCCCGCCAGAGAGACTGGCAACCGGGACGCGCACCGAAGGAATTTTTACGTCCAGTATTTTTAGCACTTCCAGGGTGCGGCGTTCCATTTCGGTTTCTTGCAGGGGGCGTAAGATACGGGGGATAATTTCCTGACGGGCTTCGCGGCCCAGATACATATTAGCCACTACATCCAGGTTATCACAGAGGGCTAAATCTTGATAGACGGTTTCGATGCCCAGATTGGTCGAGTCGTGTGGCCCGGCAATATGGACTTTCTCACCCTGCATAAAAATATCACCGGTGTCCGGCTGATAAGCCCCCGACATTACTTTAATCAGGGTGGATTTACCTGCGCCGTTGTCGCCGACCAGCCCGACTACTTCGCCATCCCGAACATCAAAGTCAACCTCACTCAGGGCCTGCACTGCGCCGAATCTTTTGCTGATACCTCTGAGTTCCAGGCGCGATGGGCCACCTGGCACGTCTTTGGTAGCGACGCTTGCGCTCTCAATCATCGCGTAACTCCTCCTTGAGCAAAATTAGCTATTATATCTGTAGCTTTTATAAACTTTTTCTGATTGATTATAGAGGGGTTGGGGATTAAAAATAACGAGTGGGGCGCTAGTTGCGCCCCATTCGTTATTTTTAACTTACTAGCAAATACCTACGCCAAGTCCGGTCGCCAGGCCTTTGCAGACCTCTTCTTTTGAGACAAATTTGTCAGCGATAACCGTCTGAGCAATATTGGCCTTAGTGACCGAAATCGGCACTGCCAGGGCCGAGCCGATGTCGCCACCGTCTTTGGTCTTGGTCTTACCGTTTATCATCCCGTCAGGCAGGCTACCGGCGGAGAGCGCCGCAGCGAGCTTGGCGGCGGCTTCGGCCTCTTTCGGAATAGCCTTGTAAACCGTCATGGCCTGGTCGCCGGTCAGAATGTTCTGAATCCCGACTATCGTCGCATCCTGGCCCGTCACCGGGACTTTGCCATTCAGCTTCTGAGCTTTCAGGGCGGCAATCACGGTGTTTGCCATCCCATCGTTAGCCACATAAGCAATCTGAACGTCATTTTTGTTGGCGGTCAGCGCGGCTTCCATCTGGGATTGGGCGGTAGCGTTGTTCCAATCCGGGGTGTACTGGTCGTAGACCTTTACCAGCTCGCCACTATCGAACAGCGGCTGAAGCTTGCTTAACGCTCCCTGGCGGAACAGAATGGCGTTATTGTCGGTCTGCGAACCGTTAATCATAACTACTTTGTCGCCCTTCTTGTGGTTCTCGACAATCCACTGACCCTGGAATTCGCCAACCTTCACATTGTCAAAAGAAACATAGAAGGCCAGGTCTTTATCCTGAATCAAGCGGTCGTAAGCAATCACCGGGACTTTGCTGGCTTTGGCTTTCTGGACAATCGCCGAGGCCTTCTCGCCGTCCTTAGCCCCAACAATCAGGATACAAGCGCCTTTGGTAAGGGCGGCTTCGGCCTGGTTCTGCTGAGTTTCAGCATTGTTGTTGGCGTTGGAGTATTGCACCGTCACGCCAGGGATAGCTGCCTTGACAGCCGCATCTAATAGCGGGCGGTCCTGCGATTCCCAGCGAGGTGAGGAATCGGTTTCCGGCAGCAAGATAGCTACGTTTTTGCAGCCCTTGGCGGCATCGAAGCCCGCCGGCATTGCGCCACCGGCCATCGCCGCCGCAGTCGTGCCAGCAGCCGCCGCAGTTGTCGCGGGTTTAGCGGTGGTGGCGGCAGCGGCGGTGGTAGCGGCTGCCGCAGTGGTGGCAGCTGGGGCGGGGGTTGCGGTCGGGTCGCCACAAGCGGCCAATACGCTAACTGCCAGCAGCATTACCATTAGAACACCCAATTTGGGGAAATGTCTGGACATTCCTGTCATCCTCCTTGAAATGGTCGGAAGGGTTGTCCTATCAACCCTCCGGTTAATTTATTGGTTGTACTCCTCGAATAAATCCTAACCACTTGGTTAATCTGATTAATTCGAGTAATAACAATCAATGCGAAAAACATGGGTTGCGAAAGATTGCCAGTGGTAGCTTTACTGGTAAAGTTTCAACCCCCGGTAGCTTATTTTCTCGGAAAGTGCATCTTGAAGATAAGTTCCAACTAGGGTTATTATAACATAATAAAGGGCTATTGCAAAATAAGATTCAAGGGTTTGGTTGAGCGTAAAGGTAACATAAAAGCCGGGCATAGCGGATATACCCGCTATGCCCGGCTTTTATTATAGATTATCCAAAGCGCCCGGTAATATACTGTTCGGTGCGCTCGTTTTGAGGGCTGGTAAAGACTTGCTTGGTAGCCCCAAACTCGACCACTTCCCCGGCCCGGTCAGGAGCCATCATAAAGACGGCGGTATAATCACTGGCACGAGCGGCCTGCTGCATATTGTGGGTCACGATTACTATCGTATATTTCTTACGCAGCATTATCATCAGCTCTTCGATTTTGATCGTCGAAATCGGGTCAAGGGCGCTACACGGCTCGTCCATCAAAATGATTTCGGGCTGAACCGCAATCGTGCGGGCGATACACAAGCGTTGCTGCTGTCCGCCCGAAAGCGCGTTCGCCGAAATATTCAATTTATCCTTGATTTCTTCCCAGATAAAGGCCCCACGAGCGCTGGTTTCCACAATTTCATCCAGCTCAGATTTTTTCTTGACACCGTGCATCTTAGGGCCATAGGCGATATTGTCATAGATAGATTTGGGGAAGGGGTTAGGCTTCTGAAAGACCATCCCGACCCGGCTTCGCAAGGCCACCACGTCCAGACTATTAAAAATACTCTGGCCTTCCAGCTTGATTTCGCCCTTCACCTGCGAATTGGGGGTCAGGTCGCTCATGCGATTGAAAATCCGCAAGTAAGTGGATTTGCCCGTCCCGCTCGGCCCGATAATCGAGGTTATCCGGCGGCTTGGTATCTTCATATTGATATTGCGGAGAGCCTGGAACGAACCATAGAAGAAATTAAGGTCATTAACTTCCATTTTGGTCTCACCGGCCTCGGCAAAATCAACTGCGGTGGCGGTATCCTCTAAAGCCCCGACCGCCGTGCGGATGCGTAACCCCTGACCTACATTTACACTTTCTGCCATTTCACTCATCAAAAACTCCTCTTTTCGCCGAATTATCCGAAACGTCCACTGATATAATCCTCGGTGCGCTGGTCTTTGGGCGACGTAAACATTTTCTTGGTGTCATCAAACTCGACTAATTCGCCGGTGCGTTCTGCTCCGGCCAGCATAAAAGCGGTTTTGTCCGATACGCGGGCCGCCTGCTGCATGTTATGGGTCACAATAATAATCGTAAAACGTTTTTTGAGTTCCAGCATCAATTCCTCGACCCGCAAAGTTGAAATCGGGTCGAGGGCGCTACACGGCTCGTCCATCAAAATAACTTCTGGCTCAACCGTAATCGTGCGGGCGATGCACAAGCGTTGTTGCTGTCCACCCGAAAGCGAAACCCCAGGGTCATACAGCTTGTCTTTTACTTCGTCCCACAGATAGGCTCGCTTGAGGCTTTCCTCGGCGATTTCCATCAAACGTTTTTGGTTGTTCGCGCCCTGAATTTCCAGGCCGGAAATAACGTTTTCCCAAATCGAAAGGGCTGGAAAAGGATTGGGCTTCTGGAAAACCATCCCGATTCGCCGCCGTACCAAAGCCGGGTCAACCCCGGCAGCATAAATATCAGTCTCGTTGAGATTGACTGTACCTTTGGCATAAGCCCCCGGAATGACCTCGTGCATGCGATTAAGGGTGCGGAGCAGGGTGCTTTTGCCGCACCCGCTAGGGCCAATCAGGGCCGCAATCTTGCCCGGCTCGAAATTGAGCGAGACATTTTTGATTGCCATGTGTTTGCCATAGTAGGCATCCAGGTTCTTGACACTGACCGTGGCAGGTTTCTCAGCCTGGTTCTGGCCCGAAGTCTGGTCTATATTCTCAGTTTCAGCACTCATAATAATATTTTACCCTTTTATAAGCTCATTTTCAACCGACTGCGAGTGAAGAACCGGATTGCCAGGGTCAGCGCAAAGATGATAAATACCAATACAAAGGCTGCGCCCCACAGCCGGTTAATTTCTTCCGCCGTCGCCCCTCTGGAAGCCTGAAAGATATAAGTCGTCAGGGCGGGGGTTTGCTGTCCAATGCTGGAAGGGAAGTAGGTTACAAACCCGGCGGTGAACAGCAAGGGGGCGGTTTCTCCGGCGATACGGGCCACTCCTAGCAAAATCCCGGTGACAACCCCGCTAAAGGCCGCCGGTAGCACTACCGTCAGGGTTACGCGCCATTTGGGTACGCCCAACCCCAGCGCGGCCTCCCGAATGTTCTGGGGAACCAGCTTGAGGATTTCCTCGGTGGTGCGGCAAATTACTGGCACAATCATGATACCCAGGGCCAGACCTCCGGCCCAACCAGTCTGGGGGGCAGTCACATTAGCCCCGGCATCTACAAACCAGCGATTGCGGACGACAATTTGATATACTACGATGCCCATAATGATGCTGGGAATACCTTGCAGCATATCGGCGGTGAAGCGGACAACATCGGCAAAACGGTTATTGCCAAATTCGGAGAGATATACCCCGGCGATAAGTCCTATCGGAATCCCGACCAATGCGCCAATTCCGGTCATGGACAATGTACCGAGAATAGCGTGGGCCAGACCCAACGGCTCGCCCGCCGTATCAGGGCGGCTATCGTTAAATAGAAAGCCCGGTTCAAAGCACTGCGGCAACCCCCGGAAAGTCACAAACAGCAAAATACTAAAAAGCGGAATGACCGCCAGAGTCGTAGCCCCAATCAACACCCAGCGCATAGTAGTATTGACCCCTTTGCGCCATTGATAGGATTGGTTGGGGTTGGCAATCAGGCTGAGAGGCCGAGGGAAAGTACCGCCACTTTCTTTGGTTTTGGCCTCCTGATATTTCAGGAATTTCAGGCCGCCCCAGATTAGAATGATACCCAGGGCCAGCGGTAGCCCCAAATAAGGCGAAAAAATTAATATGATAACCGGAAAGGCCAACCGTCCGGCCCAGGTCGCAATCATGCTCCAGGTTTTGGCAGCCCCGTCGGTGGGAGGGGCTTTTTTGCCTTTGGCGGCGTTGACCACCAACGCACGGGCGGCGGTATTGACCAGGAAGGTGATGACGAACAAAATCAAGCCAAGTTGCATAATAGCCGCGAAAGCCTGGGGCAACCCGGCATCGCCGACACTGGTCGAGATTTTGGAAGCCAGAGTTTCGCCTTTTGCCAGCAAGGTCGGGGATGGGCCAAAAATCGAGGAAGCGCCACCCACTAAAAAGACCATCGCCACGGTTTCACCAATCGCCCGACCCAGACCTAAAATGATAGCTCCTACGATACCGCTCCGCCCGTAAGGGACGACGGCCCGTTGGATGGTCTGCCACTTGGTCGCGCCCATCGCCAGCATCCCTTCGCGCTGGCTATCGGGGACGGTTCGCAGCACATCGCGGCTAATCGAGGTGACAATCGGTATAATCATAATCGAAAGGATGATACCCGCCGTCAACAGGTCGCGCCCGGTCAACTGAATATTAACATCTCTTTTGGTAGCGGTATTAAAAAGTTGGTCGCCAAACATGGGTATCCAGCCAAAGGCACTTCGCAGCACCGGCTCAATTGAGCCACCCATGATAGGCGATAGCACCTGAACTCCCCAGAAGCCGTAAATTACGCTGGGAACGGCTGCCAGCAATTCGATAGTCGAACTGAGTGGGCCACGCACCCAACCGGGAGCATATTCCGAGAGAAAAATGGCCGATCCCAAACTGACCGCCCCCCCCAACACTACGGCGATAGTCGAAACCACAAAAGTGCCGTAGATAAAGTTCAAAGCGCCAAAGATGAAAACCGGCGGTTCGGCCTGCTCATTGATGACCCACTCAAACGAGGTAAAAAAGGTAAGGCCGTTCCTGGTCAGCGAATCCCAGCTTCCGACGGTAAGTTGGAAGGCAAAGAGCAGCACTATAAATATAATCAAGCAAGCAAAAACTACAGTTACGGATACAAAAATGGTATCGCCGGTACTGCTACCGTTTTTGGTAGCCGGACGAACTTTAGGGGGGGCGACTGGCGCTTCGGTTGCCATTAGAAAAAATCTCCTGAAAATAGTAGTGAGGTTGGCAGCTACCAGCCAAAGCTGCTAATGCCAACCTCATTTTCAAAAAAGTTTACTTCAGAACCGGCGCACCTTTGGCGGTAACGGTCTTGAGGGCCGCTTCCACCTTGGGGATAACCGCCGCCGGTAACGGGGCAAAGCCCAGTTCTTTGGAAGCGCCTACCTGGGTCTTGTCGTGCGTAACCCACCACAGCCAGGTTACAATCGCTTCGGCCTTGCCTGCATCCGCGAAATCTTTGGGAATAATAACCCAGGAAGTCGCGGCAATCGGGTAAGCGCCTTTGGCGGCACTATTGACCACCTTGACGTTCAGGTTTTCAGGAATACCACCATCCGGCTCGGCCAGCGCGAAGCTGTCCGGGCTGGGTACTACATAATCACCAGCTTTGTCTTTGATGGCGGCGAAGCTCAGGTTCTGGGCGACGGCATCGCCATAGTCTACGTAGCCAATCATGCCGACGTTCTGCTTGATGAGGGTGGCTACCCCAGGATTCTGCTCGCCCTTGCTGACCTGAATCCCGCCCTTGCCCCATTCTGGTTGGCTACCGGCGATAGCCAGGGCCATATAGTCTTTGCTGACTTCCGCCAGGTACTTGCTAAAAATGTCGGAAGTACCAGAGCTATCAGCCCGTACCGCAAAGGTAATTGCGGTGTCCGGCAGGCTCAGACTGGAGTTTTCGGCCTTGATTGCGGCATCACTCCACTTGGTGATTTTGCCGGTGTACATCCCACCCAGAATTTCCGGGCTGAGTTTTAGGCCGGTTACGCCCGGCAGGTTGTACGAAACGGTCACACCACCAACGACAGTCGGGATAGTCACAACCGGCTTGGCATAAGTGTCCAGTTCAGTTTTGGAAGGGTAGGCATCCGATCCGGCGAAGTCCACTTCCCCGGCGAAGAAAGCCTTGCGGCCCGCGCCGCTACCAACGCTCTTGTAGCTCATCTTGACGCTGGGGTTGGCGGTAGCAAAATTGGCAACCCATTTTTGATAAGCCTTGTCGGGGTAGCTTGCGCCACTTCCACTAATCGTTACGTCGGCGGTTACTTTGTAACCGTTAGCGGGGGTCGCCCCGGCGGCAGCCGCTCCGGCAGCAGTCGTCGCAGCCCCAGCCGCAGTAGTAGCTCCAGCCGCAGTGGTCGCAGCAGCGGCAGCCGCAGTGGTCGCCCCGGCAGCCGCAGTGGTCGCCCCGGCAGCCGCAGTGGTTGCTCCGGCGGCGGCGGTGGTTGCTGGTTTAGCGGTGGTAGCGGCGGCAGTGGTCGCCGGGATTGGGGTGGCGGTCGGGTCGCCGCAGGCCGCTAAAACCAGGGCTACTACTACCAGGCTCATTACCGCCAAGCTCAATTTGCGTTCTTTGCTTTTCAAAAGCATGAGAAATCTCTCCTCTGTTGTATTTTATCTTTAAGTAACTTTTCAACTCTGCTTAAAGCCGGACAATCCAAAATATCGTCCGAGCGGATGGGTCTGGAAAAAGCGGCGACGCGGGGGCCGCAAAGGTTGAAAGTTACCTCTCCGATAGGTATATTTAGTTTCGTTCACCTTGTTCACAATGACAGTTCCGTTAAGCAGTCATATGAACCCATCTATACTTAATTCTATAGAGTGGTCTTTAACCCCTCTTTTTGAACTTGTTAAATTCTGGTTAAATTCGTTTTAATAAATTGTTAATACTTAATGAATAGCTGATTAATAAACCTCGGTGAAATTAAAATACCCTCGCTCTTTTGTTAGAAGAGCGAGGGCCATAGACATTTGAAATTTCGCTTATTTCGGCATGGCTTTCAGGGCATTATAAGCCGGACGCAACGACCAATCGGCCCGGATAATCCCCCAGGGAGCTTTTTCATCATTCGCCCCGACCAAAGTGGCGAAGTTTAGCTGCCACATGGACATTACTCCCATCCAGGGGTATTCGGCTTTGGAGCGTTGATAGGCTCGTACTAAATAATTGGCCTGCGTTTGCTCGCTGATATAAGCGCCATACTCGTAACCGGGGGCGGGATTATAGGTCGTCCATCCGAATTCAGTCAGCCACATCTGCTTGACCCCATCCCCATATTTTTCCATGACCGCCCGCAGATTTTCCACCCGCCGGAAATAAAACGAAGGGTGGGTCGTCCAGGGACGATTTTTGTCAGCCGGGGCATCGTTAGGCCAGAACTCGTCCGGGGAATTGGCCTGACTGCCAGGGTGCGCCCCTAGCACATCAAAGTAATTCTTCATCTCACCATTATTATATTGATAACAGCGTTCCAGGAACTTGGCATCGTCCACCGCATAATTATTATCGTCAATTCCGGTTGGACTAAGCCCACCGAAAATCACGACGGCCTGCGAATCGGCGGCTTTGACCGCGTTATACCCGGCTTTGAGGGTTTCGATGTATGGCCCAACCGCGACCCGTCCGCCCGTTTCGATGCCGAGATTTTGCTCGTTCCAGACCTCATAGGCCATTACCCGGCCCTTATAGCGTTCCGCCATCGCTTGCATCAAGCTGCCAAAAGTCGCAGGATTGGAAGGCAACCCGTTCTGCCCGTTTATTCCGGCCCAGCGCGGGGAGCGCACAACGCTGAGAATAACCTTGACTGCTTTGCGATTGGCGGCTTCCACGATACGGTCAACCTCGCCCCACATAAACTGACCAGGGCTAGGTTCGAGCGCCTCCCAGGGAATTTGTTGCCTAATCCAGTCGAAACCTGCTTCTTTGAGCAAGTTCAGCACCCGGTCTTTATCCTGCCCGAATAACCAGACGTTCATGCCGTAGCCGATATGCGGCCCTTTGAGCGGGGTAATAGTCAGAGGTCTGACCGAAACCGGGGTATCTTTGGGCGGGGCGGGTGCTACCGGGCCGGGTACAATATTGAAGGTGCTATCGGAACTGCTGATAGCCGCTTCTCGGCCTGGCGGCTGGGGCGCTTTTAGCTCATTGGCAACCCCGGATACATTTAGCTGCTGCCAACCCAATAAGCCCAATAAGACCTCATAGCGGCTACCACTATTTTCAGGATGATATTCAAACCGCGCTCGCTCGAAGTACTGGACTAGATAAGTCTTGCCATCGGCGGCATTTTTCTCATTAAAGGTTTCGCTGATAGGGTAGCCATAGACCGCCAGACCGCCGCGGTCTTCCCAGTAATCGCGGAAAGTACCGCGCAAAGTGTGGCGGGTCTGGGGATAATAAATCCAGGTGCTGCCGTTATATTGCTCGACTGCCGGGGCAAAGCTACGTCCTTTGGTTTCCAAATTGCCGACCAGCCGCAAAAGCACCTGATATTGCGTCCCGGCATTTTCAGGGTGGAATTCCAAAATCGCCCGCTCGTAATACTGGGTCACATAGGTATTGCCATCAGTCGGCGATTTTTCGTTAAACGGCTCGGTCAAGGGATAGCCGAATTGTTCAAGGCCACCATTGCGCTCCCAATGATATTTGAAAGCCCCCCAGGAGTAATGCCCGGTTTCGGGAAAATAAGTCACGGTAGTCGCGGCGGAAACCTGTTCGAGGCCACCAAAAGCCGATAAAACCAAAGTGGCGAGCAAAGTAATTAGCACCAGCCAGTTCCCCTTACCAGAGGCTTGCCGGAGATGAGAAGTATTAAACTGTGTGAGCAATCGAGAACCTTTCCAGCTCTGGCTTTCCAGTTCCGAGGATAATCCGACCATTGAGCAGGGCGACACGACATATTAACGGAAAGCCAACATAAGAGCTTAAATTGCTTGGATATTAGATTGTGAAATTGGTTAGGTTAAGTTAGGGTAGCAACCCGTACAATTAAGAACCCGGTAGGTCAGGAATCTACTCCCCAATTTTGCCATATTTGGCGCACGGTGTCAATTTTTAGTTGTCCAGGGGCTGAACTATTCTCGCCAATCGCAAAACTGAGGTCGCTGCCGAAGAATGGCCCGGCTAATCGGGTGAAGCTGCCCAGCGCCCCCATCGCCATTGTACAAATCGGGCGTTCGAGAAAAGTAGTCGAGGCCTCGTAGGTGGCCTTCAACAAATTGAGGGCATCGAGCGGGTTGCGAGGGAAAACTGCCAGCTTTACGATGTCCGCGCCAGTGGCATCCAGCTTTCTGAGAATATCGAGCAATTCGGGATAGGGCGGGGTAGCTTCAAAATCGTGGTAAGAGATAATGCTTGCCACCCCGCGTTGTCGGGCGGCCTCCAGTAAGCTTTGGCGGGCAGGTAAACTGGTTTGCAGTTCTACATCCAGAAAGCCAATCGTCTGGCTTTCGAGGGCGGCCTGCAAAATTGCCACTCGCTCGGCTTCGGATAGCAGACGCACGCCGCCTTCTTCCTGGCGGCGGAAGGTAGCTAATAATGGCACGGGGCAAATAGCATGCAATCTGGTCAGTAAGTCGGCGGCGATTGGCGGAGT
>JBBRSG010000150.1:0-12078 GCA_038245615.1 Chloroflexia bacterium | reverse complement strand
GGGTTCATCCGCACTTTTAGTGATAAGCTCTCAGATTGAGGTGTCTCCAGTTCAGCCTTGTCTGAAAATTCTATTAAGTTAGCTTAAAGCCTGAAACCGCTGCACTGTCTTCACTAAAAGTGCGGATGAACCCCTATAATTTCCTGCAATAATTTGGGGTCAACATTGCCGCCGCTCAATACGAGGGCAATATGCGAGGCGGGCGGTAGTTCATTCTGATGGTGGGAGTAAGCCGCAAAAGGCAGCACCCCGGCGGGTTCGACCAATAGCCGATGCTGAAATAATAGCTGGCGCATCGCCGCGTGAATTTCGGCCTCGCTGACGGTAATAATATCGTCCACATATTCTTTGATATGGGCAAAAGTCAGGTTGCCGACGCTGGTGGTACGCACTCCATCGGCAATCGTGCGCGAAGCTTTCGCGGTGGTATACTCGACTATTTTGCCGCTCCGAAACGATTCCTGCGCGTCGGCGGCTAATTCCGGCTCGACCCCGATAACCTTTACACCGGGTTTGAGGCTTTTTAAGGCGGTGGCAATCCCGCTCAATAAACCGCCCCCGCCCACCGGCACTAGCACCAAATCCACTTCTGGCAAGTCCTGGTAAATTTCGAGGCCGATTGTACCCTGTCCGGCAATCACAAAAGGGTCGTTAAAAGGTGGAACTAGGGTCCAGGTCTGCCCTTGCATCAGTTTTTCGGCAACTTCTTCGCGCTTTTCAGTCGCCGGGTCGTACAATATTACTTCTGCGCCGTATCCACGAGTAGCGGCGACTTTTACGGCGGGGGCATTAGTGGGCATTACGATGACCGCTTTTATACCTAGTTGCTGGGCGGCGTAGGCCACTCCCTGAGCGTGATTCCCGCTGGAATAGGCGATAACCCCCGCCGCCCGCTCGGTTTCGCTCATAGCGGCAAGTCGGTTATAAGCCCCCCGAATTTTGAATGCGCCGATGGGCTGTAAATTTTCGGCTTTCAAATAGACCTTTGGGTGAAACGTGGCGCTTTGGTTTGGGTTTGCGCCAGGAATTTCGAGGAGCGGAGTATGTCGCGCCACCCCCCGAATTCGGTTTTGGGCCTGTTCTATATCTTGTAAAGTTACCAGGGTTTCCATTTATTTTTCTTTCCTTTCGTCTGCTTCTTGGCGAATAGCTTATATGCTACAGAATGGGTTCAGGCTTCTATATTAACATGCCAGACCGAGATAAGTGCAACCTCGCCTGGTTATTTATGATAAACTTTGGACAGATTTTCTAAGTTAAAAGATTTTCAAGGTTATAAAGGAAATGAGGAGATTATGCAAAAAGTAGCGGTTGTGACCGGGGCAGGAAGTGGGGTCGGGCAGGCTCTAGCGGGACGATTGGCCCAGGAAGGCTGGCAACTGGCTTTGGTAGGACGGCGCGAAGCCACTTTACTCGAAACTGCCGCGCTGTGCGGCGAGGCTAACACCCTGGTTTGTCCCGCCGATGTCAGCGACCAAAAGGCAGTCACGGCGATGGCGGCTCAGGTATTGGAGCGGTTTGGGGCAGTCGAGCTATTGGTTAATTCGGCAGGCACAAACACCCCCCGGCGCAGCTTCGAGCAACTCAGCCCGGAAGATTATCAGCAAATTATGGACATAAATACTAATGGCGCTTTTTGGTGTGTGCAGGCTTTTTTGATCGAGATGCGCCGTCAGCAACACGGCACAATTATTAATATCTGCTCGGTGGCGGGTCTAAAGGCCGGGCCACTGTCGGGAGTGGCTTACGCTATGTCAAAATTTGGAATGCGCGGTCTCAACGAGGCGATAAACGCCGAGGAGCGGCAGAACGGGATTCGGGCCTGTGCCATTTATCCGGGTGAGATAAACACCCCCATTCTGGATTTACGGCCCGTGCCTCCCTCGCCGGAAGTTCGTTTGCAAGTCCTCCAGCCTGAAGACGTGGTGGCATGTGCAATGTTGGCAATTAATTTGCCAGCTCGCGCCCTGGTCGAAGAAATCGTTATCCGCCCCCGTTAAGCAGCAGGTCTTACTCTTCGTCCCCGGCTTTTTCGAGCCGATTTAACGAATTGGTGGCCTGGGTAACAGCTTGCATCAGTTCACGCAGATAGGCTTTGGCGGTAGCCTGGATTTCGGGCGGGGTATGCTCCATCAACACTGCCAACTGGTTGGCGGCATTTTCGGCGGTCTTCAAAGGTGTGACCAATTCACGGGTATAATTGGCGACAGTCGAGCGATTGGCCTCGTAGCGGCTACGCTGGCGCTCGTATTCCAGCAATTCATCCTGGACCTCGGCTACTCGTTCCAGAGCCGCCAGCATGTTGTCCTGGGCGGTTTTCATTCGCAGCATCGTGCGAATTACCGCTCTTAGTTCAATCCGCTTGACCGGTTTGACCAAAAAAGCATCTACCCCGCTATCCAGGCTGGCAAACTTGATATTATCCTGGCTATTGGCCGTCAGCATGACAATCGGGACATAGAGCAAATCATTGCGGGCGCGAATTTCTCTGGCTAATTGTTGCCCGTTCATGAAGGGCATCATGTAGTCCACGCACATCACGTCCGGCGAAAACTCGTCCAGCAACCGCAAAGCTTCCCGGCTATCGTCGGTAGTCTGAACTTTGTAACCCTCCATCCGCAAGCTCATCGCCAGAACTTCCAGAATGTCCGGTTCGTCGTCCACCAGCAAAATACGGGCCTGCTGTTGGGGTAGGGCGATGGCCTGCGCCATTCTTTTTTGAGGGGGATTACTTGGTTGAGCCGTCTGAGCATCAGTCGGCAAAATATTTTCCGCCATATATATTTCAACTGTCATTTCTTGGTCCCTTCGTTGGGATATTAACTTGACCCATTATCCGATGTAAGGTTGCAACCTGTGACTATACTGGTATTATACCATCACTTTATAAAAATGTTATAATGCCACCGATTTAATTTACATATGTTTTGCATATTTGGCATAGATGTCCACTTTACAAACCCACAAGCCTTTAAATAATTCGCCAACGCTCGCTCGGACTTTCAGGCCCGATTTTAGCCTTTTTGGATTATTCGGGTTGCTGATAATCGCGTTGGTCAACCGCTATATTGACCCGGCCCAATTGCTGGATATTCCTAACTGGCCTGATAGCGCCGAATATGCCATGAGTGCGCGAAGTATCAGCGAGAGTGGTCGGTTTGCTATCGCCATTAATGGCCTCGAATTGCCGACCCGTTATAGTCTTGGCTATCCGCTATTGATTGCCCTGGTCTATAAACTCTTTGGCCCGGCCTATCCCCAGGCGATTTATGTAACTCTGGGGCTAGACCTCTTGCAAATCGTTCTGGTTTATGTTATCGCCCGCAAGCTTTTCGGGCGGTGGGCCGGATTGCTGGCGGCGGCCCTGATTGTGGTATCTCAGCCCGATGTTTTTCTAGCCAAGCAAATCCTCAGCGACCTGCCTAATACTACTATTTTGCTGATTGGGCTGTTGACCCTTTTGCTTTATGCCGAAAAGCCCCAGAATTGGCGATTGGCAATCATCGCGGGCGGCTTCTACGGCCTGGCCTGTCTGGTTCGCCAGACTAATTTAATCTTTTTGCCATTCCTGCTGCTTTGGGTCGTAGTCGGGAGTCGGGGATTAAGACCAGGGGCAGGAGTCGGAGAAGGGTCTTCCGCCTTCCGCCTTCCGCCTTCCGCCTTAAAATTCCTGCTTGCGCCTGCTTGTTTCCTCATTTCACTTGCGGCTTTTATCGGGCCGGTACTGTTGTTCAATAAACAGACCTTTGGCGGCTTCTTGCGGACTGGCTATAATCTGTGGCTTCCGGCCTGGCACGATAATTTAAGCAAAACCTTTAATCTGGAATATGCCTTTGGCGCAGATGGACGAGTCGGAGATTATCTGCCCACCCTGTTAGGCTTGCCCGGCCCATCTTATCACGGCGAACAACTAGCCCTGTATTTACCGCCAGTGGCAGCCCTCGCGGTTTTAGCCTGTGCTATTAACTGGTGGCGGGACTTCAAGCAAAAAACATTTTCACTGCAATCGCGGTTTGGCTTACTGGCCCTGGGCCTGATTATCGCCAGCCTCATTCTATACTCGCTCTACTGGTACAAGGCCGACCTGCGCTTCGTCCACCTCTGGCTGCCTCTAGTAGCTATTCTGGCTTCCGGCGGCGTGGTGATATGCCTGGATTGGCTGGGTTCGGGGTTCGGAGTTCGAGATTCAGCGCCCAGAAAATTATCCTCAACCGAGACGCGG
Source organism: Chloroflexia bacterium (assembly GCA_038245615.1). Classification (GTDB taxonomy): domain Bacteria; phylum Chloroflexota; class Chloroflexia; order Chloroheliales; family Chloroheliaceae; genus 54-19. The sequence goes on along the minus strand of JBBRSG010000150.1, from coordinate 7,856 downwards.
CCTCGATTTTCGATTTTCGATTTTCGATTTTCGATTAAAAACTTCCGTCTTCCGTCTTCCGTCGCCTTAATAACCCTGGTTCTCCTGATAATCTGGGGGTTGGTCAACGCGATTGGGCAGGGTTGGGACTGGAACCAGCAGTATCAGGCTGAAAAATATGAATATATCCGTATAATCGAGCAATATACCCCGCCCGATGCCGTGATTGTGACCGATGATATTCAGCCGATTTTTTTTAGTGCTTACCAGCAATATAGCGGGCAACGCCGCATGATGTCGCTGACCCAGACCCGCCACGTAATGCCCCAAAACTATCGGTTTCCAACTATCAAGGAGCAACCGGGCCTCGTGGCAGAATTAATCAGGCAAGGTCGCCCGGTGTATTATTTATATTCGGCACAAGCGGCGGGCGAGTTTGAAAAACTGCCCCAGACCAGTGCCTACCGTTTGGAAGAAATCAATCAGGCTAATTCCAGGGCCGAACCGAATTCCAGGCTAATACTAAGCCGGATTTTGATGCGCTAAAGCCTGGATAACAAATAAGGTGGAATGTATGTCTGAAAATAACGGTAACTTTGATTTAATCGTGGTTGGAGCGGGGACGGCGGGGATGACCTGCGCGATTATCGCCGCCCAAACTCAGGCACGGGTTTTGGTGGTCGAAAAGTCGGCGGAAGTGGGCGGCACTTTGCACCTGACTGGCGGACATATGAGCGCCGGTGGGACGCGCCGTCAGCACGAGCGGGGTATCACCGACAGCCCGGAGCAACATTTTCAGGACGTAATGCGGCTCAGTCGGAATACGGCTGACCCGGTTTTGGTGCGGTTGGCAGTCGAGGAAGCGCCTCATACTCTGGATTGGCTCGACCAATTAGGGTTTGATTTCGCTCCCGAAACTCCCACCTTTGTCTACGGTCATGAACCCTATAGTAATCCTCGTACCGCCTGGGGCGTAGATACCGGGAAATCTATTCTGGCAGTCTTGCGCCCCTTGTGGGAGGAACAGGTCGCTGCCGGACGGATTGAACTGAGATTGCAGCATACTCTCACCAATCTGCTTTTTGAAGAAGGGCGAATTAGCGGGGTGCAGGTACAGAAGGCGGGCCAGCTTATTGAATTGCGGGCCACTGCCACCGTGCTGGCGACAGGCGGTTACGCTGCCAACCCTGATTTTTTCAGGCAGGTTACGCCCGGCAATCCCAAGCTGGTCAGCACCGCCCGCCCGACCTCGACTGGCGATGGCCTAATAGTGGCCCAGCGTCACGGCGCGAAGTTCCATAATGCCGAAAAATACCTGCCCAGTAATGGCGGAATTGAGACCGAGCCGGGGTCGGGTCGGGCCGATTTCTGGTCGGCCTGGGCGGTAATCCACAGCTCGCGCACTCGTCCGCCCCGCGAAATCTATGTAAATGTCCGAGGGGAGCGTTTTATCGCCGAAGATGTACCCGGCCCAGACCCGCGAGAGCGGGCCATTATGGAGCAACCGGGCCATCAGATGTGGCTGATTTTCGATGAAGCTGCCCTGTCGGAAGATGGGCCGCGCCTGGTACGGCAATGGGATGCTGACCAGCTAAGAGCCATCGCCGCCGAGGGTCGTTGTGCGTGGCAGGCCGATAATTTGGCAGAACTGGCGGCTAAAGCGGGCATTGCCCCGGCTGGACTAATCGCGAGTGTGGCGGAATTTAATCGGGCGACACAAACCGGCGATGACCGGCTAGGCCGCACCGATTTGCGCTACCTTATCCAGCAGCCACCTTTTTATGCGCTCTTGACCCACGCTACCAGCCTCATCAGTTTTGGCGGGCTGGCAGTGAACGGGCAATTGCAGGTTATGGACAATCAGGGCCAACCCATCCCCGGTTTGTATGCGATAGGCGAAATTCTGGGAGCAGGTGCAACCAATGGCAATGCTTTCTGCGGCGGGATGTTGCTCACTCCCGCCCTTAGTTTCGGGCGTATTCTGGGTCGGCGGTTAGCCGCCTGCTAGGGGTTAATATTAGACTGGTAGGGGCTGCCCTATGTGGCAGCCCTTGAAGACCCGGCTCAGTTTTCAAGGGCGACCACTCAGGGTCGCCTCTAGTGAATTCGTTTTTACGCTTGCAGGTATTTTTGACAAGAATATAGAGAGAATATTAAAACATGCAAAGCTTGCTAATCGGGCCTCAATTTTCAACTGAGGCAGTTTTTGTCGTTCTGCAAACATCGGTGACTAATCTGCCACCTTTTTGGGAAGATTTGCTCTTCAAATTGCTGGCGGCAATTTTAGTAGTAGTGATATTTTATGTCGCCAGCCGCCTGACCAAACGCCTCACCCGCCGAGTGGGAAAACGGGGCGCACGTTACGCTACCCTGGCGGCTTTACTACAAAATGTCAGCAATATCATCTTTATTTTTCTGGCGGTGCTGACTATGCTATCGGTTTTATTTGGCCTGAGTTTGTCGGCAATTTTGGCCTCATTGGGTTTTATGGGGGCGGGGGTTGCCTTTTCTACTCAGGAAGTTCTAAAAAATATCTGGGCCGGTATTTACATCCTCTTTGAACAACCCTATAAAATCGGGGATAGGGTGCAAGTCAAAGATGTCGCTGGAGTAGTCGAGCGCATCGAAATTCGGGCCACTAATTTACGTACCGATAGCGGACTAGAACTAATTATCCCTAATAATACGATGTTGACCGAAATTGTTACCAATCGCTCTGACCGCGACCGCTATCAGGTCATCATTAGGGTGCGAGTCCCTGCCGAATTGGGGTTGAGCAAAACCACTGACCGGGTAGCGGAAGCTTTCAAGAATTATGATAATGAGGCGGTCAAGCCTAAACCCAGCCCGATTGTGCTTTTGGAAGATGCTTTCGATGGCAAAATTAATGTCCGTATCGAATTCTGGTTGCCGGATAATTCGCCGACCCAGACCAAGTATGAAATCGGCAACCTCATCCGCAAAGCCCTGCCCGAAGCCGACATTTCTTTTGTGTAATAAAAGTGGTCAGTGGTCAGTGGTCAGAAAATGCAATACGGAAGACGGAAGAAATTCGGTTAGTGGTTAGCATTTTGATTTACAACTCAAAACTAGCCTACTGACCACTGACCACTTTTTCTAGTCACAAATCCTGATGGGGAATAGTCTAATTAGACAAGCGAGGGTTAAAATTAGCTCTTGCTGCCGCCTGAAAGTATCAGGTTTAGATGTCAGATTATTACCCGATAAGGAGTTGTTTATGACCAATCAAACTCAGGCCGCTACCAATTTTAAATTTCTGTTTAACGGATGGCGGTCAATCGGCCTCTGGATGTCCATTATCTTACTTTTGTATATTCTCTTCAATGCCGGGCGAGCGGTATTCAGTCCCACCGAGTTCGCAACCTCTTACGGTGCGCCCCTGACTGACCCAGCTAATAATGCTTTTGTGATGGTCTATGCTATTCGCACCTTGTTTTTAGGACTATTCGGGCTAGGTTTATTGGCAACCCGTAATTTTGCGGGCCTGACCTTGTTTGCATTGGTAGCGGTGGTGATGCCGTTGGGAGATGCCGCTTTGGTAATATCCAAAGGGGCGGCAATTGATATAGGCCTTCGCCACTTTCTGATTGCCGCGGTTCTGTTGCTGACCTGGTTTCTCTTGTGGCGCTCGTTTCGGGCGGTGGCTGCCAGATAAAAGGCTACTAGGATTGGGGCTTTCGCTCACGCGACTTTTATAAAGTAACCAACTATCCTGCATATCTCAACCAGTTTTGGTTATATCTTTGAAAAATTTACGCCGTAAATTTTTCAAAGATATAACTCTTCCAGCTTTAACTCATTGGCAACGAAAGTCCTAATGATACTACCTGGCGGCCTGGGTCTGAGCCTGCCAGGTTTGGACTACTTGGGCCAGCCCATCTCGGTAGGACGAATATTTTGGTTGCCAGCCGAACCGCTCCCTGAATTTGTTATTGCTGACCACCGTAGCCAGTTCGAGCAGTTCCATCTGGACCGGTTTGATAATAATCTGGGCCAGGGGTGCGCCCCAGGTCGGAATGTGAAAGGGACGCGGACGACCTAGCTTGTGGGCAAAGGTATCAATAAACTTGCCAAACGAAGTAGGCGTGCCGTCTACCACGTTAAAAACTTCTCCGTCAGGCTGATTCTCAATTATCAGGGCTAAAGCGGTAGCCGCATCTTCGTAGTGCAGGAAACTGGCCTGATGATACCTCGACCCGGCAAAATAGGGCCGGAAAATATTGAAAGATTGGCGATAAAGCTTTAAGTCCCGCGATTGCGGGCCATAGAGAAAGCCCAGCCGTACAATACAATGCGGTACACTACTTTCCGTCAATTGCTTTTCGGCTTGCATCGCGGCCCGAAAAGCCGGGTGATTAATCGGTCTGAGGGCCGTTTCTTCGTTAGCCGCCAAGTTATTGCCGTATAACAGGCTATAGCTGGTATAAATCAAGAACTTTACCGGGGTTACTTTTACTGCTGCCAGCAGTGCCGCCGTCGAAGCGGTCAGGGTCTGCTCAAAACCCTCCCAGTTATGCCCGTCGTGCAAGAGGGTATTAGCGGTTTGGGGAGTTAGATTTAGCACAATATCGGGTTGGGTGGTTTGCAAAGCCTGGGTCATTTCGCCGATATGGGTGGGGTCGGTGACCAGCCCAGTTGCCCCGCTAGTTTTTAGCCGCTCCAGATTTTTGCTGTTTCGCACCTGCCCGGTCACGCGCTTACCTTGTTGTACTAGATGGCGAACAGTCGCCCGTCCCAATTCGCTGTCCGCCCCGGTCACAAAAATATGCAGCGGGGTCGAGTTTGTTTCACTCATAAAAACCTTTCTAATTTATTCAATCTTTACCAACCAGCAACGCAAAACTTGTGCCAGGCTTTAACAAAAAACCAAATTAACAGGGATATACAGAAGATTCAGGATTTTATAATTCATCCTGTCCATCGTGTATATCCCTATTAAATATAGTTTAAGCTGTTCCGGTACGTCAGGCGGTGACTTGCTTGGCGAACTGGTCTAGTTCGGCATTAAAGCGGGTTGGTTGTTCCAAAGCGGCGATATGTCCGGTATTTGGGTAATGCTGCAAAGTTGACCCCTTGATTATCTCGTGCAGCCGCTCAGTGGCGCGGGTACTAACAGCCCCGTCTTGTTCGCCTTGAACCAGCAAGGTTGGCAGGGTGATGGTTGCCAGAACCGAATTACTATCCAGGGTGCGCCCCAAAAGAGCCTGCCGCACATGAATCGGCACTACCGATTGTGCGCCAATCAACATAAAAGTATCGGCACTCGAAAGTTCGTTATAGGTCATCAGACGGACAAATTGCTGATTAGCCGCCATGTTCTCGGTAGTGTCGTTGGAAAAGAGACCCCCAGCGACTCCCAGCGCCGCCGGGTTGAGCAGCCCAATCGCCTCCTCCGTCCCTACGTGACAAGTCGGCGAAACCATACAAAGCCCGGCGATATTATCCTGTCCGTAAAACTGAATATAATCGGCAATTATCGCCCCGCCATACGACCACCCGACGATTATCGGCTTGACCAACTTGAGTTCGTTGATGACCGCCGCCACATCGTCGGCCCATAGCTTACTGTCCATGTAAGCTTCCATCCCGGCGGGTTTTTCCGACTTGCCGTGTCCCCGCGAGTCAACGCAAATCAGCCGATAAGTTTGGGCCAACTCGCTATTGACCTGTTTATTCCACGCGACCAGGCTTTGTGACCAACCATGTAAAAACAGGAGGGCTTGCCCGGCGGGGTTGCCGCTCTCCTCGATATATAATTTCAAGCCATTGCCGCCGGTAACAAATTTCTGTTCCATTCTAAAACCTCCTGTTGTAACCGTTCTGACGAAGTATTTAAGTATTAAGAAGTATTTAAGTATTAATGTGCTTGCACAGATTTTATAGCTAAAGTACCCAAAAATATTGTATGGGTATAACCTGTATCTGGACATTGTACCACTCATTATCTCACAATAGGCAACTGCAAATATCTTAAATCGTCTATTGCTGCATTCAGGATTGCTGACATGCCTCCCGCCATCTCGAAAGGTTGTAGTTTGACCAATTCTGGTCGCTATCCTTCTCGGATTGCTCGGCCTGGAATTGAACTAGTTGCCAGATTTGAGCGCGGTACTCTGGGTGTATCGAGATTGGATACAGGGTAAACCACTGTTTGTAAAGCATGGTAACGGCCTCATTAAGTTCGCTGGACGGCTCACTCGTCCACTCGCGCCAGCTTTCGTCATCATTGTCGTCCAAATACATGCTGGAACCACCCGACTGGTACACCCAACCGCCGGTTTCAGTTTTTACCCGGTAGAGTTCACCGCCACCGCCTTCGGCTCCTAATTCCACGATCAACTCTTTTTGGTCGCTCATTTTATTATCCACCTTCTTAACTGGTCTACCCGATGGTTAAATAATTCAAGCTAAAGCTTGTCATAAAACATCCCGTGAAACCCGAATGGAATGACATGGGGCAATTGCACTCGTCCTTTTTCGTAAAAGGTCTGTCCGTCCAGGATTAATAAAAAGGAATGATTTCTGGTTGAGTCCTGCACTAGCGATAAAACCACCCCGTCATCTTCGTCAACTCCATCCGGGCGGGCCACGAAAATCGGCTCACCGGGATAGCAGCCGGGATGCCGCCAGGTGCAGGTTTCGTGGGTTTTCAGATTTACCTTGACAATCTGATTGATAAAATCGTCGTGAGGGCGTTTAGCCGGGCCAATCCCATAGAGATACTGATAGTTTTTGGTGCTATATCGGCGGTAGCTATAGCGCGGCATATCGAGTTGCTCGTCTGCCAGCACCTCGCCATACGAATCGCTGGCCTTAGCTTTGAGGTGATAGCGGCGCAACTGGACTTCCGGCAAAGTCCCGCCGTCGGCTTGCAAAAAGCTGGCAAAATAGAGCTTTTTGACCAACGTATTATCTTTGTAGGCACACAGGTCTACGATAATTTCATTGCCGATTTCGTAGGCGTTGGCGGTATGAAACGGCATAAAGGTCGCGGTTTCCCAGGTTTTATAGACCTTACCAGTGCGTTTATCTATCGCCGTAAATTTGGTGGGTTGGCCCGGATTCCAGTCAAAGTCGTTCAAAAACGGTTGCTTGTACTTGATAATCAGATTGATAAAATCCGAAAAAGTCCAGGGTGCTTCAATTAGTATAACGAAATTTTTGGTCATGGCAAAGCTATGCATGTAGGCCGGGGTGCGAGTTTTAATATTGGCAATCTCGACCCGACGGCGCGAACCATCCTTGAGGGCAAAAATCTTGTAAGAGCTAATCAACGAGAAATGAGTGCTGAGATTAATTAGAGCCTTGTGATGATAGTCGTATAGCGGGTGGGCGGTGGTGGTAGTGCCACTAAAGCTGTCCTGAAAATTGAAATCGCCGATAGTCTTTAAAGTGTGGGGGTCGAACTCCACCGGGGTCAGGGCTTCGTTCAGGGCGACGTGCTTCCCATCTATTTTGGTGACATTAATCGCGGTGTTATCGCTGAAATGCGGGTTCAGCATAAAGACCAGATTTTCCAGAAAAGTGGTATGCGGCTCGGTAGCGAACTCGCGATAGGCTAGTTCGCCGTCCCGGACGGCCTTGCGATAGGCCTTGCTCATTAGAAAGCGATTAGTATAGCGCACCTCGCCATTCTCGAAGGCAAATTTATACAGCATCGCCATCCCGTCGAACACATGCCGAAAACTGTAGGTTTCCAGAAAAAACAGCCCCGGCCCATTGCGAATCAAGCTGCCTGAAAGCCAACTCGGTAGCGCCCCTTTGACTTCTAACGGCACATCAATATTTTGCTGTTCCTGGGTCAACGAAACAAACCCTTCCAGGAAATTCTTTGACATCCCAAAGCTCCTTTTTGG
>JBBRSG010000149.1:0-12092 GCA_038245615.1 Chloroflexia bacterium | reverse complement strand
TTATTGATTGCTTTCCAGTTGGCGCAATTTCTCCGCCATAAGCTTTAGTTCCTGATTTAATTCTGCTTCGCGTTGCAGGGCGGCTTCTTTTTCTGCTCGTTCAGCTTCGGCCTGTTGCAGGGCGGCTTCTTTTTCTGCTCGTTCAGCTTCGGCGCGTTTAAGAGCGTTTTCGCTTTCTTGTTGCGCTTTCAATTCTCTTTGAAAGGAGGCTAGTTTTTCGCGCCGTTCCGCTTCCTCCCTTAGATAAGAAGCCTCTTTTTCCCGGCGTTCTACTTCTTCCCTTAGATAAGAGGCTAACTTTTCCTGCTCTTCGTACTCCTCTTTTTTCTGCCGCATGTTCAGCTCGCGGTCATAGAGACGCAAAAAAGCCTCATCCGGCACCAACCAGCTATCCAGTTGCTCGCTCCACATCCAGCCGTTTGGTTGGGCCTCGATTGCCACAAAATTGCCGTCCACCATCTGCCATCCATACAGGCGGGGGATGTTACTTCTACCCCGCCGTTTGGCCGGGTCATAGGCAAAATATTCTAGAACGCCCCATTGCGCGTAGCGTTGCGGCTTATGCCCTGGTTTCGCGCCGATGTCTATTTTTCGGGTTTTTGCCGAGATAATCTCAATGACTAGCTGCGGGGCTGGACCGTCGATCCCAAGCTGATAGCCGCGTTCTTCAGGAAAAGGCTTGGTACTTTTTATTACAAAAATATCCGGGTAAAGCGGTTTTTCCTTCGGATTGGCGGTCTGGTAGAAATTGACCTCGCGGTTTACGTGATAGTTTTCGAGTCGATATAGCCATACCAAAACCTGTTTAAGATAATCTACTAAATTACTATGCTTGATAATCGGCATATCGCCCCGCTGTTCGCGCAGTCGCCAGTAATTCTCTTCATTATCATAGAAATAGTAAAGTTCGTCGTCATCCTCTTCATCGTCAAGGAATAACACGTCTTCTAATTCTAATTCGAGGCCTGGTTTAGCAGTCATATTACCACCTGCTTTTTATTGTTCGAGGTTTAGAGCCTTGTAAAGTTCTTGCATAATCTTGACGCTGCTGCTGCTGCCCACCCGGTTGGCTCCGGCGGCAATCATCTTTTGAGCATCCGCCAGAGTACGAATACCACCCGCGGCCTTCACGCCCAGTTTGTTACCGACTACCCGGCGCATTAAGCGAACATCTTCTTCGGTTGCCCCGCCCAGCGAAAACCCGGTGCTGGTCTTGACGAAATCCGCTCCGGCCTCTTTCGCCATTTCGCAAGCTTTGGCCTTTTCATTATCGTCCAGAAGGCAACATTCGATAATAATTTTGCTAATACCGCGTCCGGTATGGCAATGGCTCGATACCTCGGCGATTTCGCGCTTGACGATAAAATCCTGTCCGGCTTTGAGCGCCCCGATATTAATCACCATATCAATTTCTTTTGCACCGTGATTAAGGGCGGTTTGAGCTTCATTGACTTTAATCGAAGTCATATTTGCGCCTAATGGAAAACCGGCGACGGTGCAAATTTTGACATTCGACCCGGCTAGTTCCCGCACGCACAACTTGACGTGAACTGGGTTGACACAAACCGAGGCGAAATTATAAAAACGGGCTTGCTCGCACAGAGCCACAATCTGGGCTTCGGTAGCGGCGGCATTCAGGTTAGTGTGGTCTATCATCGCCGCCAAGCTTGCCGGGTCTAAATTCCCAACCTGGATTTCATCGTTATTAATCGGAGAGTTGAGGTTCAAATCTTTCGCTGTCATAAAACACCTTCTTTTGACTCTTTGCTTCTTTAAAGAGGGTCTACAGGCCAAATATGAATATTTTCGCCTGGATTATATCATAGCCGCCCGACCTAAAGCGTTTTAGTCGGCGTTATATCAGCCCTTCCAGCATTTCGATGGTGATGCGCCCCGCTTCGAGGTCTATTTTTTTGACGACATCCTTGATCGCGGGAATCAAAATATCTTTTTTGGAGAGCGGGCCGCGCACTGAATAGATATCGTTGGCGGGCAATTGTTCGACATTGACCACCCGGCCCACATATTCGCCTTCGGTGGTATAGACTTCCAGGCCGACAATCTGGAAAATATAGTACTCGTCTTCGGGCAGTTCGACCACTTCGCCCACCGGAATAGCCACGATGCAATCCACCAATTCTTTAGCCTGCTCGATTTTGGTGATACCGGCAAAGCGTAAAACTAGTTGCTTTTCGTTTTGGAGGCGAGCCGAGAGCAAGGTATAGGCTACCCATTCGCCACTACCGGGGTGCGACAGAAAAACTTTTTCCAACTCCTCGAAGCGGTCAGGGAAATCGGTCTGGATTGCCGCTTTCACTGCCCCGCGCAATCCGAAAGGGCTACCTATTCGGGCAATTTGAATATATTCCGGGGGAGTGAAGTCTGGCAATTCTTCAATCGGGGGTGGAGCGGAAGGACGAGCGGCGGACTGGACGGTTTTATCTGAACCACTCGTGGCAAGATTGTCGAGCCGTTGGCGGCGGGCAGCCTGAAACTGACGGCGGCCTTGACCCACTGGTGGACGAGCGTCGCGGCGGGTCGGCCCACCTGCCGAGCGACTGGTGTGGGAAGGCTGGCGATTATTTTTCTTTTTGGGGGCCGGGCGAGCGGGTTTCTTCTCTTCAGTCATAATTTTGGAGTCTGTACCTTAAAAAGCGTAAAAATTAACTCAAAACAGGCCACCTATCGGTTGGGGACAGGTGGCCTGAGCAATCCTGAGTAGCTAGGACTGGATTTCCAACGTGGCGCGTTTGCCTTCGCGGGCGGCGGCAACAGCCAGCAAGGTCCGCATAGCTCTGGCGATTTTGCCTTGCTTACCAATCACCTTACCCATATCGTCGGGAGCTACCGCCAACTTGATTATCACCGAGCGTGTACCCTCAATCTGGCGGACTTGCACCGCTCCGGGGTCATCCACCAGCGATTGGGCCATGTAAAGAACGAGGTCTTTCATAATGTTTTTGCAGCTTTGCTTTCTTGTCCAGCTTACTTACATCAGACTTAGGGCTTTCGCTTAACAATCGAGGTAGACCCGGAAAAGTTATCTGTAAAAAATTATCTGCGTAAATTTTTTACAGATAACCAAACCCGATTTTGGAGTTTGGCCCGGTTATCCTCAAATCAGACAATCGTTTCAAGCAAAAGTCCTAAGACTAAAAGTTAGACTACTTTTTGGCCTCGGCTTTGTCGGCTTTGGCAACCGGGGCGGGGTGGAACTTAACCGCGATTTCGGGCATACCATTAAACTTGAGCAATCGGGCGACCCGCTCACTCGGCTGCGCTCCGACACTCAGCCAGTACTTGGCACGGTCCAGGTCAAGTTTGACCTCGGCGGGGTTGGTAAGGGGATTGTAATAGCCAATCACCTCTTTGAACCGACCATCGCGAGGGGAACTACTTTCGGTGATAACCACGCGATAGAAAGGCGCTTTTTTAGCACCCTGGCGGTTCAACCTGATTTTTACCACTTAGATTCCCTCCAGCTTATCTTTAGCTTATAACATAACAGCTTCTACTATTCATTATCGCCCCTGTTTTGCCGCGACAAGATTTAAGGCCGTGATTTTCTTCATTGGCGAAAAGAAATTATACTCTTTGGGCGGGGCAGTGTCAACGTAATTTTGGAAGATTAGGGCCGGATTGCTGCTTATTTCTTGCCAGCCGTCATCTTGGGGTCAAGCGCATCCCGCAGCCCATCACCCAAAAAGTTGAGCGACATTACGGTAATAACTACCAGCAGACACGGGAAAAGCAAAATAGTCGGCGGGTGGCTCTGAAAAGCGTCGCGGCCTTCGGCAATCAAACGTCCCCAGCTTGGGGCGGAGGGGTCGCCGCTAACTCCGATATAGCCCAAAAAGGCTTCGGTGATAATCGCCTCCGGGATCCCGTAGCTGACCGCCACAATAATCGGGCTGAGGATATTGGGCAGAATATGTTTCCAGATTACTCGCACATCGCCAGACCCGGTGGCGTGGGCCGCTTCGATAAATTCTTTTTGTTTGAGGCCCAAAATCTGCCCCCGCACCAACCGGGTCATTACCGGCCAGGTACTAATCGCAATCGCTACATAGACCCAGATAATACTTGTGCCGAAAATCGAGAGTAATAGCAAAGCCAGGAGTAAATAGGGGAAAGCCCGGAAAATATCGGTGGCCCGCATAATCAGGGTGTCGAACCAACCGCCATAGTAGCCCGCAATCAGGCCCAACGGCAGACCTATCAGGATTACAATTAGCTGCACTACAAAGCCCACACTGAGCGAAATCCGTGACCCAAAAACCAACCGCGCCCATACGTCTCGATTTTGCCCATCCGTTCCCATCCAATGTTCGGCGGAAGGCGCTTGATAGTTTTGGTCAGCATACGAAACCGACGATTTGCTGTCATAAAACTGCTGGTCGGGTTCGTAGCGGGCCAGCCAGGGCGCGAAAAGGGCTACCAGAATCAAAAGGGTAATAGCTATCAGTCCCAGCATCGCCAGCTTGTTGCGCTGCAACCGTTTCCAGGCATCGCGCCAGAGCGAGGTGGTTTGCCCGCTCGAAAGGGCCTGCAACGTGCGGGTGGTTTCGGCGTTAGCCTGGGCGACCAGTTCGGGCGACTCTCCGGCCCGCTCTTTGGTACTTCTTGCCATTATGCCGCGCTCCCTTCGGTGTAACTGATTCGGGGGTCGAAATAGCCATAGAGTAAATCGGTCAGCAAGTTTATAAAGACCACCAGCATCGCATATAGCACGGTTGTCCCTAAAATCATGGGATAATCCAGCACCAAAATACTGTTGACAAAGTAGAAGCCAATGCCAGGAATATTAAAAACTCGCTCAATTGTCACCGAGCCAGTCAAAAGACCCGACAAGCGGTCTCCCAATACCGTCAGAATCGGTATAAAAGCGTTTTTGAGGCCATGCTGAATCGCAATACTCCGGTTATTCAGCCCTTTGGCCTGAGCCGTCCGCATATAATCCTGCCGAATAACTTCCAGCATACTGGAACGGGTCAGGCGGGCGATAATGGCGGCATCCCGCGCTCCCAGAATCAGGGCCGGTAGCACCAAATCAATTGCGGTGGGCGAACTGGGAGCAATCGCAAATCCAGTCCCGAACCAGACATTCAGCAAAACTATGACAATCAAGGCCAACAGACCCAGCACAAAACTTGGAATGGAGAAAGCGATTAAGGCCACCGTAGTTACGGTATAGTCTATCCAGGTATTTTGCTTTAGGGCCGCAACAATGCCCAATGGAATTCCAATTGCCATCATAAAGACAAAAGCCATTATCCCCAGTTGCAATGAAAAGACAAAACCTCCGGCTTTGCTGGTATCGGCGGTAAAAACCGAAATGGTTACAAAAAGACCCAGGACGGCAATCGCGGCTGGTACAAACCAGCGTTGAGCCAATTGTAGCCAGTCTACCTGCCGGGCGCGAGCTACAAACCAGGTTATTACCAGGATTACTACCCCAGTCCCTAGCATCAGCAAAAAGAGCTGTACCCAATAGGGTAGGCCACTTTGCACGCCGCCATAACCGAAAAGAATTTCGGTGACAGTTTGCGAACCACGCCGCTCCAACGATGGCCCCCAATCTCCCCGAAAGAAATTTACGATATAAGTAATATATTGCTGCCAGAGCGGTTGGTCCAGACCGTAAGCCGACTCGATTTGCTTGCGCACATTTTCGGGCAAGCGATCACTGGTAAAGGGACTACCAGGAATACTGTGGGCCAGAAAGAAAGTTATCAGGGTAATCCCGATAAAAACCGGGATAACCTGAATCAGACGATTGATTATGTATCTTCCCATATTGTGAGCTTTCGGGTTTTTTTTAAAAGCTATCAGCTTTTCCCTCTTCGGGGACACAGGCAATATGTGATTTACGATTGTAACTTTTCACCCCCTGTCATACTGAGCGAAGCGAAGAATCTCTATCCTTCGCTTCGCTCACACCCCATAAAGGGGCGTGACAAATTCAAGGCGGGGTGAACAGTTACTTACGATTGAAAGCCATGAGGGATGAGGGATGAGCTTTCCGGCTTGCGGCTTTCTTTTCATCCTTCATCCTTCATCCTTGCCCCTACTTACTTCTTGATTTGGGCATCCTTGAAGCGGGTAGCACCTTGCGGATTGTAAGTCCAATTGGTGACAGTCGGTTTAATCAGAACCGAATACACTCCGCTATAGGTCGGAATCAAGGCTGCATCGTCCTGCAAAATCTTCTCAGCCTGCTGATACAGGGTATCCCGCTTGGCGGGGTCGCTTTCGACCGCTCCCGCTTTCCAGGCGGCATCCATGTCCTTGTTGCAATACTCGCCACCCTGCTGGGCGGTGGTTTCGCAACCGAACAACGGCTGATAGAAGTTATTCGGGTCGGGATAGTCCGCGCCCCAGCTTCCGAAGTAAATCAGGAACTCGTGGTCGGTGCTGCGGCGAGTAAAGAACTCTTTGGCAGTCGGCACCGAGTTCAGCTTGAGGCTGATACCCAGGTTTTGTTTCCACTGCGCTACATAGCTCTCAGTCGCTTGCTGCCAACCGGCCCGCTCCGGGGTATAGGCAAAACCACCGCTCTTACCAGCCGGGCCATAGCTGTTAATCAACTCCTCAAGGGCTTTCACCTTGTCGGGGGTGTCATAACCGGCGGCGGCAAGGCTGGCTTTAGCCTTAGCCGGGTCGAACGGTAACGGATCGTAAGGCTTGTAGCTGGGCAGACCCGGCACTAGCAGGGTATTCAAGGGCAACCCCGCCCCTTGCAGCGCCCCTTCGGTGATTAGGCGACGGTCAAGGGCCTGATAGAAAGCCCTCCGCAAATCTTTGCTCTTGGCAAACGGATTGTCACCCTTCTGCTTGAAGCCTACGAAGTTGGTGCGAGTACGAGGAATCTGGAGGAACTGGCCTTTGTATTTGGCATCGTTCTTGATTTTGCTCAGGTCAGCTACCGGCACTTCCACCGAATCCAGTTCGCCGTTATCAAATTTCAGCTTGGCAGTCGCTTCCTCTTTGATGAGGTCAATCGTCAGGACATCAATACTGGCCCGACCTTCATAATAAGCCGGGTTGTATTCCAGCCGCAGGCTTTGATTGTGTTTCCACTCTTTCAGGGTGAAAGCTCCGGTCCCAACCAGGTTGCCAGCTTCGGTCCATTTGTCGGCAAACTTTTCAACAACGGCCTTATCAACTACCTTGAAGGGGTGCAAAGTGCTTTTGAGCAAGAAGTCCGCCGCCGGGGAGGACAGGGTTACTTGCAGGGTATAATCGTCTACCGCCTTCAGGCCGGTAAAGGTCGCTTTCTTGCGGTCATCGCCTTTGAGCTTGAGAGCCTCGTCATAACCGGCAATGTCACTGAAAACAAAGTCATATTCGGCCTTTTCATCCTGAATAATCCGATTCCAGGAGTAGATAAAGTCTACCGCTTTGACCGCATCGCCATTGCTAAATTTAGCATCCGGGCGCAGCTTGAAGGTATAGACTTTACCATCCGGGCTAATCGTCCAGTTTGAAGCCAGGGCCGGTTTGACCTTGAGGTCTTTGTCCAGTTCAGTCGGGCCGTCAAATAGTTCGTAAATAACCGTTACCGACTCGGCAGCGGTAGCCTTAGCCGGGTCCAGCGAGTCCGGTTCGCCCGACATCCGCCATCGGAAAGTTCCGCCGGTAACAACCCGGTCAACCTTAGCCCCAGCCGCAGCCGCCGCAGTGGTGGCGGCAGCCGCCGTCGTTGTCGCAGCAGCAGCGGCAGTCGTCGCGGCGACAGCGGTAGTCGCAGCAGCGGCAGCGGTCGTGGCGGCGGCGGCGGTAGTTGCTGCCGCCGCAGTCGTGGCAGCAGCGGCGGTAGTCGCGGCAGCCGTTGTCGCCGGTCGAGCGGTGGTCGGGGCGGGAGCCGTCGTCGCCGTTGGGTCGCCGCAAGCCGCCAGCACCCCGGCTACAAAGAGACCGAGTACCAGATAACTAAAGAATCTACGCAAACGCATAGGGTTCTCCTCCATAGTAAAAGTTTCTTTTTCTACAAAATTACTTTCGACGTTATAGCCATATCGAAAGTTTGACAAAAGGTGTTACAAACTGCAAACCTGGCAGGCCGTTGCTTGGAGCAAAGTGCGACATGCGGGATAATACAGCCTATCCCAACGGCTTAAACTAAGCGCTGAGAGCCTGACTTTGCTGATTTTTAGGAGAGATGAAAATTGCTATCCGCAGTAGAGATGCATATTTTCAGGAAATTTCACCCATTATAGCAAAGTTATATCTATTACTCAAGTCAAGCTTCGCTATCGAGATAACATCAAGTAATCCGCTTTTAAAATTTCCAACGATGGTTCATGTTAGTATTATAGAGCTAAAGGTTAGCTTTCAAAGAGTATAAACTAAAATAGCCCGTTGCAGTTGCCCTTTTAGCGACTATTGGCGGCTCAGACGGCCTTGCAAGGAGAAAAGTGCGGCGGCTCATTCTGGTTCAACAAGCGAAGGGAAACAACTATTATTTATAAATTAGCTATGGGTCAGATGCAGGTTGAGGGGGGCAACCCTCAAAAAAATCTGGAAAAGGCCGCTACCATGATTGGGCAAGCTGCCGCCGAAGAGTGTGCTATTATTGTGCTTCCCGAATGTCTCAACCTGGGTTGGACGCATCCTTGCGCCCGCGAACTAGCCGAGCCAATTCCGGGTTTACATAGTACAGCTTTATGTCAAGCTGCTCGCGCCGCCCAAATTTATGTGGTGGCCGGGCTAGTCGAGCGCGAAGGGGAACGGATTTACAATGCCGCCATCCTGATTGCGCCGGATGGTACAATTCTGCTAAAACACCGCAAAATCAACGAACTTGATATTGGGCTGGGCCTCTACTCGATTGGAGAAACTTTGTCGGTAATTCAAACTCCGCTTGGAGTGATTGGGGTGGATATTTGTGCCGATAATTTGCCAGATTCACTTGAAATTGGCGGAGCGCTCGCCGAGATGGGGGCTGAAATTATTCTCTCACCTTCGTCGTGGGCGGTAGAGGCCAACCACGATAATAATACCACACCTTATGGCGGCCTCTGGTTGGAATCATATACGGCCCTGGCAAAACGTTATAATCTTACGATAGTAGGGGTAAGCGATGTGGGTTGGCTCAAGGGCGGCCTGTGGGAAGGTCGCAAAGCTATTGGCTGTTCGCTGGCGGTTGGGCCGGATGGTAAAATCATCCGGCAAGGGCCTTACGGTGATAAGGCCGAAAGCTTGCTGATGGTTGAGATTGAAATCAACCCGTCTCCGCTTTCGACCAGGCTGGGGGCAGCTAAAACTATTAATTTTCAACTAACCAAGAGGTAAAACTATGTCAGAAACTAATATTGTAACCACTCCCGACTTGAGTCAGCCTTATGCGTGTGGGCCAGACCAAATTACTAGCTACCAGCAAAAGGGACATGTTTTGCTACAGGGAGTGGCAACCTCGGATGAAATTAGCGCCTATCGTCCGATAATCAAGGATGCCGCTTACCGCTACAATAGCGAGTCGCGTCCATTGAGCGAGCGCGATACCTACGGGCGAGCTTTTCTTCAGGTTATGAATTTGTGGACCAAAGATAGCGCCGTCCAAAAGTTTGTTTTGGCCCGGCGTTTTGCCCGGATTGCGGCGGAACTAATGGGAGTTAAGGGAGTGCGGCTTTATCACGACCAGGCGCTTTTCAAAGAGCCGGGAGGTGGCCCGACTCCCTGGCATCAAGACCAGCATTACTGGCCGCTCGATACCGATAAGACGATTACCATGTGGATGCCCCTGACAGATATTAGTATCGAGATGGGGCCAATGACCTTTGTTAGCGGCTCAAATCACGCTGGTTATCTCGGTAATTTCCCGATTTCAGACGAGTCGCAGGCTCGGTTCGAGCAGATTATCAAAGAGCGTAATTTAGAACTCAGCTATGGCCCGGCAATGACCGCCGGAGATGCTACATTTCACACGGGTTGGATGCTGCACGCTGCCCCAGCCAATATTACCGATGTTACTCGTGAGGCTATGACGATTATTTACTTTGCAGACGGCGCAAAGATAAATGAGCCGGAGAACAAAAATCAGGAGGCTGATTTGAAAAAATGGCTACCCGGCCTCAAACCCGGCGACCTGGCTGCCAGCCCCCTCAATCCGCTACTTTACACCGAGGGCGAGGAACTTTAGTCAGAAGTTGGGTAGAAGCCAGGCTTTTTAGAATAGTTTAACGCGAGTAATAGTAGAACTGTAGCTCAAATTCCACTTATGGCAGTTGGTAGATGTCGAGGGTAGACCCGCCTTTTAATAGCTGGGCGATAATTTTGGCTTCGGCTTCTTCTCTAGTTTGTGCTTTCGCCAAAACATCGGCTACTGCACCCATTGGAATAACTACCACGCCATCGGCATCGCCTACCACCAAATCACCGGGCGTAACCTGCACATCATTAAACTGAATTGGTTGGTTCAGCCACCCTTCCCCCTGCGGGTTTTTGCTAGTCCCACGAATACAAACCCCCCGCGAAAATATTGGAAAGCCTAGCTCAATCAAACGCGCACTGTCTCTTACGCCGCCATCAATCACTAGCCCCCCCAAGTGGCGGGTTTGGGCGGCCTGGGTCATTATCTCGCCCCAGTAACCCGCCTCATAGTAATTTGAGGTATGCACTACCAGAACCGCACCGGGCGTGGCCTCGTAAATTGCCCGATGCAGCCAAAGATTATCAAGCGGGGGCGATTGCACCGGCAAGGCCCAACCACAGACCTTAAAAGCGGGACTGAGCGGTTTGATAGCTGATGGTAAAGCACCAATCCGCCCGCCCGCTTCGTGTAGAGTCGCCGTCGGAAACTTACTTGCCCACGCCAGCAAACTAGCTTTCTCCGTATCTTCGCTTTCTTCGATAGCTTCTTTCGTAGTTTCTTCCCTGGCTTCATTCATAGCTTTTACGGCCCTCCTATTGTGTTAAATAACTGACAGGTTTTGACCCATTATTTTACCCGGTGTAGTACTTTGGGCGGTACAATGTTGATGTTTAGTAGGGCCGGGCTTTTGAGCAGAGCATCTAATACCAACCGCTCGGAGGCGGCAATATGTTGTACCGCCATTTTGCGGGCGGTTTCACCATCTCCGGCTAACAAAGCGTCAACTAACCCCTTGTGTTCGGAAGTTACTTCGGCGGTGCGGTTTTTTAGAATGTTACTCAAATAGAGCAGTCGCTCGCTTTCCTCCAAAACCTGCCGCACCGCCATCGCTAGATGACGATTACCGGAAGCTTCGGCTATCAGTACATGAAACGCAAAATTAGCCCGCATATAATTTTCTTCACTCTCGGTATCGCCGATACTATAATGGGCCTGGCACAGTTCGTCCAACCGCTTGAGGTCTATCGCCTGGACGTGACCGGCGGCGAGTTGGGCGGCATGGCCTTCCAGCATAATTCGGTAAGCGAACAAATCTTGCAAATCGCCGAGCGTGATAGGTGTTACCTCATAGCCGTGTCCGCGAATACTGCTCACCAAGCCTTCCTGGGTTAAGCGGGTAAGGGCCTCCCGAATAGGGGTCTTACCGATGCCAATCTCGCCGACCAGTTGGGCCTCGGTAATTTTTTGACCCGGTTCGAGGTCACAGCGAATAATCCGGCGTTTTAGAGCCAAGTAAGCTGCTTCACTTTGGGAAGTTGGGGGCATTTTTTTTAGGGCGGCGGCTTCATTTTCCTTAGCTGGCGGCTCTAAAATATCATTTTGAGTATGATATTCCAATTATAGGGTTCTCCTGAGTACTTTATCCTCAAATCAGAAAATTATTCCAAGCGAAAGTTTTATTAGAAAGGCAAGCCGAATATTTCGGCTCTAAGTTACTCTTTGCTACTCTCGCTTAGTATAACAAACTACTAACCCAAATACAATAGAAATACATTACAGCATTCTAGTATTGTATTACAATGGCTAGTGTGATATATTACGTTCTAATAAAGATTAGAGTAATGAGGAATAACTGCCCAATTGATAGAAGGAGAGAAACAAATGCAACCCATGCTTGCCCCTTTTCGCAACGAACCGTCGCTTGATTTTAGTCAGGAGCTTGAGCGACAGGCGTTTCAGGCCGCTTTGGATAAAGTTCGCCAACAGGCCGGGCACACCT
>JBBRSG010000148.1:0-12902 GCA_038245615.1 Chloroflexia bacterium | reverse complement strand
CGGGTTTGGTTATATTTGAAAAATTTACGGCGTAAATTTTTCAAATATAACTTTTCCGGGTTTACCAACGACTGCAAGCGAAAATCTTAAGCTTATAACCAGACTGGTTGCGGATTGAGGGCTGAGTGAGGAATGATGATTGAACATGAGCAAGAACAAGCGCAAAAGATAATGACACCAACCTCCGAAGAAGAAGTTTCGGAGATATTGCAGTCATGTAGCCAGGACGGGCGCAAGGTCAAGATTAGCGGGGGTGGTACTAAACTGAACCTGGGCAATCTTTATGCCGAAACCCCGGTGACGGTTTCGACCACCCAACTGGACAAGTTGCTGGATTACCAACCGGAAGACTTGACGATTACAGTCGGGGCGGGAATGACTCTCGCCAGGTTGCAGGAGATTTTGGGGGAACAGGGCCAAATGCTGGCGCTTGACCCACCCGACCTGTCGGGCCAGACCGTCGGAGGAATTCTGGCGACTAACCGCAGTGGCCCGCGTCGTCTGCTCTACGGGACGGCCCGCGATTTGCTGATTGGGTGTCGCTTTGTCCTGGCGGATGGCAGTATCGGGCATAGCGGCGGCAAGGTAGTCAAGAATGTGGCGGGCTACGACCTGCACAAACTCTTTATCGGGGCATTTGGCACCCTGGGAATTTTGACCGAGGTTACTTTTAAGGTTGTCCCCAGGCCGCAGACGGTTGGGGTCGGGCTGGCGGAGTACAAATCGGGAGTGGGGGCATTTCAGGCGGCCCGGCAATGCGCCCGCTCTAACCTGATGCCCGCGGCCTTGGAGGTAGTCAATCTGGGTGGCTCAGACTATAGCCTCTATTTTGGAGCGGAAGGGGTAGACGTAGCGGTCGAGGGCCAAATGGCCGGGTTGCGCGAAATCTGCCTCAAGGCCGGAGCAAGCTCGGCTCAAATCCTAGATGATAGCGCCGCGACCTGGCAAAAGCTTACTAATTTGGACATTGCGCCCGAAAGCGGGCTGCGGCTCAAGGCTGGGGTCACTTTGACCGATTTACCGCGAGTGACCGAATATTTTCAGGAATTACAGGCGACTTTCGGGCTTTCAGGCCGGATACAAGCCCATGCCGGAACGGGAGTGGCCTATCTATCCGCCGGACTGAATGACAGCGCCAATTATCCGCAAATCGCCCGTCAAATCGAGAATATCCGGGCCGAACTCCGCAAACTGGACGGTAGTCTGCTAATCGAAAACGGGCCATCCGAGCTAAAGACGCTGGTAGATGCCTGGGGCTTTACCACCGAAGAACTGCCCCCAATGCTGGCCCTGCGAAACAAACTTGACACTCAGCGACTACTCAATCCAGGGGTTATGGATTTCTAGGGGACGGGGAAATAGTTTTAAGTTTTGAGTTTTGAGTTTTGAATCATGGGCCGGGGAATTTTAACAGGGATAAACAGGATATAAGCGGTCAGGGGACATTCAAGGCTGAGGAGGATTTACGATTAGAAAACCTCGTCCTCAGCTCTGTATTTTCTGATTTTCGACCTTAGATTTCAGATTTTAGATTGAAAAGGAATATCATGGAGCAAGAGGGGAATCGGAACGTCTATAGCAACGCCGGGTTGGGCGGCATAGATATTATTGCAATGGCGAAAGGTCAGCCGGGGATAGCCAATGGCGGGAGTATCAGCCCTTATCAAGGCAGCCCTATACTTGACATAATCACTGAAAAACAGCTCAAAACTTGCGTGCATTGTGGCCTGTGCCTGTCGTACTGCCCGACCTACCGGGCTACCGGGCTGGAAGCCGACTCGCCGCGAGGCCGGGTCTATCAGATTCGGGGGCTGGCTTCCGGCGAAATCCCGGCGGACGACCCCGACCTGAACAAACACTTGAGCCTTTGTCTGGGTTGTCGCGCTTGTGAAACGGCCTGTCCCAGTGGCGTGCCGTATGGGGCGCTGTTGGAAGCCGCCCGCGCCCAGCTAAAACCGGCCTCTGAGACCGAGCGAGCTATTCGTAAAGCAACATTGGGTTTTCTGTTTATGAAACCCTGGGCTATGCGAACCGCCGGGCTGGGCCTGCGTTTTTACCAAAAAAGTGGGTTGCAAAAACTGGTACACACCAGCCGTATCTTGAAAATTCTGCCGGGCGGTCTGGACAAAAAAGAGGAAATGCTGCCCGAAGCTCAGGGCGGGTTGCTCAAACCGGCTCTGGCGCGAGTCACCCCCGCTAAAAGCCAGCCCCGCTATCGGGTGGCCTTCCTGACTGGCTGCGTCCAGGACGAGCTTTTCCGGGGGACGAATCTGGCGACGGTTCGGGTGCTGGCCCGCAACGGTTGTGAGGTGGTTATTCCCAAACAGCAAGCTTGCTGCGGGGCGCTCCACGCTCACGTCGGCGAGCGCGAAAATGCTCTTGAATTGGCCCGCCGCAATATTGACGCTTTCGAGCAGAGCGGGGCGGATTTCTACATTGTCAATGCCAGTGGCTGCGGGGCGACCCTCAAGGACTACGGTCATTTGTTGCACCATGACCCGGAATATAGTGAGCGGGCCACCCGGTTCGTTGCCAAAATGCGTGATTTTGGGGAAATACTGGTCGAAATTGGCTTTACCCCGCCCACCAAAGCCTTTCCGGTGCGGGTGACATATCAAGATGCCTGCCACATGAAGCATGGGCAGAAGGTTTTTAATCAGCCGCGCCAGCTTTTGAAGGCCGTACCAGGGCTGGAATTGGTCGAGATGAACGAAAGCGATTGGTGTTGTGGCAGTGCTGGGATTTATAACGTGGTGCAGCCAGTGATGGCAACCGAAATTCTAAGCTGGAAGACCGAAAATATCATCAATACTAAAGCCCAAATCGTGATTGCCAGCAACCCCGGTTGCGCTATCCAGATTGCCTACGGTTTGCGGGGGGCTGGCCGTCCGGCGACGGTCATGCATCTGGCCGAGTTGCTCGACCAGGCCTACACCGCCGGAGGCGAATAGACCGACTTGGCCTGACCGCCGCTATAACGTTTCTTCTTAATTAGGACATTTGCTGACAAATCGCCTTAACCCCGGAATAGTTATATTTGGGAAAATTTACGCCGTAAATTTTTCCCAAATATAACTAAACTTGGTTTTGGGTTTGAGCCAGATTTCCTCGAACCAGAAATCGGCCCAAGCGAAAGTCCTATAATCACAAAGCTTCTTCATCAAGATTGGCGGTCAGGCGGTCAAAATCGTACAGTTCTTCGCCTTCGGTGCGGGCGGCCCTGCCGGTAGCAAAGCGCGAAAACAGCCGCCGTAGCTGGGGACTACTGCATTTTTCACAGCGCAACTCGGCCTGAGCTGCTTCCGCCGCCCCGATAGTCGCTCGGAACAGGCTGGTTTTGCGTCCGCACGTTTCGCACCGATACTCGTAAAATGGCATTGTTAGACCCTGCTTACTTCCCCAATTTGATAGACTGTTTCTCCGGCTTCCTCAAATAACCGCCGGACTGCCGCGACCTCGCTCGGTGGCACGACGACGGCAAAACCAATCCCCAGATTGAAAGTCTGGCGCATTTCGTCTTCGGAAACTGCCCCGGTTTTCTGAATCAGCTGGAAGATTGCGGGGCGCTCCCAGGCCGCGAAATCAATTTCAGCCTGTAGCCCGGCTGGAATAATCTTTGCCAGTTTGCGAAAGCCGCCGCCGGTGATATGGGCCAGACCGTGCAAGGGCGCTTGGGCCGCTAATGCTTTCAAGACTGACTTGACATAAATCCGGGTTGGAGTAAGCAAGATATCTTCCAGGGTTGCGTTAAGGCTCGATATATAAGCATCAAGCGGATATTCCGCCAGCAGCACTTTGCGGGCCAGCGAATAGCCGTTAGAGTGTAGTCCGCTTGAGGCCAGTCCCAGAATTGTATCCCCGACCTGAATCGCCTCGCCGGTAATCACCCCGCTCTTTTCGACCACCCCAAACGCCGCCCCTGCCAGGTCGTATTCACCCGCCTGATAAAAGCCGGGTAGCTCGGCGGTTTCGCCTCCGATGATGCTGCAATTGGCCTGATGACAGCCCTCCGCCACCCCGATTGCCACCTGTTCGGCAATATTCGGGTCTAAATTCGAGGTAGCGAAGTAGGGCAAAAATACCAATGGTTCGCCGCCGTGTCGGGCCAAATCGTTGACGCTCATGGCTACCAAATCAATCCCAACGGTGTTATGTTTTCCGGCGGCAAAGGCAATTTTTAGTTTAGTGCCGACTCCGTCGCTGCCGCCCAATAGCATCGGCTCCCGATATTTCTGAAAGCGCCCATCGAACAAAGCGACCCCAGCTCTCTCCATAATTTCGGGCCGGAAAGTACTGCGGGCGATATTCGCGGCCCGACGACTGGCCTCGTCCCCGGCCTCGACATCCACCCCGGCGGCCTTATAAGTGGCTCGTTGGTTGGCGCTTTTATTAGCTCTTTCGCTCGCTTTATCGGTCATAGCTTCACTCTAACTTTTTCGGTCAGGGCTTTGAATAATCTTGGGTTCGTAGCCGCGTTTGGTCAGGGTTTTGACCAGTTCATCTATATTTTCGTCATTTATGATGACGGTGGTGGGCGAAATCCGCCGGACGACGTTATATTTCAGGTCGGTGGCGACTAACGCTTCTTCCAAAACCACTTCGCTCACGCACTTGAGCAAGACCACATTTTGATGAATAATCGCCGGGCCACCAGTCCAAGTCGCCGCCCCTTCCAGATTTGGGCTGCTGTTAAACTGGGTCAAATCGGTGCGCTTGGGGCTATCCTGCTCTTGGGTCATTTGTATATTCCTTGATAATAACAATTGTATCAGGTGTTTGATGGCAACCTCTACCTAAACGTTCTCGCCGGAGCGTCGCCGGGCCGCCATCCAAATAGCTTGCAATTCGGACGAATTCATTTGGTGAGGGTCAAGCTGACGCTCTTTGACGATTACTTCCCATTGCTCGAACCGCCGCCGGAATTTATTATTGGTGATTCGCAGGGCTTCTTCGGCATCTACCTTGAGCCAACGTGCCGCACTCGCCAATACCGCAAAGACATCGCCGATTTCGCCGACCAATTCCTCGTGATTAGTAATATGGCGCACTTCGTTGATTTCTTCTACCAGCTTATCCAGAATTTCATCAAAATCGTGCCACTCAAAGCCGATAGCCGCCGCCTTGCGCTGCAAGGTCTGGGCTTGCTGCAAGGCGGGCATTTCGCGGGGTACGCCCGACAGCACCGAAGTATTTTCGCCTTTGGCTTCGCGCTCGGCTTGCTTCAAAACTTCCCAGTTGGGCCGGGTTTCAGCCTCGCCAAAGACGTGGGGATGGCGGCGAATCAGCTTCTCGCTCATTTCGCGCATCACTTCAGCCATGCTCCACTCGCCCGCATCTGCCGCAATTTGGGCATGGAGTAATATCTGCAACAGTAAATCGCCCAACTCTTCTGGTAGATGGTCGGGGTCTTCGTCCAGAGCGTGAACCACCTCATAGGTTTCCTCGATTAAATGGCGTTTGAGGCTGCTATGAGTTTGTTGCCGGTCCCATTCGCACCCGCCAGGGCCGCGCAAGCGGGCTACCACATATTGAGCATTGGCGAAAGTACCGAGGGCCTCGATAATTTCGAGGGGCGGCAAGTAGACGCAGGTCAGATGGTCAGTCCATTCGGGATGGCGGTCAAGTTCAAAGAGCGGAATATCGAGCCGGGCCTCCTCGCCCGGCACCCCTGCCCCTCGCAAAAGTGTCACCGGGTGTTCGTCCGGGTAGTTTTCCATCAAGGCCAGCTTGACCGACCCCGCTAGACGCTGATTATAGACCTGTCCGATTAAAAGCGGGCGCGTGACCGGCAGCTCAAAGCCATGTGAACGGGGCAAGTGCAATTCGACCCGTTCCGCCAGTTCGGTTGCATCCAGCACCAATAGCCCCGCCCCAAACGGGTCAAGCCGCAGCACTGCACAGACTGGCTCGATAAAACTTAGCCCGGCAACTATCTCAGTCGCAATTCCGGCGGCCTCGGCCTTTGTCAGCAACCGCACTACACTGGTTTCCCCGACTAAAGGATGACCGGGTACGGCGTAAATCACTGGCTCACTATCGTCTTTTTGGGCCAGTTCCAACAAGCGGGCGACAATCGTATCGTAGACTTCGCTAAAGGTTGCGCCCCGGTCATAAACTTCGTCGAAAGCCTCGAATTTCGGGCCGGTGGGCAGGTGTGGGACGGTCGGGTGCTTTGCCGTGCGCAAAAAGACTGTCCGGGCGTTTCCTATAACATTAAGCGCGGCGGCGGTCAGATGTCCGGGGTCGCCCGGCCCTAACCCTACAATGATAATTTTTCTGGACATTTAACAGCTTTCAGATACCTGATTAGACGGTCAAGAATTTTTCGATTTTGGCCTTATCGCGCAAACTCTTGATGTAGTTGGCAAAAGCTTCCTCGCGGCGTTGTTGGACTAAATCGAAAGGCAACGGGCGCACTTCTTTGGCGATTAGCTGGATCAGATGATAGCCCTTATCGGTCTTGACCGGGCCACTAATCTGGTTGGGCAAGAGAGCAAAGGCGGCGGCTTCAAAGGCCGGGTCGGTCTGGCCGCGAAATACCCAACTCAGGTCGCCGCCTTTGGAAGCCGTCGCCAGGTCAAGCGAAAATTGTTTAGCCAAAGCCGCGAAATCCGCCCCCTGCTGCAAACGCTGATAAAGGCTACGGGCCTCGGCCTCAGTCTGGACCAAAATATGCCGGACGTTAGCTTGTTCGCCTTTGTCGGTAGCGGGCGAATGGCGGTCCGACATCTGTTCAAAAATAAGGGCTTGGGCCATGCGTTTTTTATAATCATCCTCGGTGATAAAGCGTCGGGCCAGCCAATTTTGGAAACTCTGGGGCGTATCGAACTGCTTTTTGAACTCATCGAACCTGGTCTGAACTTCCTCCGGGGCGGCGGTCACATTTTCTTTGGCGGCTGCCGCCGCTACCACCTGATAATTTATCAGCCCTTCCAGACTTTGCAGGCGAATATTATTGAGCAATTCTTTATTTTCAGGCTTATCCCAATCCAGGCTGCCCCCGGCTTGCTCTTCCAGGGTAGCGCGGCCTTCGTCTACCGCCCGATTAAAATCATCGGCGGTAATCGCTACCCCGTCTACTCTGGCAACCGGGCTAGTCGTGGCATAGCCTAATTTGCGGTTACTGAGGGTCAAAGGAGTTGGGCTAATCGCCGGTTTAGAGGTCGTCACAGGCGTAAGGGTCACAGCTACCGAAGTAGTCGCTACTTCGCCACAGGCGGTTAGCCCCAACCCCAAGAAAGCCATTAGCAAGATAGCCCTGCCCACTAATTTTCTATTGCTGGTTGCACTTGCGTTGATCATACGAGGTTATTTTAGCATATTATCAGTGCTGAGTGCTGAGAAAGTACCCCCGACCACTTTCAATCATAAATCATAAATCGTGAATTCCCTCAGTCCTCATTCCTGTAATCTCTGACCCCTGCCCCCCAAATATCTGCGAAGCCAAAAAGACCAAAGCTTCGGCGACTTCGCGGGGCTTGGTCAAAATACCCTCGTGTCCGGCATTAATATTGATATGATGATACGGGCCGAGCTTGTTAGGCATTCGGGGATGGAACTCGCCGGGCGGTAGGCTCATATCTTCATTGAAGCTGAGATAAGCACTGGGTGGCGCTTGCTGAAAAAAAGTTTTGAGCTGAATTTTCTCGAAAAGCGGGCCAGCTGATTCGGGAACTAGCCGGGCCAGCCAGTCGTCCGCCTGGAGTTGGGCATCATTACAAAAATTATAACGCCAGAACTCGCCAATTTGAGCCATATCAAGCCGTCCGTCCGGGCTGGCATCCGACAGACTTTTGAAGAAATCGTACATTTCAGACGGCATCTGCCCGGCGATGCTCTCGCCATCCTGCAAAATATAAGCCCCGACGAACACCAGTCCGGCGACCCGCTCACCCAATTGCTCGGCGGCGAGTTGCAGCACCGGGCCAGCCGTACCGTGTCCGACCAAGACTAGCCGCGCCATATCGGGGTTAGTCTTTGCCAGCCAGCCTACCGTTGCCGCATAAGCCTTCAAGGTTAGTCGGGCATAATTATTATCCCGGACCGGGTTCAGGCCGTGACCGGGCAAATCGAGGGCGACAACATTCCAGCCTCGTGCCGCCACTTCCTCCGCTACTTTCTCCCAGGCCCACCCGCCGTGCCAGGCATCGTGAACCAATATAAAAAGGGTTTCGTTTGGGTTCAAAGTGCTACTTTCTACTTTCTAAAATCCTAATCACTTCAAGCTTCTCGCGAGTATTATAACAGCAAACCGATAAGTCTAGCTCAGTAAAAACTAAGATGAATGTGCGCCTGTTTACAGCAGACAAGCGGTAAAATTGCGAAACAGGCTCAAGCCCCGACCATCACGGAACTAAAGCCTTACAGGTCTGCCCGATTACTTAATACTATCATCATAATTGTATAGCCCAATTTGTAATTGCCGATTGAGGGTGATATTCTATGACGAGGACTGGGAGAAATTTACGATTTATGATTAGGGGACTTAGCCCTTAGTCTCGTATTTACCTTATTTTAGATTTTGGACTTTAGATTTCAGACCGTAATTAACGCCTCGCGTTGAGGAGAAAGGATACGAACTGATGGCCTACAAAGTAACTCTGATTCCCGGTGACGGTACCGGGCCGGAGATTGCCGAGGCCACCCGCCGGGTGCTGGATGCGACGGGGGTGGATTTTGATTGGGAAGTCAAACACGCCGGGATTGACGAGATGGCCCGCAGTGGGCAGGTTTTACCACCCGATACCCTGGACTCGGTGCGCCGTAACCGGGTAGCGATTAAAGGCCCAATCACGACCCCAATTGGCAAAGGTTTCCGCAGTGTGAACGTAGCCTTGCGAAAGGAACTCGACCTGTATGCCTGTCTGCGACCTTGTCGCCTTTTTAAGGGAGTTCGCACCCGTTTCGATAAGGTTGACCTGGTGATTGTGCGCGAAAATACCGAGGACTTATATGCCGGTATCGAATTCAAGCGCGGTACCCCGGAGCAAGCCAAGCTGATTGAGACTATTGCCGAACTGGGCGGCGGCTATATTCGCCCCGATAGTGGTATCAGTATCAAGCCGATTAGCGAAACCGGCACCCGGCGTATCGTGAAGTTTGCCTTCGATTACGCCCGCGAGAACAAACGCCGCAAAGTTACTGCCGTCCACAAGGCCAATATTATGAAGTTCTCGGATGGTTTGTATCTGGAAGTCGCCCAGGACGTAGCTAAAGGCTATCCCGACATCGAGTTTAACGATGTCATCGTGGACAATATGTGTATGCAATTGGTTCAGAAGCCGGAAGATTACGATGTGCTGGTACTGCCCAATCTCTACGGCGATATTCTCAGCGACCTGGGAGCAGGCTTGATTGGGGGGCTGGGGATGGCCCCCGGTGGCAACATCGGCGATAATATCGCGGTCTTTGAGCCGACGCATGGTTCAGCCCCCAAATATGCCGGGCAGAACAAAATTAACCCACTGGGTATGATTCTGTCGGGGGTTATGATGTTGCGCTATCTCAAGGAGTTCGAGGCCGCTGACCGACTAGACAAGGCGATAGCCGAACTAATCGAGGAAGGCACCGACGTAACCTATGATATGAAGCCTGACCGCAACGACCCCACCGCCGTCGGCACTAAAGAGGAGGCCGACGCGATTATTCGCAAATTGCAAGCCTAGTACCCGACTCTTAGCCATAAATCGTATACAAAGCGGCGGGGAAGGCCGGTTTCTCTGGAAACCTGCTCAACCGCCGCTCTTGCTTTTAGGCCCGCCGCTTTCAGCTCGGTCAAACGTTGGAGCGGGTCAATCGCCGCTTTTTCTTCTTCTCGGTCTTCGGGATTGGGGCTATCGCCGGTTCTGGGGGCAAGCACAATCGTAAATTCACCGCGTGGCTCAGTAACCCCAAAGTGAGTGATAGCTTCGCTCACCGTCTCCCGGCGCACCTCCTGATGCAGTTTGGTCAATTCGCGGCAGATAGCTACTGGACAATCGCCCAGGGTCGCCAGAATTGCTGCCAAAGTTGCCCGTAGCCGATGAGGGGCTTCAAAGAAAACCAGTGGGCGGCGTTCGGCTTCCGGGCGCAAGCTTTCCAGCCAGGCTGTCAGCTCGTTTTTCTTGCGAGGTGGGAAACCACAATAAGTAAATTGATGCGGGGCGAACCCACTGAGAACCAGGGCCATAACCGGGGCGGATGGGCCGGGAATAGCGTCCACTATAATATCCGCGTTCAGGGCGGCTTGCACCAACTCCCAACCGGGGTCAGACAGGCATGGTGTCCCCGCATCCGAAACCAGCGCAATATTTTCGCCCGCCTGTAATTTTTCAAGCAGATAATCCAGCCGAGTCAGCCGATTATGCTGATGATAGGCCGTCGCGGGGGTGGCAATCTCAAAATGATTGAGCAGCTTGCGGGTATGGCGGGTATCTTCCGCCGCTATCAAATTTACCTCGCGCAGAATCCGCAAAGCCCGCAGGCTAATATCTTCCAGATTGCCGATTGGTGTACTGACCACATAAAGCACTCCGCTCACTTGTCACCCCTGCGATTAATCCCGAAAATGTTTACGCACGTTTAATAAGCAGTTAATACAACCACTCTATACTAACAGATACAGGGCGTGGTTGGGAAATAACGGCTAGAAACTGGGCGGCCCTACTTGTCCTATTTGGTCGGCATATGATAGACTTTAAGAAACTGTTATGCTATACTCGGACAAAGCGTTGAAAGTCAATGACGATTAACGCCGATATACAAGCTACTAAAGCTGGGAGGAAATGAAACCATGTTCGCTTTCGACAAACCCCTTACCTGGGTTATCATTTTGGTAATTGTATTGCTCATTTTTGGCGCGGGCAAGTTGCCAGACATCGGCAAATCGCTGGGCAAGAGCATCAAAGAATTTAAGGACGAAACGAAAATCGGCCTCGGTGAGGACAAAGGTAAAGATGTCTCGGTAGTAAGTGATGCCCCGGTCACATCCAGTGTTACCACCCCGGTAGCCAGCGCAACTCTGTCGGCAGAACCAGTAGTCCGTCGTCGGATTATCAAGCACCCCGATGGACGCGAAGAAATTATCGAAGAGCAAGTAGCGCAAAAATAACTCTAACCCCTGCCGCCATTAGCGAGCCTTTTCCCCGATAATTGGCGGTAGTTTTGTAGCAACTAAATGAACCCTGTTTTCCTGATTGGTACTCTTGGTCTGGTAGCTTTCCTCTTTTGGGCCGCGTACCAGAGTGACCGCGCCCTGAAAACCAAGAAGGTTGAAATTAAAGGCAACCTTCTTTTGAGTGTGCCAGAGTTTTTGTTCAAACTGGTGCTGCTGGGGATTTGCTTTGGACTGGCAAATTCGCTGACGGTCGAGCGAGTGGACAAATATATCGGCTGGCCCAGCAAACAGCCGATAGCCGATTTGGTCATTGGGCTGGTTATCGGGCTGGTGACGGTTTTTGCGGTAAATGTGATTTCGATAGCCGCGATTCGCATTTGGGGCAAGGGAATTTATTCACCCCAAATTATCAAAGGAATGCTGCCCCGCAATCAAATCGAGTGGTTGCTGATTATTCCGCCCTTGTTTGTTGCCGTCGCCGTGGAAGAAATGCTTTTCCGGGCGCTTTTGATAGGTGGTTTTTCCACTGTAGTCAACCCCTGGGTTATGGCCGTTGCTGGCAGTATTATTTTTGGGGTGATGCACGCGCCTCAAGGCAATCTGGGGATTATTCTGGTGGGGATAGTTGGGCTGATGTTTGGCACCGTCTTTATTTTGACCAATAGCCTCTTGATTGTAATTGTAGCCCACTTTACCATAAATTTTTTGCAAATTATTCGGGCCAAAGAAGACCTGGCCTGGTACGAGCGCCTGGATGACCGACCCCTGCTGGCCCGCCGTCAACCTCCTCTTGTTGATACCTCTACCGAAGCGGATGAAGCCGATGCTGAATTTACGGCACAAAGCGCCGAGGAAGTTTCAGATGAAACTATCCAAAGCCACCCGGCAGTTGTCGCCCCACTTTCCACTCTCTCCCCGAAAAGCACGATTGAAGATTAATATCTGCCGGAGAAAGGTCTTTCTTAATAATTCTCCAGATTAGAGTAAATAACCGCTAAACCAGCTTTGTGCTATAATTCACAGCAAATTTGCGCTCCGGCCCGAATAAGCTATAATAGCTTCACTACAGGGTTTATCAGCAAAAGGTTTTGAGGTTACAAATTGGAGGGTGAAGTTGTTATGTTGAATTATCCGAGCGCGGAACGCTTTTTTGAGAATTGCCTGCTAGAGGCCGGGCTGGTAGAAAGTTGGTCGAAGCCGGTAATGCTGTCCGAAATCCAGGCTAATCCGGCCTTACGACGTGAGGTCCTGAAATCTTTGCGGGATGTGATGATCGGCGCGGATGCAGTTCTGGCAAAGGGCAAACCGGCGGAAGACACTTTGAATTTACCCGCCAAAGAATGGGAGCGCCACTGGTCAGCCTGGGCTTCCAGTCGGCGGGCCGCTTTCTTTGCTCGGAGCGCCCTCTTGATGCTAAGGCAGCCGGAATATTTCGATTATTTTCTCGATATATTGCGAACCAGCCATAATATTGTGTTTCTAAGTGGCGCAAGCGATGTGCTGCAACATGCCAGCGGGCATTATTTGTCTGGCCCGGAAGAAGACCTGTCCAACGGCGCATTGGCGAGCTGGTGGGAAAAGCAACAGGTTAAAGCCAAAGGGAGACTTTTTGATGAAACTGGTAGCTTATAACCTCAAAGGGGATGTCCGTGTCCGGCGCGGGGTCGTCCTGGATGGGGAAACCGTTGTCGAAATCCCCGGCGACTTCAAAGACCTCGATGAGGAAGCTTTGGAGCGGGCCGAGCGCCACGCCGCCGGACAATCCGGCCTAAAACTGGCGGAAGTTGACCTGCATCCGCCGATTCCG
>JBBRSG010000147.1:0-12902 GCA_038245615.1 Chloroflexia bacterium | reverse complement strand
CGTTTGTGGTCCAAAATCTGGGGAAATACGAGCGGCAAGCCTGGCAGCAGGCCGAAGTCGCCGACTCCTCCCATCTGGTCAGCGCCCAGAAGCGCTACCGCAATTTCATCCTGGAACTGTATAGCGCCACCCCAATGGAAGGCTATAGCTGGCTGCACGGGGTCAAGGCCGGGCGACTGGTGCATGTTGGCTCGGTAGATGCCCCAATTGCGCTGGGCGAGGTCAAGGCCATCGTGAACGAATTCTGGAAAGTGAGTGGCAAGGATGCCGGGGAGCGAAGCAACGGAATAGATATTCTGGGCTGGGATTTCGCCTTTGACCTGAACGAAACCGCCGTCAAAATGGCGGCAGATAGCAACGTCCGGCTATCCTTCAAGAAGATACCCCGTGAAGTGCTGGAAAAGAAAGCAGTCGAGCAAGGCGATATTCGGTTTTACGAACTGGCGGCCCTGGCGGTAGACCACCACCTGAGCGGGCGCAACCTGAACTTGGAGCTAAAGAATTTCTTTGTGTCGCCCGACGATATTCCCGATGAGGTGCAAACCGCCATCAAGAATTGGAGTCAGTGGATAGATTATTGGGCAGTAGATTGGGATTATCGGGACGATACCTTTCACAACCAGTGGCAAAGCTACCGCACCAAAAAAGAGCCAAAAATTGCCCTGACCGCCGGGCATAAATACGAAGAACCGGGCGTATACACTATCGTCATCAAAGTAATTGATATATTGGGCAACGATACCACCAAAGCGATTCGGGTGGAGGTAAAATAAAATGCCACGTACCAGCAAAGCCAAAGCCAATAACGACCAATCCCAGATGTTTGATTTTCAACTAGCCTTGAAAACTGCCCCATGTGTTCCGGCCCTGCGGCGGTTGGTTCAGGAATGGCGTACCACCAATTATCAGGGAGCTACCGAAACCAGCCGGGTATTACTAAACTATTGGTTTAGCACTGACCATAAGCTGTCAACTGGTCGCCCTTTTAAGTATCACACGGCTCAACAAGAGGCCATCGAAACCCTGATATATGTCTATGAAGTGGCGAAAATCCGCAGTCGCAAAGGCCTATTAGAAAAATATGCGGCGGCGGGCAGCGATATTCGCTTATCGGCCTACGATGACTTTGGGCGCTTTTGTATCAAAATGGCAACCGGGAGTGGCAAAACCAAAGTAATGTCAATGGCAATCGTCTGGCAGTTCTTCAATGCCGTCCGCGAGAGCGAGGAAGACTATGCCAAAACCTTTTTGCTGATTTCGCCAAACGTCATCGTGTTTGACCGCTTGCGGGATGATTTCGAGGGCGGGCGTATCTTTCAGATTGACCCGTTGATTCCACCTTCTTTGAGAATAAGCTGGGAATTTGATTGCATGCTGCGCGGTGAAGCGGAACGCGCCCCGGCGGAAGGGTTGTTATTTCTGACCAATATCCAGCAACTTTATGATAAGCCTGACCGCCGAAGCCGAAAAGACGAGGGTGAGCCGGATATTATGACCGAAATGCTCGGCCCGAAACCCAAAGAGGAAGTCGGCAACGAACTCGCCACCTTTCAGGAAATGCTTTCCCGACGTGAGGGCAAGCTCCTGATTTTAAACGATGAAGCCCATCATACCCACGACGAAGAAAGCGAATGGAATAAAGCCATTCGCAAGTTTCACGGCTTGTTACCCCTGGCGGCCCAACTGGACTATTCAGCTACCCCGCGTTTTAACAAAGGGGGGCTATTCCCCTGGGTTATTTCGGATTACCCGATAAAACAAGCGATTTTAGATGACGTGGTCAAGCGCCCGGTCAAAGGAATTGCCCGTTTTGAAGAAGCTAAAAGCGATGTCGCCAGCGTGCGCTATCGAGCCTATTTGACGGCGGGAGTGGAACGCTGGCGCGAATACCGCGACTTACTAGCTCCGGTCAAAAAGCGGCCTTTATTGTTTATTATGATGAATAGCACCGAAGAGGCCGAAGATGTCGGCGACTGGTTACGCAATACTTATCCAGCCGAGTTTGGGGGTAGGGTCGGGGAACAGCACCGGACTTTGGTAATTCATACCGACACCAAAGGCGAAATCAGTAAAAAAGACCTGGATGCCGCCCGCAAGCTGGCCCGCGAAGTAGACCACCCCGATTGTGCGACTAATGCCATTGTCAGCGTTCTGATGTTGCGAGAAGGCTGGGACGTGAGCAATGTAACGGTGGTAGTCGGGTTACGGCCTTATAGCTCGGCGGCTAATATTTTGCCCGAACAGACCATCGGGCGCGGGCTACGGCTCATGTTCCGGGGCGATAAGAGCTACGCCGAGCGGGTGGATATTATCGGCAACAATGCCTTTTTGGAATTCGTAAACGACCTCGAAAAGCTGGAAGACCTTAAATTGGAAACCTTTGAGGTCGGCAAAGATAAACTTAAAATCCTGACCATCGCGCCGCAATTACCCGAAAAAGCCGGTTATGACCTGGCCTTACCCAAACTAACCCCGGTATTGGTTCGCAAAAAAACCCTGGCCCAGGAAATCGGAGAGCTGGACGTTTTAGGCTTCAAGTTCAGCCCCGACCCCTTGCCGCGCAAATTGAGTGATTTAGATGCCCAGCAATTCAACTATGAAGCCTATGATGTCGTGACCAAAGAAAAGCTGTTCGAGCGCACCTATGCCCTTGAAATCGTCCAGCGCCCCGACCAGGTAGTTAGCTATTACGCCAAGCTGATAGCTAATAACCTCAAGTTGCCCGGTCAATTCGCCAATCTGGTGCCAAAAGTCTGGGAGTTTTTCGAGAGCCGGGCTTTTGGCGAAAAGGTAGACCTCAGTAATTTGGCGCTGGTACAGGCTATGAACCATAAGGTTTGTGGCTTTACTGTGCATAAGGTTTTCACCGAGGCTCTTAAAGAGCGGTTGGTCGAGGAACTAAGCCCCAGCCTGGAAGGGGAAGACCGCCCGCTTTCGGGGCTTGAGCCTTTCCCCTATTCCGGCGAGATAATCGAGGCCCGCAAATGTATCCTGAATTATGTGCCGTGTAATAATAAATTCGAGCGAGCTTTCGCGCAATTTTTAGAAGATGCCCCGGACGTGAAAGCTTTTTCGACTTTACCACTTCAATTCGGCTTCTCGATCGAGTATACCGATAATAACGCCAATTTGCGCTATTATTATCCTGATTTTGTAGTCAAGACTGAGCGGAATAAAATGTGGTTATTAGAAACCAAAGGTCAGGAGTCGGTCGAAGTCCAGTTCAAAGACCGGGCGGCGCGACTATGGTGCGAAAACGCCACCGCTTTGACTGGCCAAGCCTGGCGCTATCTCAAAATCCCTCAAAAAGAATATGACAAATTGCAACCGCTGGAATTCGATGACTTGCTAGTTTTTGAGAGCCAACAAAAGCTGTTTTGATTTGGTATTCAAAAGGCTGATATAGGCGGACAATAAAATAGCCCGCCCTATGAATGAGGCGAGAATAGCTGACCTTACAAATGAATAGCTCAATCGAAAATATATTAAGTTTGTATTACAATTTTGGCAGAATGGTTGCTGACTATTGACCGAAGGTGTTAAAATATCAACAGATAAATTTAATGATGGTTATGACTGTGCGGTCCTCCTATAGAGCCATCCTTAAAATATAGCCGTGATAACGCACTCCGGCTATCTGCTTTTAGGCAATTGCAGATTGTTGCCTATTTACTACTTTTGATTTGGGTTATTTGGCAAACCTTTGTAGATTGTTGGCAAAACAGGTATGACACTCCCGGACGACGAGGCCAGTCAAAAGCCTGGTGATAAATCGGCTAAAGCCACTGCTCCCATGCTTTCGGAGCGGCGGACGGCTCATACTACCCCCTTGCGTCCGCTCGAAGAGTCTAATCTTTCCTATTTATCCAGCCGGGGTGAATTGTTAGCCGAGGTCGAGCGCCAGGCCCGCGAATTGCGCTTGCTCCACGAAATGCGTACCGCCCTGGTCGGGGTAAACGACCTGGCGGCTATTTTTACTACCGCCGTCGAAAATATTTCCTCGATTTTCGGCTTTGAACTGGTCTGCGTTTACCGCCTGACCGACCAGGAGTTAAAAATTCAAGCCCAGATTGGCTACGAACAATACTACGAAATGATTCCGCTCGGTGTCGGGATTTGTGGCAAAGTGGCTCTGAACGGGCGGGGAGTACTCGCGCCCAATGTCAAAAAGAACCCCGACTACCTGGAAGCCATGCCGCGTGTCACCGGGCAGATTTGCGTGCCGTTGCTCGGCCCAGGTCGGGAAGTGCTGGGAACCCTTATAATCGAGTCGGACGAAAGCCGCAAGCTAGACGAGCGCGATTACAAGTTGTGTCAGGCCCTTGCCGAACATGTGGTCTTGGCAGTGGCTCAAGCCCTGGCCCACGAGCGCGAAAAACGCCGTCTGTCGCAACTGGCCTTGCTCAATCACGTCGGGCGCGACCTGGCGGCTTCGCTGGATGTCCAGAATATTATTGACCGCGTGACCGGCCCGGTACGCGAGAGCTTGAACCTTTATAGCGTCAATATCGGCTTAATTCAAGGGGATGAACTGGTCTGCAAAGTGCTACCCGCCGGAGAAGGCGAAGCGCGGGATTATCGCTGGCCGCTGGATACCCCCTCCTTGATGTGCCATAGCGCCCGCTATGGCGAGCTTATTGTCTGCCATGATGTTTCGCTTGAGCCGCGTTATATGCCCTTGCCCGAAATTCCCGATACCAAAGCCGAAATTCTCTTACCGTTGCGCTCGGCGGGACAGGTTATCGGCGTACTGGATGTCGTCAGCGATGGCAGCCGCATCTTCGAGGATGATGATATTATTCTGTTCAAAACCCTGGCTGACCAAACCAGTGTGGCGCTGGCAAACGCCCGCCGCTTTGCCGATTTGCAGAGCCAGCAAGAGGAATTGAACGAAACCAATCGCGCTCTGGCGGAGGCTAACCGTTTGAAAAGTGAATTTTTGGCGAATGTCAGCCACGAGTTGCGGACTCCGCTTAATTCGATTATCGGTTACGTAGATATGGTGCAAAGCGGGTTTTATGGCGACCTGCCCGAAGATATGAGCGACCCGATTGAGCGGGTCTACCGCAACGGACGGCGGCTGATGGCCCTAATTAATGATGTGCTGGATTTAGCCAACATCGAAGCCGGGCGCTTGCAGTTGAATCTGGAAGATGTTTTGACCAACGAATTGCTTATCTCACTTGACCCGGTGGGGCGCGGCCCGGCAGAAGAAAAAGGCTTGGAGTTCTTCGTAGAATTGCTGCCCGGTGCGCCTCGCGTCATTACTACCGACATCCAGCGCCTGCGTCAGGTCATCAGCAGTTTGCTGTCTAATGCCGTGAAATTTACCCCTAAAGGCGAAGTGCGGTTGCAAATTGCGCCGCCCGACCCGACTTTGCCCAAGCCAATTCATCCCTCTTTCCGAATTATGGTGCTGGATACTGGCATTGGCATCCCCAAAGACGAATTCGAGCATATCTTTGAAGAGTTTCGCCAGATTGACGGCAGCAGTACCCGCCAATTCGGAGGAACTGGGCTGGGGCTGGCCCTCGCTCGGCGACTGGCCCGCGAACTCGGCGGCAAACTCGATGTCAGTAGCGAGGTCGGGGTCGGCAGCACCTTCACCCTCAATCTGCCCATCAAAGCTCCCGCTGCTACCATTCAAGTCGGCTAACTGTGAAATCGAAAATCCTAAAAACTCAAAACTTTCCTACTTCCCATTTATCGTGTCCCTCCGGTCTATCCCTGTAAAAATTCCCCTGCCCCCCGACCTTTGTTCTTCTGAATTGGACGGTGCGACAGGCGCGGGCTTGTTGTATAATAGCCGTTAGTCTTGTTGTCTCAAAATCCTGATTCTGAGTGAAAGCACAAAAGTCATGACCGGAAAGTTTTATTACACCGATACCTATGCCCGCGAATTTGAGGCCGAAATTACTGACCTCGACCAGGAAGGTACACTGCTGGCCCTCGACCAGTCTGGCTTTTATCCTGGCGGCGGTGGGCAACCTTGCGATTTGGGCTGGCTGAAAATTGCCGATGAACAATACAACGTGACCGAAGTCTTTATGAACAATGAGATTATCTGGCATCGGCTTGACCGAGCTGTACCTGCCGATTTCAAAGGGCGCGAAGTAAAAGCGGGGCTGGACTGGGAGCGGCGCTATGCCCATATGCGCCACCATACCGCTCTACACGTCCTGAACGGGGTGGCTTATAACCAGTTTGGAGCCTTGGTGTCGGGCGCACAGGTTTATGCTGACCGGGCCAGAGTGGATTTTACAATGGAAGACCTCGCTCCCGAAAAGGTCGAGTGGCTGGAACAGGCTTCTAACGCCGCGATTGCAAAGGCCATGAATATTCTGCCCCGCGAAGTGACCCAGGCCGAGGCCGCCCAGATACCGGAACTGGTACGCACCCTGAATGCCATGCCGCCCCAGTTTGAGAAAGTAAGGATTGTCGAAATCGAAGGGCTGGACCGCCAGTTTTGCGGCGGGACTCATCTTGCTAATATCCAGGAAGTCGGCTTTTTGAAGATTGCCGGAACTCGCAGCAAGGGCAAGCAGAATAAGCGAATTGAAATTGTGCTGGAATAAATTAAATTATAAGGAAACGGAAGGGAATTTTTGATGAGGAATTTTGTAGCCGAGCGCATGGAGGGCGTGCCACCTTCGGGGATTCGTCGCTTCTTTGATATTGCCGCCACCATGAAAGATGTAATTTCGCTGGGGGTCGGTGAGCCGGATTTTGCCACTCCTGATAATATTCGGCAGGCCGCGCTCGACTCGATTACTTCCGGGCAGACCCGCTATACCTCCAATGCCGGTATTCTGGAACTGCGCGAGCTACAGGCCGAACATCTTCACAAGCTCTACGATGTACATTACGAGCCGACCACCGAAATATTGATTACGGTCGGGGTCAGCGAGGCTTTGCAAGTAGTCTGTCTGGCGACCCTCAATCCCGGTGATGAGGTGATTATCCCTGAACCTAGCTTCGTGAGTTACGCCCCTTCGGTCATTTTCGCCGGAGCAACCCCGGTGCTAGTGCCTACCCGTATGTCCGAGGAATTTGCCCCGACCATCGCCGACCTTGAGGCCGCGATTACCCCCCGCACTCGCGCTCTGCTGCTCGGTTATCCCAACAACCCAACCGGGGCGGTGCTTACTCGCCAGCGCAGCCTTGAAATTGCGGCCCTCGCCGAGAAATACGATTTGCTGGTCTATAGCGATGAGATTTATGACCGGCTGGTTTACGGGATTGCCCATACCTGCTTTGCGTCGCTGCCGGGGATGAAGGAGCGCACCGTGACCCTGGGCGGTTTCTCCAAGTCCTACGCTATGACCGGATGGCGGATTGGCTTCATGGCGGCGAATGTGGCTGTCACCGCCGCCAGCACCCGGATTCACCAGTATATGATTATGTCCGCCCCGACTGCCGGGCAGTTTGCGGCAATCGAGGCCCTGAAAAACGGGGAAGAAGCGGTTCAGCGGATGGTGTCAGAATACAATATGCGCCGAAAATTTATGGTCAGCGCCTTCAACGAGATCGGCCTGACTTGCTTTGAGCCTAAAGGCGCATTTTACACTTTCCCTTCCATCACCTCAGTTGGAATGGACGAAGAAGAGTTCTGCGAGAAATTGTTGCTGGAAGAACAGGTCGCGGTCGTGCCGGGCGGCTCATTCGGGCCAAGCGGCAAAGGTCATATCCGGGCCTGCTACGCCACCGCCCTCCCTCAAATCGAAGTGGCTATGCAACGGATTGAGCGGTTTGTGAATAAGTACCGATAGAGTAGTTTTAAGTTTTAAGTTTTGAGTTTTGAGTTAAAGAAATGGCGGAGAGTGTTATTCAAAAAAAGAGTTTTGAATTTGCTCTAATAACTATTCGGTTGTATCAGCAACTTATCGAACAGCGGGAGTATGTCCTTTCCAAACAATTATTGCGGAGTGGAACTTCGATTGGTGCAAACGTAGAGGAAGCGTCTGCTGGTCAAAGCCGCAAGGATTTCCTGGCTAAATGGCGATTGCCTCAAAAGAGGCTAGAGAAACTAAATATTGGTTACGATTGTTACAAGAGTCGGGCATTACTCGAATTGATGTGACAAGCCATTTGAAAGCAGTAGATGAATTGATTCGCATCCTTACTTCTATCGTAAAAACAACTGGTGAGACAAAATAAATCTTTTAAGCAGAATGGCAACTTCGATTAAATTCAAAACTCAAAACTCAAAACTCAAAACTATCCTACTTAATGCTTCTCTAACGCTAGAAAGCTAATGAATCCCCGGCGGGTAGCGTTGTAGCGTATGACCCGGAGCGGGGATTTTAAATATAGATGGATATTTTGGGTGGAGAATAAAGCGATGGATAATCGAAAGCTAAAGCAGCTTAATTTTCATTTTAGAGGCTATGGCGCTGGATTAATCCTGGTAGCAGTTTTACTGACGGCCTGTGGCGACCCAACTGTTACGGCTGCTCCGGCGGCGACCACCAAGGCGGCGACCACTGCCGCTGCGACTACGGCGGCAGTGGCTACCGTTGTCCTAGCGACACCAGTTACCTCAGTCGCCCCGCCTGCTCCGTCCCCGAATACCCAAACCGGAGGTAATAGTGTGCCAGACGAAATAAAGAAATCTTATGAGGCTGCCGCCAGCGACCTTGCCAAAAAAACCAATATAGCCGCCGCCGAAGTCAAGTTGATGGGTTATAGTCGAGAGGAATTCCGGGATGCGTCGTTGGGCTGTCCCCAACCGGATGCCTTCTATTCTCAGGTCATTACCCCCGGCTACCGCTTCCAGCTAGAAGCTAAAGGCCAGCTTTATGACTATCGCACCAATTTGCAGGGGACACGGGTGGTACTTTGCACCAATGGTGGTCAGCCCGGTCTACCCAAAAGCACGCCATAGGAGCTATTAGCTTTCAGCTTTCAGCCGTCAGCTAAATTCAGGGCTACTAGCTACCAGCCTTTGCAACTCAGTCCTCAGTCCTCAGTCCTCTCCCTCTTGGCTAGGAGCGAGTAGCTTTGGTGCAGTGTAGCAGAGTATTAAAGCCGGTGGTAACAAGCTGCCGACCTGTGAAACCCCTTGCCCGTTATCGCTGCCGTTGCGTACCAGATAATACCCGCCCATTTCGACTGCCCCTATATCGCAATGCGGGCCAAAGGGCCGAGCTATCCCCCGTTGGTCTAGTTGATTTAGGGCCGCAGCATTACAGACCGTATCATCTCCCGCCTCCAGGGCGGCACTCCCGACCGCAAGGGCGATAGTCTTGGTCGGCCCGCCGTTGTTTGCCAGCCCTGCCACCGCCAGAGGATTGGTGAGGGTGAGGCTACTCCCGCTACCACAGGTCGGCATCCCAGCACTCCCGCTATATTCCAGATTGGCACTACCCGGCAAAAATGTTCCACCATCGGCTTTACAGTTGTCAGGGGAATTACTAACGAATAGATTGTTTTGCAAAGTAGCCGCATTAGTACCATAAAAACCACCTGTATAGATAGCGCCCCCCAAACCAGCACTAGCATAATTCCCGGCAAAAGTCGAGTTAGTAACCGTCAGCAGGGTTTGACTGGTAGTAGCTTCACCAGACAAACCATTATTTGATATAGCCCCGCCAAAGCTGGCAGCAATAGCGGAAGGAATAGGATGAGCGGCCCGATTATCAGAAAGGGTTGAGTTATTTATGTTCAAATTAGCTGTAGCCACCCCTGCCAAATTACCCTGACTTTTTATCGCATTGTTGCTAATAGCGCCGCCTTCGCCTCTTTCAAAGTTAATTGCGTCACCGACTTGATTATTAGAGAAAATCGAACCAGTAATGTTTACTATCGCCCGTGCATCTCCACCGGGCGAGGCTATACCTTTGCCACTGATTGCCCAATTAAGAATAGCTCCCCCGTACTTGCCACAGCAACTTCCACCGCTGGCAGAATTGTTGGTAAAGCTCGAATAGTTGATATTAAGCGAGGTGAATTTTGTTTCTGGTAGCTGCTAAAGAAGCTTTATCAGGCCAAGTATAATATCATCGCCGAAAGTTGCTGGGCATGTCGGGGCGAGATGGCGCAGGGTACTGCCTTCGACCCGGTACGCCCCCACCGTCAGGCGATATTCCCCCGGCGGCAGATTGGCGGGCAGCGAGAAAGTTTGGTCAATTTGCAATAATTTGCCGATTGTCCAGGCCGAAAAGGGGCTGAGAATGCCTTCGGGAGTAAAAGGTTGGTCGTCGCGCTGGGCGATTACTCGGCCCGTGCTATCTTGCAAATGGACATAGAGAATATAATCTTGACTAAAGGGGCTATCGGCTTGCCAGTACAAAGTTAGAATCAGATTATCCCCGGCCTTTAGGGGTCGGTTGCCGGGCGGAATACTCCATCCGGCTAGAGTGGCCCGACCAGGGGCCAATTGCTCCGTCAGGCTGCAACCTGGCAAAGAATTTTGGGGGACACTGGGCCGGATACGAGGCTGCCACAGGTCAAAGCGACCCGGATAATCTATCGCGGGGCGCGGTACATCATAATTCTCCAAAAGAACCTGCCAGCTTTTGTCCGACCAGCGTTTGATGTTGCGTTCCAGGATTACCAGCCCAAAGCGCCGGTCACGTAAATCCTGCAAAAACCGCCGGTCATCCCACTTCCCGGTTTGACTCTCCACCCGCATATGATAAAGATTGTCATAAGGGACGGCCCGGCCCGCCGACAGCGCCAAAAAAACATCATCGGTCAGCAAGTCGCCGGGAGTAGCAGCTATCTGGCGTTGGGTATCTTGCAGCATATCGCGGCGGGTTTGGCTCGGCATTTTGTCCCAGCTAAAATATGTCGCCGGGTTGGGGCGGGTCAGGGCGTACCAGCTAATAAGGGCCACGACCACAATACCCAGCCCTGAAACAAGCAGCTTTGAGTTAGATGGCGAGGCCAGGCGCGATATCTGGGCCAAATGTGCCAGCCCGATACCCCCGACGATAAGCAGCGGCGGGAAAAAATCGAGGGTTAGATTATAGTTGCCCTGATATGCTCCCAGGGTAAACAGGCTAAAACCCCCTGCCGCCAGATAGAGCGGGAACAGCCAATCTTTGATAACGCGGTGAAAAGCCCGCCCGCGCTCGCCTTTTTGGACCAGCCTCATCACCTGTACCAACTGGCTGAATTGCCATACCAGATAAATCGCACCCAGCAATATCAATATCCAGTGGTCGCTCAGGGTGCGTCCGCCGCGTTGTAACAAATCGTCCAGACTCCACGGGACAAGCTGATAGCCGATGGTGTGATTATAATAACCGCCTTTGGTGAGTAAATTGAGCGCTCCAAACGGAAAAGCGATCCAAAGCAAGGTCGCCAGAGTCAATTTCCAGCCGCACCGCCAATCGCGTACCAGTATATAGCCGCAGCCGACCCCGGTTGCCAGCAACTCGTTTTGCTTGGCGAAGAAAGCCAGAGCCATCATCGGGGCGGCCCATAGTAGATATTTGCTATCCTGCCAATAAAAAACCAGGGTTATCGAAAACAAAGCGATGGCAATTGCCAGCAAATCCTGTTTGTAAAATGTTCCCCAGATATAGACCGGCGTGACTGAAAACCATAGCAAACCGGCAATTATAGCCGCACCGATAGCATTCTGCCGGGCGACTTGCGCTCGGCGGGCCGCCAACCAGATGCACCCGCCGATAAGCAGACCTATCGCCAGGGCCGCCCCAAACGAAATTAGCCGCCCAAAGCCCAGCTGAATCCCCCATATTTTAATACCCAGAGCGTTCAGGACGAAATAGAGCGGAGGATAGGGCGCAGCGATAAAGCGTTCCGG
Organism: Chloroflexia bacterium; assembly: GCA_038245615.1. GTDB lineage: Bacteria > Chloroflexota > Chloroflexia > Chloroheliales > Chloroheliaceae > 54-19. Next base: position 1,129 of record JBBRSG010000147.1, on the reverse strand, counting down.
GACGCTATTGGCGTAGATATTGCGGCCCTGCGCCAGATTCCAGCCCGCGCTCAGGTTCAAGCCTTCGTCATAGTCTATCTGGTAAGGCCAGGTAATTACTTCGAGCGAATGAATTATAAAGCTGACAAAGCCGGGCAGCAGGGCCAGCCCGACGATTACCCAGCCTGCCAGCCGTCCCCAATCTTCGGCAGAGCGCCGTTGCAGGCGGTTCAAATCTTTTTTGATGTCAGTTGAGGCCGAAGCCGCCACAATTTTGCCAACCCCACATTTTAGTCAAGCGTATTTTGAAACAATAGAATGTGGCTCATTATTATATCCGGGCGACTTTTTGTCAACGTTCTTGTTATATTCTATGACAAAACTACCTCAAGCCCGATTAATATGGTAAAATCTAGCCTGAATAATATTCTCAAGCAAAAATCCTGATGCTATACCAAATTCAGGCAGAAGATTAGGGGAAAAACATGAATTATAGCGAATTGAAGGCCGGGTTCGAGACGCTGTTGGAGCGGGTTGACGAAATGATGGTGCGTCTTTGACCTGGCTAACAAGCGCAAGGAATTAGCCCGCCTTCAAGGGGTTAGCGCCGCCGATGGGTTTTGGGATGACCCGCAAGCCGCCCAGGTAGTAATGCGCCGTCTGACTGCGGTTCAGGAAGAAATTGACATGTGGTCGGGCCTCAAGAGCCGGATTGCCGATAACCTGGAACTGGTCGAGTTGAGCGCCGATGATGCCGACGATGCTACCCAGACCGAACTAGGCCGCGAATACGATAAAGCTACCACGGAACTCGCCGCCCGTGAACTGGATTTGATGTTCGGGGGAGACTATGATGACCGCCCGGCCTTACTGTCGCTCAATGCCCGCGAAGGTGGCACCGATAGCCAGGATTGGGCCGAAATGCTCTTGCGGATGTATTTGCGCTGGGCTGAGGCTCGTCGCTTTAAAGTCCAGGTTCTCGATAGCGAGTCGGGTGGGGAGGCCGGTATCAAAAGCGCCACCCTCGAAATTACCGGGCGCAATGCCTATGGCTGGTGCAAGAGCGAGGCCGGGCAGCATCGGTTGGTACGACTTTCGCCCTTCGATGCCAACCATCGTCGCCCTACTTCTTTTGCGTTGGTCGAGGTCT
>JBBRSG010000146.1:0-12944 GCA_038245615.1 Chloroflexia bacterium | reverse complement strand
GGGTTCGCCCGAATTGGAGAAAGAGCTAAAGCTGCACGTCCGCACCAACGTCGGCCCGGTAGCCGTCCCGGACGAACTGGAATTTGTACCGAGTTTGCCCAAGACCCGCTCCGGCAAAATCATGCGCCGGGTCATCCGGGCCAAAGAACTGGGCGAGCCAGTCGGCGACACCAGCACCCTGGACGGCTAGTTTACAGGACTACAGTCTTCAAAAAAGCAGATGGCTTTTCAGGTGGAAGCCATCTGCTTTTTATTTTTTCGCTAACTATTCACCGGACAAGTAATATTACATAGTTGTAGGAAATAATCTAGAAGAGCAAATGAACTAGCTTTTAATTTGTTCTGGCTCGGAAATTGGCTCGGAAGGTGGATGGTTCTCCAACCATGCTTGCAAGTCGGTCTGGCTGTTAAACTCGAATAAAGCCAGGCTCAACTCGTCTAACTGCCTACCCCCAAGTTGTTGCACTTTCGCCTCAGCCTCCGGCTCTAGCTTTCCCAGTTTGTGTCCAATCAGGGTTAAAAGCAAGGCTATTTTCCCTCGTTCTATACCCTCCTCGCGGCCCTCCTCGCGGCCCTCCTCGCGGCCTCGCACAAAACCTTCCTTGTGGCCCTTTTCGATGGCCTGGCGTTCAAATGTGCTGATATACGGCATTACCTCACCCTCCTCTTGACGTAGTTCCTGATTAAATCGCGCATCCAGTTCTGGCGGTAGCTTCACAACCCAGTCAATGAATCGGAATAGGGCAGTGATTTCCTCACGCTCGTAGCCCCGGCGAGCCAACATTCTTACCAATTCTAGCTTCCAACCCAGTAATTCCCGCTTCCGGAACCGACCTAGTTCGATGACTTTGAGTTGAGCCATCACCACCACCGCGAATGGATTCAGGTTGGCTTCCAGCTCTTCCCACCGACTATTATAATCCAAAATCTTGATAACCGGAAACTTAAATCCTAGCTCCAACCCCCAATACGCTACCCGATATTCTTGGGGACGATAACTTGCTTTAGGGTCGGTCAGGATTGCCAGGCTGAAAACCCGCTCCTCATACAGGTCGAGGAGGCGGTAGTAATAGGTGAACATTCGTCGTTCAAAGTGGAGGTCGTTGTAACCCTGGACTTCGATGTGAATTAGCAGGCGAACAGCTTCCCCTCCTCTCACAAAGACCCTGACCAGCTTATCCACCACCTTGCGGCGGGTTTTGCTACGAGGGAAGAGGCTTTCTAGTTCTTTGTCGAGAAACTGGTGAGGTTGACTCCAATCAATCTCGGCGAAGATATGAGGAAAGAAAAACTCGATAAACTGGGGGAAGTAGCTGCCGATAATGTCCTTCCAGGCATTATCCTGGTCGCTTGGAGGGCTGGCTTCCGCAGCTTTCCTTTTGCCACCCTTCTTCAATTTCTCTCCTTCTCAAGCCGTGATTACCAGTTTGTAGCCTACCCCCCAGACGGTTTGAATTTTGACTTTGCTGCCTTCCAGTTTCTCGCGGAGGTGGGTCACGTGGACATCAATTGTCCGGCTATCGCCATAATATTCATAGCCCCAGACCAGATTTAGCAGCTTTTCGCGGTCAAATACGGCATTAGGACTCTGGGCAAAAGTCGCCAGCAAATCGAATTCTTTAGCCCTTAATTCTACCTCGCGCTCGCCAATCGTGACGGTGCGCTGCTTGGTGTCCACCGTGACATCGGCGACCGTGATGCGGTCTTTGTTGGCGGCCTCGGCCCGCTCCGCTTCAGTAGTGGCGGCGGGGTTGTAGCGCCGCAGCACGGCTTTAATTCGGGCCAGCAGTTCACGGGGGTTAAAGGGCTTGGTCAGATAGTCGTCCGCCCCTAACTCAAGGCCCACAATCCGGTCTATATCATCACCCCGCGCCGTCAGCATAATAATCGGGGTGCCGCTTTCCCGACGCACCTGACGGCAGACTTCCAGACCGTCTACCCCCGGCAACATCAAATCCAGCACAATCAGGGTCGGCTTGCGGGTGCGGAACAACCGCAACCCCTCAATTCCATCGTCGGCAGTGATGACCTCGTAACCCTCTTTGTTGAGATACATGCGGGCCAAATCAGAAATATTGGTTTCATCGTCAATTACCAGAATTAGTGGCCCGGCCATGTGGGTACTCCATTTATTTTTGTCATATTATTACCTGGGTATTATGTGGACTTAATTATAACATAATCCTAATCTGAGTGGTACTTGCCGGGAGCGATAGCAATCGCTATAATGGTTTTAACTCTCGCGGCCCGTATCGGCAGGCTATCAGGCCTTCGGTGAATATTATATATTGACCAATTAAACCAATGCGAGACTTGCTTCAAATATATTATTTATAAGGAAACCAAATTATGCAAATCGAGCCAGCTGACCGGCAGACCCTTCACCCCACCCAGGGAGCGGCGGATGCCAGCGGTCTTGAAGATATAACTCTCTCCCCCGAACAAACCAGTTCGCGCCGACCTCCCCTATTATTACCGATAATTTTTATTAGTGGCATGGCAGTTATGGCGATGCAGATGGGCGCAAGCCGTCTGGTAATGCCAGTGTTTGGCAGTTCGCTGCTCATCTGGTCAAACCTGATTGGCCTGACCATGATTTGTCTGGCATTGGGTTATTTTATCGGTGGAAGGTTGGGAGACCGCTATCCTCGCGCCGGGGTGCTGTATCAGCTAACCGGGCTGGGCGCGATTGCAATGGTGCTGGCGACTCTCTTGAGCAATCCGGTCTTGACCCTGACTAGCAATCTTTTCAAAGACCTGCCGGGCAATATCTTTTTTGGCTCGCTAATCGGCATGATAATACTATTTGCGATTCCGATGACCTTGCTGGGTTGCGTTTCACCCTTTGCTATCCGCTTGCTGGTACGCAGCGTCCAGGGGGCGGGCCGGACCGCCGGGGCGGTCAGTTCCATCTCGACCATCGGCTCGATTCTTGGCACTTTCTTGCCGGTATTGTGGATAATGCCGACCATCGGAGTGCGTTGGACGGTAACTCTTTTTGCCGCAATATTGCTAGGTTTTTCCGCCCTCGGCTTCTGGCTGGCCCGCAATTGGTTGGGCAATAGTCAGCAAACTTCGACCATTACTCCTCAGTCCCAAGCCCCAACTACCAGCCTTAGTCCGCAATCTTCGGCCCTCAGCACTAAGATACTCTTGCCGATTGTGTTTACGTGCGGGATGGCGGTGATGGCAACCGAAATGGCCGCCAGTCGCTTGATTCAGCCGTACTTTGGCGACTCGCAGCTTATCTGGGCCTGTGTCATCGGCCTGATAATTATCTATCTGGCAATTGGCTATTACCTGGGGGGACGGCTGGGAGACCGCTTTCCGCGTCCCGGCTTTTTGTACCAGCTTATCGGGCTATCGGCCCTCAGCATCGGTCTGATACCGCTTTTGAGCAGCCCCATCCTGCAAATGGGCTTGGACGGCTTCAAGAAAGCCGATGGCGCAGTATTCTTTGGGGCGCTTTTCGGTATAATCCTGCTGTTTGCCATCCCGGTAATTTTGCTGGGCTGCGTTTCGCCCTTTGCTATCCGATTACTGGTTCACAATGTCCAGGATGCCGGGCGCACCGCCGGGAAGGTCAGTTCGATTTCGACCTCCGGCTCAATCCTCGGTAGCTTTCTGCCGGTGCTGTTGTTCATCCCGACTTTTGGGACGCGCACTACCCTCTATATCTTTAGTATTGTGCTGCTGACTTTTGCCACTATCGGCCTGTTTGGGGTCGCCCGGCGGGTTGCCCCGGCCTATGCCGTTTTGCTGGCGGGAGTTATTGCGATGGCGGCTTTGCTGGTCTTCAATATCAAAGAACCGCCTTATGGCAAATTGTTATTTGATAAAGAATCGGCCTACAACTATATCCAGGTGGTTCAGCGCGAGGACAAGCAGGTAGATTTGGTGCTGAACGAAGGTCACGCAATTCACTCGATTTATAATCCTAACAAAGTGCTAACCAACGGCCCGTGGGATTATTTTATGGTTACGCCCTTCTTTAACAAGGGCCGCACCGAGAAGGATGTCAAAAGCGCCATGATTGTCGGGCTGGGGGCGGGGACGGTTGCCAAGCAACTCAGCAAAGCCTATGGTGAGCAGATAAAAATTGACGGCATCGAGATTGACCCTGAAATTATCAAGGCCGGACAGACCTATTTCGAGATGAAAGAGCCGAACCTGAACCCCATCGCCCAGGACGGACGTTATGGCCTGATTACCAGTGGCAAGAAATACGACATTATCGGGGTGGATGCTTATAAGCAGCCCTATATTCCGTTCCATCTGGTGACACAAGAATTCTTTGGGCAGGTGCGCGACCATCTGACCCCGAGTGGAGTAGCGGTGATTAATGCCGGGACTCCCTCGGTCAATGGCAAGCCCGATTTGCGGTTGGCGGAAGCTCTGGCCCAGACCATGAAGACAGTCTTCCCGAATGTCTATCTGATTAATGTTTCGGGCTACTTCAATACGATAGTAGTTGCCACCAATCAGCCGACTGATATTGCGACTTTCAAGCAGAATATTGAGCAGTTCGTCAGTAACGATTTGATCAAGCAAGTCGGCGCACGGGCGCTCCAGGAAGGCAATATCCGGGAATGGACTGGCAAAACCGATGGCCCGACCCCACCGGTCTTTACCGACGACTGGGCTCCCGTCGAGCGCATCATTGACCAGGTGATTATTGATTACGTGGTGGCGGGTGGAAAATAGGGTTGGTGATACCGGAAAATTCCAGGCGGTTTGAGGGACTTTGGGAATAAATTGATGCTTCCGCCTGAGATACAGCAATTATGTGAGCAGCTGGGAATTAGCAAACAAAACTTCGCACTAATTCAAATTCCCAATCATTCACTTGTACAATAAAAGGGTTAGCATGGCATGTTCTTGCCATGCTAACCCTTTTATTATTACCCAAAATTCTTACCGCAGGAAGGTCGGAGCTTGCCGCTCGGCGATGTCGCCAATAATCGGTAGCTTGACCATAACGCCTTTGGTAGCGTTGACGATGCAGTAAATGATTGTGCCAATCCAGGCCAACCACACTAGCAAGCTAATCAAGCCAAAAAATGGGACGAAAATGCTTATAATGTTTATCACTATATAGGTAACAAACCAGGCTATTCCCAATAAAAAGGCTTGCATTGCGTTAAAACGGACGAACTGATTGTTTTTCTCAATCGCCAGAATTATCAGCCCACCGATAAAGTTAAAGATATAGGCAATCACAATCGCCGCATTCGGTGAAAGTCCGCTGGCTTGAGCCGGAGGCGGATAGCCACCATACTGCTGTTGCTGCTGATAGCCATAAGGCGCAGGCGGCTGACCGGGTTGCTGTCCATAAGGTGCAGGCGGTTGACCAGGTTGCTGTCCATACTGCGGTTGTCCCGGTGGCTGTCCATAAGGCGCAGGCGGCTGTCCATACTGCGGTTGTCCGTAGGGCGGCTGTCCTTGAGGGGGCTGTCCGTAAGGTTGGCCCGGTGGTGGGCCGTAGGGCGGCTGGCCCTGGGGCGGCTGTCCGTAAGGTTGGCCCGGCGGTGGGCCGTAGGGCGGTTGGCCCTGACCCGGTGGCGGGCCGTAAGGCGGTTGCCCCTGGGGTGGTTGACCGTAAGGCGGCTGTGACATAAGCGAATGCTCCTTTACTAGCACTACTGAATTTGGGTTTAGGCTACCGGTATTACATAAAAGGCTAATACCATTGTAACATACTTTGCGATTTAAGAAGTAAATTAATAAACTTTATTAAAAATTATTATTGCCGACGCTAGGCTGACGCTACCAAAGCGGCAATTTCAGCTTGAGTGGGCAGAGAAGCGCCACTACCAGGGCGAGTACAGGCCAAAGCGCCCCCGGCATTAGCCTGACGGATAGCCTGCGCGATAGGCCAACCCTGCGCTAAGGCCGTCGCCAGCGCCCCGGTAAAAGCATCACCCGCCGCCGTAGTGTCCACTACCTCGACCTTGAAACCAGCCATATGAAGTGGTGCTTGATTGGCCTGGAAATAGGCCGCCCCACGTCCCCCTAGCGTTACTAGCACCGCCCCGACTCCTTGACTCAACAAGTGGCGAGCCGGGGTTGCTTCCAGCAACTGGCTATATCCCAACTGGCTCTCCTCGACGGCAGGCGGTGACATCCTCGCCATCTGGAAAATTTCTACTTCATTCGGTAATAAAATGTCAATCTGACGTAATAGTTCCGGTGGTAACGGTTCGGAAGGGACGGGAGCGGGAGTCAGAAGCACTTTGACCCCAGCCGCTCGCGCCAACCGCGCCGCTGCAATCGCGCTTTCCAGTGGGGTTTCCAGTTGTAACAGTAAAATTTTTGCGCCCCGAAAAACCGCCTGGGCCGCTTCTACCTCCTCCGCCCCCAGCGTGCCGTTTGCTCCCGCCACCACGATAATTCGATTCGTCCCATCCGGCTCAACCAGAATATTGGCGATGCCAGTTGAGGCCGCCGCAGTCTGGGTTACATAGCGGCCATCCAGACCGTGACGATCCAGAGCCGCCCGAAACTGGTCGCCAAAAGCGTCCTGGCCCAACTTGCCGACCATCGCCACCCGACTACCGGCCCGACCCGCCGCCAATGCCTGATTATAGCCTTTGCCACCTAAAAAAGTGCTAAAATCCTGACCCGCAATCGTTTCACCCGGCAAAGGGTAGCGTTTGGTGCGAACCACTAAATCCATATTCAAGCTCCCGACAACAACGACTTCAAAAGCTTGTTCGACTTCCGAAGGTTGGGCTGACAACTTTACGGTTTCCGACATACCAAATATCTCCCCTCCTAAAAATTATTTCCTGACCAGCAACAGATATTCAGCCCGTTGCCCGACTTCGCGCCATTGCCCACTTTCGAGGGCCTGTTGTGCCAGGGCATTATCCTCGGCTACCCGGCTATCGGCAAAAATATAGCGGGCCTCGCGGGTCGGATGGCGGGAGTAAAGCGAGCGGTCTGCCAGATACCACAACCCCTGGCGCGGCGGAATATAGACCGCCCACAGGTTGCTAACCGCTACCGGAGCATCAGTTGGCAATTGCTTCAAAAGCAGCTTACCCTCTTCCCAACGGGCGCTTTCTTTAGTCCGCAAAATCGCGCCCCAGCCGTGCCTTACTTTCGGCACGCCCTGAAAGTCGTAAACCAGCAGATTAGTCGCCAAATTCAGGGCCAGAGTGAGGCCCAAAACCAGCCCGACCAACCCCAGCCAGAGTTGCGGGCTAAAGTTAGCTATAAACCGCGGCGGTTTCTTCTGTAGTCCTTCAATAACATAAATAGTGGCGACTAGCAGCCAGGGCATTACCGAAGCCTGATAGTGGTAATCAAAGGGATTCCATTGCAATTCGCGTTTTTCCGAAGCCAATAAATTAAGGCCACCCGGCGGCAAGGCCATGAGCAACGGACGCGGCTGAAAAAGCGGCAAAAAGGCGAAAGGGAGGAGCAAAAGCGGAATATAAAGCAATTTGCCCAGCAGCACTGCCCCAGTCGGAAAAAGCTGTTGCCAGCCCTGGGCCGGATTGGTAAAAGGGGTCGTGACTGCCGCCAGGGGCGAACCCCCTGCGAAAGTCGAGCCGAGCGCAAAGCCGCCCGCGCTGGACAACTGGATGACCAGCAAAGCCGCCCCGAACCAGCCCGCCCCCAATGCCAGGGGTATAATCACATAGTTCCAGCCGAACCCGGCCTGCCGGGGCTTACCTTCCAGCCAGCCGTACAGACCGAGCATTATCAGTACCAGCCCGTTTTCGGGGCGACAACTCAAGGCTAACCCGGCGAATAATCCAAACCAGCCTAATCTGCCGCTTTGCCAGAAATAGAAGGCAAAAAGCAAAAAAGCCCCGGCCATCGGGCGCTCCCGCAATTCGTACAGGTTGCCATTTTGAATCGCGGGCAGAAGCAGATAGACCAGCGCCAACCCCAATCCGGCCCAGCCATTACCCAGTCTTTGGCGGGCCAGCCAAAAAACCGGCAACGCGCCGAGGGCTACTATCATAGTTTCGATTACCAGAAGGGTCAGGGTGGAAGGGAAAAGCAGATAAAGCGGGGTCATTAAGGCGTAAAAGAGAATTACATCTGTCCCCAATAGGGAGGAACTGAAATCGGTGGCGGAAACTTCCAAAAAACGGCCTTGCCCGGTGTTCCAAATAGCTTGCTGATAGAACCCCAGGTCAAAGCCGTTCATAAAGTGGGCGATACGAACACTGTGCAGATAGCTAACCAAAGCGATATAACCGCCCAGCGCCAGGCCCACTAACAGGGTAGGCCAGTTGCGCCGGTTTTTCAGTCGTTCCAGATTCGCACTAAAGGAGTTCGTAGGTTACTCCGCTTAAATACTGCCATTAAAGACCAGCAAAATCTGGTCGCCCGGCGCGGCAGTGATGCCAAAAGCCGCTCCCAGGTCGCCGGGAAGCAACATCAAAACCGCAATATCAGGCGTTTTGGTATAACCCAATAGCCAGCCGCCCATTTGCTCAAAAGTCGCAAGCTGGCTATTCATTTGACCACTCCCGGCCATGGCGCTGGTATAATCTTTCCAACCGGCCTTGACCATTTCGGTCTCATAGAAGGTTTTGACGGCATCGGCTTTGCCCGAAACCAGATAGGCACTCGAAGTCACCGAGCGGGCATTGCCCAACGATGCTGAAAGCTGGGTTTTAATCGCTGCCGGAACTTCCACCGACTTTGCTCCCGGATAAAGCGGCATTTTGACGGTGGAGGTCGTGCCGCTAGTGCCAATTGCGGCGGTAGTGGCACGGGCAGTGGTCGCAGCGGCGGCAGTAGTGGCGCGAGCGGTAGTCGCGGCAGCGGTAGTACTAGCCGCCGTAGTCGCAGTCCGAACTACGGTTGCGACTACTGTCGTCGAAGCCGCCGTCGTGCTGGCAGCAGTGGTACTGGCCGCCGTTGGGCTGGAACTGCTTAGATTGGCGACGGCGCTGGGAGTCGCCGAAATCTGGGTAGTAGTAGACTTGTTGTTATTGCCCAGCACGACTACCCCGATAATGACGACTGCCAGCACCGCCAGCAAGCCTACTCCCCCCAATATCCAGGGGGTTACATTGCTCTTTTTAGGGGGAGTCGGCGGCGGGCTACCCTGATAACCGCCATACTGCGGTTGATACTGGGGATAAGTGGGAGGCTGACCATAGCCCGGCTGCGATTGAGGCGGGTAGCCCGGTTGAGGGGCAGGATAACCAGCTTGAGGTTGAGGCGGATAGCCAGGTTGCCCATAGCCAGGTTGGGGCTGGGGCGGATAGTTCGGCGGGCCATAGCCGCCCTGATTCGAGCCACCCGGCTGGGGTGGGTAGCCGTTTCCGCCATAATTGCCATAATCGTTACTCATCTTATGCCCCCTTCTGGGATTGCCGATATTCCCCACTATATTAAGACTTTTGTCTGGGACGATTTTTCTGATTTGAAGAAAACCTGGCTAAACCTCAAAACCGAGTTTGGTTATATGTTTGGAAAATTTACGTCGTAAATTTTCCAAACATATAACTTTTGCAGCCTTGAGGCTATCTACCAGCGAAAGTTCTACTATTATTTAGTCGGAGCGGGAATGCCATACGCCCCCTGAATATTGATAACTACATTGCTGCCGGGCGGGATTGTCCCGTTACCCCGAAAACCATCCAGCAGATTGCCGGTTGCGTCGGGCGACAGTACAATTACTCCAAAAACCTGCTTTTTGTTGGTGTCGCCACCGACATATTTTTCAAAAGCTTCGACTCCGCCTTTTGCGCCCAATTCAGTCGAGCCTAGAATACTTTGCGAAACATCTACCCAACCCCGTTTGACCATCTCATCTTTGTAGGCCTGACGGACATCTGGCAGAGCGCGATTGGTTATAAAGACTTTGGTCTCCTGCCCGACTAATTCCGGTTTGTTGGGCAACAGGATTTTACTGCGAAAACCGGCATCACTCCCAATTACGGGGCGTTCTTCCAGTCCATTTATCACCGGCACCGAGAAATCATTGTTAGTCGCCACACTATCGCCGCAAGCCGCCAATATTCCGGCTAAAAGCATTAAACTCGCTATCAGGGCCAGACGCGACCCCAGGTTAGAAATTTTCTTTGAAAAACTACCAGCCATACCCATCGAAAAACTCAGTCCTTCCTCTACTAGAACGCTATCTTGTGCTAAAAGTTAGCACGAACCTGCAAATTATATCATAATCCGCTAAAAATAACCGCCCTCAGTCGCCGGAATAGGACTAAAGGGCGGGTTTTAAGCCTGGGCTGATTTTCAAGGTTGCCCGAAAATCGCTCGGATATATACTATAGTTGTGAGCGGGTAAAGCGTTGCCAGAGTCGCCCGCTAATCCGGGTAGCATCGGCCTGCAAGCCGTAACGATTGAAGTAACGGCAGACATTCTCGATGTCGCGCTGCAACAAGCTGGCGGCGTGAGAATTAAAGCGCGGGTCAACCGCCTGGGGAAAATCAATGATTTTCAGGCGACCTTCCCAATAAAGAATATTGTAGGGCGAGAGGTCAGCATGTACCAGATTGTGCTTGAGCCAAAGCTCAATATTGGTCAGCATCACCTCGAACAGCGGACGGGCTTCTGATTGAGGCAATTCCACCGAATTCAGCACCGGAGCGGCTTCCTCGCCATCGCCAACATACTCCATTAGCAAAGCGTTGCCATATTGCTTGTACACTTTAGGAACGTCCGCCCCCACCCGGTGTAACAGACTCAGATGCTCGTTTTCATAGTTCGTCCACATTCCAGCCTGAGCTATCCGTCCAAACGCGGTCTTCTTTTGAACTGCCCGGCGGGTATGTCCGTTCAGAATAACCCGCCCCTCCTGATACATACTGTCATTCTTGAAATTGCGGTTCTGGCGATCCCGGTAGAGCTTGAGGGCGAAAAACTCCTGTCCCGTCGCGGGGTGCGCCCGACAGCGATAGACTGTTGCTTCTTTCCCGCTTTTTAGGGTTTCTTCGACCTCACTAATCCAGCCGTTATCCAGAAAAGGCGCGAAGGGTGATTCCTCGCTCTCTTCGGCCTCGTAATCCTCGTCCTCGTCGTCCCGCCGACGTAACTGTTTCAGGTTCTTCAATTGATTGCTCCTTAAAATAGTTCCAAAATAAGTTCCAATAGTTGATTTTGTGAAATAAAATGGTCATCGGCGGGCCTCCTTTCAGGTCGAGTTTCGCAGGCAGCAAAAAAGCCGCGATGGTCTATCACATCGGCGGCTTTTCTTTAGGAATTACGGGACTTTCGCTTAAAAACCAGTTTCAGCCGCAAAAATCCCAAAAATAGAAAAAGCCACCCGAATGGGCAGCTTTCGAGTTCAGCAATGGTTCAAACCATCGCTTCATGACCGGAATAGCTAACTTGAAGCTGTTATTGCAGCCATTGATATTAGCTAAAAGCCAGAAGTACTCTAAAACCCTTCGGTGATGTGACAGTATGAACTTACCAGGCAGACCCGCCCTAAAATGGCGGCGTTTTCTTTTACACTTGGCATTTGACTGTCCCTCCCTAAGATTTTTTTGAAATTTCAATGGGTAATTGCAAAGCACTTGGTATAACCAATATCTTTTGCACTTACCTATATGTATTATACAAACTTGGGCCAATCTGTCAATACTCCTTTAGTCCAATCCAGGGCGATTGCAAGGTCAAGAACTTGACAAAATCGGTTTAGTGAGTAAATCGAGGGCCCAAAGTGGGTTGGTATTGCAACTCTCGTCGGGCTTGGGCTAGGTTTTTGCGACCACTTAACTTTAATAGGTCAATCACTTCTTCCAGACCAACTCCGCGAGAGGCTTTGACCAGCAATAAATCATCTGATTGCAAATGTTTTTGCAAATATTCGGCAGCCTCGGCTTTGCTGGAGGCAAAATGCACCTGGCTATCGGTCAGTCCGCTTTGTTGCGCTTCACGGCCTGTAATACCGGCCAATTCGCCATACACTAGCAGAAGGTCAACTATTTGGGTGGCCCGTTGTCCGACCAGTCGGTGCGCTTCTTCACTATAGTCACCCAGTTCCAGCATATCCCCCAGTAGCGCCACCCGGCGGCGGGCGGGCGTTTGGACCAGTAAATCGAGGGCTGCCAGGGTCGAAACCGCGCTGGCATTATAACAATCATCAATAATAGTCGAGCCGTTAGGCCCCGGCTGAGTCACAATACGGATGTGGGCTGAAGGGTCTTGCAGCCCGGCTTCCAGGGCTTCCCAACTCAAACCACATAATAATCCTACCGCACAAGCAGCCAGCGCGGTATAAACATTATGTTTACCGGGCAGCGGCAGTCGAATCTGACGACTCTCTCCCCGATAGTGCAGGGTAAAGGCCAGACCGTTCAGTCCAAAACTTGTTATTTCATCTGCCCATAAATCGCAGCCGGGGTCGGTCCCGAAGAAAAAAGGTTGCGCTTGCGTGGCACTAGCCAGTTCTCTGACCCGCTGGTCGTCGCCGTTCAAAACAGCCCAACCTTCGGGCGGCAAACTTTGAATAAGTTCTGATTTGGCTTTGGCAATATTTTCGAGGCTTCCCATTCGGGAAAGGTGACTGTGGCTTACATTCAAAATAACCCCAATTCGGGGTTGCGCTACCCGGCACAATCGGGTTAGTTCGCCCAAACCCCAGCCACAACCCATCTCGATTACGGCCTGTTCGTGTTCCGGCTGGAGTTCCAGCAGAACCGGCATCAGACTATATTCGTTGTTAAAACTTTTGGGCGATTTGAAAGTCTGGTAGCCCTGACGCAAAACGGCGGCAGTCAGTTCTTTGGTACTGGTCTTGCCAACGCTGCCCGTAATTCCAATCAGATTTAGCCGGGGCAATTGCGAACGCCACCTGCCCACCACTGCCTGAAAAGCGGCTAAGGTATCCTCGACTACTACACACGGAACTGGTGGAAGCTCTCCTTGTTCTGCGAACCACTGTCGGCTTACCAATAAAGCACCTGCCCCGCCCCGTACTGCTTCGGCGATGTAGTAATGACCATCG
>JBBRSG010000145.1:0-13010 GCA_038245615.1 Chloroflexia bacterium | reverse complement strand
CATCGAGGTAGTAGGAAAGTAAAGATATTCCAGGTGTTGGGCCGCGTGGTAGACGATTTTTGCAAGCGGTAAGGCTATTGGTTCGAGGTGAGGCAGAAGCCGTTGATACTCCTCCTGGGGAAGCGCCGCGAGCAAGTGGTTTCCAACCAAATTCTGAGATTTTACACTCTTAGACATAAAATGCTTTCTTCCTTTTTCCCCACCCACTTCGTGTCACTGAATAGAAGCTATGGCTTTACGGAAGTATAGAGCAAGAACCTTACCAGGTTTCCCTTTAAGTGCGCTAACAAACAGACCACTTTCTTTATCTAGTTTAGCATGTTTAGGTAAGATATAGTTCACCCTTATTTTAACCTGCGCTTTCTAAAAAAGAAAGGTCTGGTTGGGAAGAAGACCCCCAATTGCGTGCTTTGCGAGTTTGGCAAAAGCAGGAGTAAGTGCCAGCTGGTATTACTCAACTATTTTTTCAAGAGAGGCCAGCCACGAGAAAGTGGTCGGGGTCGAAATGACTAGGGTTATAAGAAATAACGAAGGAGATTAATTTTATGGAACTCCACACAATAGTCGTGCCATTGGACGGTTCAGCTCTAGCCGAAATGGCGCTGCCTTTCGCCACAAACCTAGCGAAAAACCTTGATGCTGAGATTTTGCTGTTGCGTTCTGCCAAACCAGATGCATTGCATCAACATACGGCTGAAAGCGAGCTAGAAATTATTAACACTGCCGAGGCTTATTTGGGGCAGGTGCGCGAAGCTATTACCGGGCCGGTAGCAGTCACATCTATCGAACCAGCAAAAGTACGAACTCTAGTAATTTACAAAGAACCGATGCACGAGCTGCCAGAAATAGCGGTTTTCGAGAAGGCTGATCTAATCGTAATGACCACTCACGGTCGAACCGGTCTATCACGGGTGGTTCTGGGTAGCGCCGCCAGCACTATCTTGCAACATTCTACTCTACCGGTAGTATTGATACGCGCGGCGGCCCTAAACGAAGTCCAACCATTGCAGGAGATAGTGACCGATTTGGCAAATGGGGAAATCCCCGAAGGTGGAGAGCGGATGGTGGTCACGCTGGATGGTTCAACCGAGGCCGAGTTAGCTTTACCACCAGCGATAGAACTGGCTCATCGGCTAAATGCTACCATCTACCTTTTACGAGTAGTTCCGCCTTACATGCCGCTTTATGTTTATTACGGTGATGTTGGTGCGCCCTATCAGTACGACGAAAAGGTTGCCGTACAAGAGGCCGCGAATCGCCGCGAAATCGCCAACAAATATTTAGACACGATGAGGGATGGCCTGATAGAACAGGGCTTGAAATGCGTTAAGCTGGTGCGTGAAGGTCTACCTGGACCAGTAATAGCTGGTTACGCTCAGGTGCTACAAGCCAGTATGCTAGTAGTGGCAACTCACGCTCGTAACACTGCTGGTCGGGTTTTGCTGGGCAGTGTGGCAGATGAGGTAATGCATTTGAGCAACTTGCCAGTGCTAATGGTCAACACCCGGCTTTGTCCTAAACTCCCGGTGCAGACCGGGTTGGCAGCGGTTGCTAGTAAAAGCTTCTAGTAAAAATCCTCAAACCAGGCCCTTAATTTAGGGCCTGCTCTAGTGACAAAACCGCCAGTTTGTTCAGGCTACCCATTTGTGGGCCGCCAGGGCCAAAATTGAAACCAGGTAAAGCAAGGAGATAAAACTTGAGTAGCAATAATGAATTGCACGTTATTTTCGGCACCGGCCCGCTTGGTTCAGCCGTAATGCGTGAGCTGGTGAGGCAAGGTAAGCGCGTGCGAATGGTTAATCGCCAGGGCAAAGCCGACGAAGTATTGACCGAAGTAGAAGTAGTAAAAGGCGATGCCACTGACCCAGCTAATGTGCGACAGGTTTGTCAGGGCGCGACGGTAGTTTATCTGTGCGCCCAACCCGCCTATAATCGCTGGGCCGAGGATTTTCCGCCGATTATGTCCGGCCTTATCGAAGGGGTCGCGGCGGTTGATGCAAAGCTGGTCTTTGGCGACAACCTCTACATGTATGGCGAGGTCAACGGCCCCATCAGCGAAAATTTGCCGTATGCCGCACAGACCCACAAAGGCCAAGCCCGTGCCAGTTTAGCCAATATGCTGATGCAGGCCCATCAAAGCGGCAAAATACGCGCTACTATTGGGCGCGGGGCGGATTTCTACGGCCCGCAGGTGCTGGATTCGACCCTGGGCAGCCGAGTATTTTATCCGGCGCTGGCCGGCAAAAGCGCGGGAGCCATTGGTAATTTAGATTTGCCGCATACCTACACCTACATTGGGGATTTTGGGCGTGGTCTGGTTACGTTAGGCGCACACCAAGAGGCGCTGGGTCAGACCTGGCACATCCCCGATCCGCCTACTATTACCACTCGCCAGCTGCTAAATATAATGTTCGAGGAACTGGGCCAGCCGCCCAAAATGAGCGGGATGGGCAAAACCATGCTGCGAATTGCCGGCCTGTTCATTCCCGGCGCACGCGAGACGGTTGAACTGATGTACGAGTTCGAGAAGCCGTTCGTGGTTGACCACTCCAAATTCGAGCGTGCTTTCGGTGCTAATCCTACCCCTCACCGCGAAACCATGCACTGCACGGTCGAGTGGTATCGCAAGCACCCTAAAACGCACTGAGGGGTTTCTGTTTCTAGTTCTAATCTGAACCTCGAAGTATCTTCTTCCAGCTATAGCAAATCGAATTGATATTGACCAAGGGGTTTGAGGTAGCGGCGAATCGCCTACGCCTTATTTGACCCGGCACAAGGCCAGCGAGTGATTGAGGTAAAATAATTAACACTGATACAATTGCTAAATGCTTGCTTTCATTAGCCGCCGGGACAACATAGTTAGCCTTAACAAGCTAAATCACCAGTTTAGCTTGGTAACAAACCACTACCTTAAAAAGGATTAACCATGACAGCTAAAATAACGGTATTGGGTACGGGAATGGTTGGAGCCAGTTTTGCCTACAAATTGCTTGGCTCTGGCCTAGCCTCTGAAATGTTGTTGGTAGATGTAAACGAGCGGCGGGCTGAGGGCGAAATGATGGATTTGCAGCACGCTATGCCCTTCGACCGACCTTGCACTATTCGGGTCGGCGGTTACTCTGATATAACCGGGAGCGATATTATAGTGATTAGTGCCGGAGTAGCCCAGAAACCAGGCGAAACCCGCCTCGAACTGGTCAAACGTAACGCCGCTATTTTTCAGCAAATGATACCGCAACTAGCCCAGGCCGCTCCGGGGGCTATTTTGGTTATTGCCACCAATCCGGTGGACATCCTGACGGAAGCGGCCATTCGTTATTCTGGGTTCCCGCCAGAGCGAGTAATCGGCAGTGGTACGATTCTGGATACTGCCCGCTTCCGTTATTTGCTGGGCCAATACTACCAGGTAGACCCCCGTAGCGTTCACGCTTATATTATTGGCGAACATGGTGATAGCGAAGTACCGGTTTTTAGCACCGCCTCGATTGCCGGTATCAGCCTGAGCGAAATCTGCCAACAGCAGGGCCGGGCTTATAACCAGTCCGAAATGGACGGTTTGTTCGAGCAGGTGCGAGGGGCGGCTTACCAGATCATCGCACGCAAAGGAGCAACTTATTACGCGATTGCTTCCGGCCTTTTGCGGATAGTCGAAGCGATTTTGGGCAACCAGAATACGGTTTTCTCGGTCTCAAATCGAATGAATGGGCAGTATGGGGTTAAGGAAGTCTGTTTGAGCCTGCCCGCTATCGTCAACCGGGAGGGTATTAGCCGGATGCTTACTTTGCCGCTCAGTGAGGTCGAGGAGGAAGCTTTTGTCCATAGCGCCCAGTTGCTCAAAACTCTGGCCGAGCAAACTCTATAATGTCGAGATATTGATAATTTGGCAGCTAGAAGGAGAATCCACTTTGGCTAAAGGCAACTTCACTCGCTGGATGTACCGGGGTCAACGTCCCCATTGGATTGCAAAATTTCTAAATAGAATCGAGGCGGTTATTGCCTCGTGGGGCATTGCCTCTAACTATCTTGTGGCCCTGGAAGTGACCGGGCGAAAGTCTGGGCGAACCTTCTCGCTGCCGGTGGTCATAGCTATCGTCAATGGGCAGCAGTATCTGGTGTCAATGCTGGGGGAAAATGTGCAATGGGTCCAAAATGTACGGGCCGCTGGTGGTAAAGCGGTTTTGAGAAGTGGTCGTCGGATAGCGGTCAAACTTGAAGAGGTAGCCGCCGACCAGCGGCCCCCCATCTTGAAGGCTTACCTGAAGCGCGCCCCTGGAGCACGAGCCCATATATCCGTTAATAAGGATGCACCGTTAGCCAAATTTGAAGAGATCGCTGCAGCCTATCCGACCTTTCGGATCATCAGGACTTAATTTTCGATTTGATTGTGGTGTTATCCCAAACTTGAAAATTTTGCGGTTCTGGGGGTACAGGGGCCGATAGGATAAGTAATTTTGACCGATTTCGGTGCGTTACTATAGCAGGGGAGAAAAGGTATGCAATCCTGGTCAAACCGTAATTTAAGGTCGCATAGGTGGCAATCTATTCTACTATTGGTAGTATTGCCGCTTCTGGTGGCCTGCGCTGAAAACAACACTGCTTCGGGTACAAATAACAATAATCAACCAATTGCGGCGGCAGCAGTCACCTCGGCAACTATAGCAGGGGGTACGGCAACCACCTCTGTTACGGCCCGACCTACTACGTCCGGTAGTAGGTCTGTTACTCCCTGGCCCACCTCCACGGTTTTACCATCAGTAGTGCTGGCGGGGGAACTAAAAATTAACTCTCCTGCCTCCGGTTTGTCTAGCCCTCAGGCCGAATTGATCTATGCTACTGATACCAGCCTTTCGCCTGCTTTCAAAACGCTTCGGCTGTTAGTAGATGAAACCCGGCTTAAAGAAGTGCGCGAAGAAGCTAAGTCGCACGGGCCACGAGTGTTGGTTACGGGCAACCGAGTTAAAACTGCCGGGAATGAGGAAGCTTTGCAGGTTAATTCTCTCGATGTGTTAGCTATAAAAACTCAGCCAATGGTCGGTAGGTTGACACTTGACTCATCCAGTACCAATGGTGCTAAGCTTTTATTTCAGCAAATCGGCTCAGGGCAAAACCAGCCTTTGTTGATTCACGAAGTTACTGCTCAACAATTAGGCGATTTGAGCCGATTAGACGGTAAACGGGTAGTTATCTGGGCCGAGAAGCTATTGGCCCGTAGTAGTCAAAGTTTTCTGCCTCTGTATGTAGGAGCTTTGGAAGTATTGCAGCCCGGCCCGATTATTACGGCTATTGGAAATATCAGCACCGTAATCGCCGATGTGGGTTACGCTCTTCGGGCAGTTAGCACTACTTCGAGTGGCTACGCTCTGACTTCGGCTACCAACCGCGACGAGCGTTATTATCTGGTTTTACCGACCAACCTGGAAATAGACCCGACAAAAGCAGCTAACGTAACCCTTCGCGGTGAGAAATTGGTAAATGAAAGCGGCAAATCACTTTACGGTTTGGTATTAGTCGCGGCTTTGGCTTGAGTATTTTAACGGGAATTGAGCTTATTCCTGCTTTTGCCACACCTGTAAAGCTCGCAATTGTGGGGTTTTCTTCATCTGATGATCTTGCATCCGGGTGAGTACATCATCCAGAATAGTTATAGCCTGATTCACAAAGGGACCTTTGTTGAGCATTACACATTCGGCCCGCTCGGCCATCGCGGCATCGGTCATTTCAGCTCTGGAAGGCGTGCCTTTACTCACCAGATTTTCCAAAACCTGAGTAGCCCAGACCACCGGAATATGCGCTGCTTCACACAACCACAAAATCTCCTCCTGAATTTCGGCCAACCTCTGATAGCCGATTTCAACTGCCAGGTCGCCACGGGCGATCATTACCCCGAAAGGATGTTTACCGGCAGCGGCGACGATCAATTCAGGCAAATTATGCACCGCCTGCTGGGTCTCGATTTTGGCAATGATCGCTATCTTTTGGGCCTGTTTTCCCAGCCGTTCTTCCAGGGCTTGTTGGAGTAACTTGAGGTCGCCTACCTCTTGCACAAACGAATAACCGACAATATTAGCGTGGGTAGCAATAAAATCGAGATCGGCATAATCTTTAGTGGTCAAGGGGCTAAGACCTAACACCGTATCAGGGAAATTCAAGCCTTTGTCGGGTTTTAGTCGAACCCCCTTTGGCCCGGTCTGAGTTACGCGGAGTTCAATTCCTTTTCCTTCCGGCAAAACCTGCTCGACTACCGCTTTTAGCTTACCGTCGTCTATCCAGACCGTCGCGCCTGTGCGCACTCGGTCAAAGATTTCTGGGAGCGAACAACCCGCCTGAAAACGGTAGGTGTCCGACTGCTGGGGCTGAGGAGTGGGAGTGAGCAACATTAGTTCACCGGGGTAAAGTCTGGCTTGTGGCAGGGGCGTAATAACCTGTCCAGTTCGTGATTTTGGGCCACCCAAATCCATCAAAACCTTACAACTAAGCCCGGTTTCAGCTTCAGCCCGACGCACATTCGCTATCATTGCTTCCCATTGGGTCGTGGTATCGTGCGCACAGTTAATCCGGGCGCAATTCATGCCACGTTCTACAAGTTCTTTTACCATTGGATAATCCTGGGCCGCTTCGGTCGGAAAAGTAACCATTATCCTGATGCGGCGAGAAGAACGTTGCACCCCGAAAAGCTCAGTTACATTCTGAGCCAGAATATGGTCTCCCCGGAAGAAGGCTTTTAAAGGAGGGTGCTTTACAGCTTCGCCTTTCTCTTTGCAGATTATAGACAGCGTGGCAATTACCGCGTCCAGGTTAGGCAATACCCTGGCTTCACTACGACCCAGTGAGGAAAGACCCCAGGGCATCAGCGTGGTTTGTAGAGTTCTTAAATCATGCTCACGAAACGCCAGGTAATGGGCTAAATTCAAGGCGCTGGGGCGAAATGGTCGGCGCTCTAATAAAGGTAGCCAGCCATTGAAAGTTTCCTGTCCTTTCTGGAAAACTTCCTGGCGCAACTGATTTAAGGTTGAAAGCAAAACGTGGGCATCCTCTACCTCTAACGGCTTTTCTATTGGTGGTTCTAATTCCTTCAAGCTCGACATATTCCTTATACACTTTCCCGGTTCGATTTTACACGTTTTTCTTTTTGAAGAGCAATAAGTATCTAAACCGGGAATACCAGGTTCAAATATTCCGTTTCAGTTACCCAAAATGCGTAGCGCGGTGACCCACTGTAATAATATGTTAGATAAAGGAGGCGGTCTGTCCGATAACACACATAACAGCTAGAGTTAGCCTCTGACTGCACGGTAGGGTACATTGCTATTATTTTGCCTGATTAGGGGCTGGTCGGATTTGCTTGTGTGTGGTAGCGGACAGACAGCTTCAATTATCTCCTTTACCATGAGTGAGTAAAGAGGAAAGTGCAAATACGCTCTAGTTGGTTAATAGTTAGCCTGGCAGGATTTTGCCAAAAGCGAGTGAGAATCAGGTTATTTTATTCGAGGATCAGCATGTTGGTGGCGCATACCTCCGAAGATATGGTGTTTGCCGGCAAAACCCTGGCCTGTGCCAGGAGGATGATACTATGGCTATAAGTGTGGTAGAAGATAAGCGCATCGCCAGCGCGAATGTGTTCACGCGCTATCCTCTCGCGGCTTATTGGGCTCTGGCCTGCGCCTTCTCGTGGCTGGTCTCGGTTCCACTGGCCTTATCAGCGCAAGGTGTCATCACGCCGCCTCTGCCTTACCAGTTGCACTACCTCAGCGCCTACGGCCCCCTCCTGGCGGCAGTAGTTGTAACAGCGTTGACGGCAGGTATGGAAGGGTTGCGCCAGCTTGGACGACGCTACGCTATAGACCGGACGCGGCTGGGCTGGTTGGCCTTGTGCGCTTTAGGGCCGCTTGGGCTGTTTGGGCTGGCCGTCCTCGTTGCATGGCTGCTAAATGGCGCGTGGCCGGATGTTCTGGCAATAGGTCAGGCCAACTTCCTACCCGATCTTGGCCTTGCCGCATGGCTGATGTGGATTGTGACTTCCGGCATCGGCGAAGAGACGGGCTGGCGCGGGTTCGCCTTGCCACGTTTGCAAGCGCGGCATAACGCACTTGTCTCAACCCTGCTGCTTTGGCTGATGTGGGCAGTGTGGCATCTGCCCGCCTTCTTTTATCTGCCGAGTTACAAAAATATTGGCCTCGCCGGTTTTCCAGGTTTCGCCTTCAGCTTGTTGGCGGGTGCAATTTTGTTTACCTGGCTCTACAACAGCAGTCGCGGCAGTCTGCTGGCAGTGGCTCTTTTTCATGGTGGTTTCAATTTCGTGACGGCCTCGCCCGCCAGCACCGGCACAGTTGCCATGCTTACTGGTATCGGCCTGACAGTTGCGGCGGTGCAGGTCGTGTTGGTCTACAAGCCGACGAACCTCGCCCGGCCCGAAAGACAACAGTACCACACTCTTACGATAGAAATAGAAAAGGATAAAAATAATGTACCATAAAATCATTGTCCCCCTGGATGGCTCACGTCTGGCTGAAAAAGCTTTACCCTATGCTGTTAATCTTACTAAACAGCTAAAGGCTACTCTTGTTTTGCTACGAGTGGAGGAAGCTCAACCACTGGTGCTAGAATTCTCTGAAGCGCCTCAAGTTGAGGCCGGTAATCTTATCCCTGCTGGAAAGATGAGACCAGAAGGGCTTCTGGTAAGCGGGCCTGATTTGGTGTCATCCTACTCCACCGACCCATATCAAACCTTTACCTCCTATTCCGGCGAGCAAGACGATCAGGATTACCTGCAAAAGGTCAAAGAAACCTTGATTGAGGCAGAGGCCGAAACTCCCCTGGGGGCCGAACAGATTCAAACGCTGGTAGTGTGTGGTAGGTCATCAAAAGAGTTGGGCGCAATTGTAAAAGAAGCACAGGCCGATTTGGTAGTAATGACTACCCACGGGCGGAGTGGGGTATCGCTCCTACTGACCGGCAGTGTTGCGACAAGTCTGATTCAACATTCCAGCTTGCCAGTAATCTTGATCAAGCTAGACGAAACCGAGGGCCATGACCTGGAAAAAGCGGAAAATCTAGCTATACATAATAATTTAGGCCCAATTTTGGTAAGTCTGGATGGCACCCCTGGTTCGGAAGTTATTGTGGACTCAGCCGCAAATCTGGCCCAACAACTGGGAGTTAAAATACATTTATTCGAGGTGGTGTCCAGCGTAATGCCAACTGGGGTTGGTGAAATGTATTATTCTCCAGACTACGACCCAGACAAGGAAACAGGAATTCTCAAGGAGCAAGCCGAACAATATCTCCAAGAAACCCAAACCCGCTTAAGCGAAAAGGGCGTAGAGTGTATAACAGTAGTTCAAACCGGAGAACCTAAAAATTCTTTGGGATATAACGGAGAAGCAAGCACGCGAATATTAGAATATGCCAGAGAGGTAAAGGCTCAGATGGTAGCAATGACAACCCACGGTCGAGGCCGGTTAGCTCAGTTAGTGTTAGGAAGTGTGGCGGAAGAAGTAGTGCGTCAGAGCCATTTGCCGGTAATGCTAATGCACAAAATGGGTCACTCAAAACACCCGATTGAAAACTAGAAAGCTTACTTGTGCTTTACCAGGGACTTCAACATTTAGTGAGCAGAACTAATGAACGCCTGTCTCTCAGACTAACCAAGCTCAAGTTTTTCACAGCATGCTCCACCTCCCTTCTTACACATCCTGCCTTTCCTTAACAAGGAACTCGCTGGCTCCAGGTATGTTACTATTTGTGGTTGTGCTGATAGGTTTATGGGTCTGTCTGCTCAAACGCTCGGCCCGTTCCTTGATACCGAGCATACACTTACGCATCATGATGATGTCAGTGAACTCAACCAGCAGGTTGAACAAGAGCATTGGCGAAGTCCAATTGTAACGTATACGCACTCGTGTGACCAGGCGCGTCTGTCGCTCATGGATGGCATCCAGACCCCAGTACCATGTAGTGTCCCCGGCCTTGTCCCCCCACAGCATCCATCGGTTCGGCTCGAAGGCCCTGACCCAAAGACCCGCTTTGCCATCGGGACTCATCGGGATCACGTCCCCGACCGCCAGGTGTTGGAACTCTGGAATGATCCGCTCGGCACTGGGATGGCCCAGGTTGTCGAGCAAATCGTAACTGTACCAGCCCGCCCGCGTAAGACCCATCTGGACTAGCCAGGGCCAGATTTCGGCTGGTCGCGCTCCAATGGTCACGGCGCGGGTGGCATTAAACGTCGGATGTTTCACCACCTCGTCGCCGGGCATGGCACGGGCCACCTCTTCGTCAGTGGCTCCCCAACGCAATTGCCACCGCCGGATGAAGCCCAGATAAAGTCCTATTGAAGTAGCTCCCAGGGCAAGCATACCGACCCCGCTCTTTTTATTTTTGAACATAATGGATGCCTTTCTACTCCGGCTATTTTTAATGGGTTTTGACTATCTTGAGGAATATAAACCTCAGACTTCGCGGCGAAGCAAACTGGTTCCCACCTTCACCCCTAAATTTGGCCTAAGTTGACCATACCGCTATTTCAGGTTCAACGAACCTACGCCTAGTTCAAGGTGAATGGTGATTTTGGGGCCGGTAGCACTCGCCCATTCCGGCGACGCATAAGTGTCGCCACCCTTCGACCAACTATCCTGGTTAATCGAACTCAAACCACCTTCTTCTTTAATTACCTGTATCGGGTTGCCGCCTGCATAAACTGTCAGGCCCGAAACACCGCTTTTAATTCGGATGTCCCCACTTTGAGCTAACTTGCCATCGAACTCAGCTCCAGCGAACCTGCCCCTGTACTGAACGTCCCGCTTCTAAGGTTGGCATTTCCCAGTCCGCCCATCTTCAGACTGGCGGCCCCGGAATTAACCACAATACTATCGAGGCTTTGCGGGTTCGGCTGGCTAAAATTCACCTGAGTATCTGTCGCTCCCTGGCTGAAATTTACCGACCGCAGCGGGTGATATAGGTCAAGATATAACCTACCACTATTACAAACCAGGCCCTAGCTCTATTGCAAGCAACACCAGTGAATTTAGATTGATAACGGCACTATAGTTTCTTTGGACATGCCAGCAATGCTACCTGAATGAAGTTCTTGTGCGATTTCCTGCGCCCAACCTCTGATTTCCACCCAATCTCGGAAATCTCCTGTCGGTGCTTTTAGTAATCTGGTTATTAGACGCTCGCCAAGTTTAAGGTCTGCCAGGTCCAGCTTGCCCACAAATACCCGGTGATCTTGAACTTTTACCTCCCCTAACGAGCTGGCTAATTTATTAGGGTCGTCATGGGGTTTGGGGTCATCTTTACCAATAGGCCCACTGCTAAAAAGCCAGACTGGTAACTTTGAGAGAGCTGGCTGGTACTGCTCCGCGAAATGTTTGGCCGAAGGTAGCCAGTTTCCAGCATAAACAGCACTTCCTAAAATTACTGCACTACAAGCACTGATTTCGCTAACCTCATTTTCATCCTGCAAATCTTGCAGTTTCACCTCGAAGTTAGCCGCCCGCAGTTCCTCGGCACTCCCTATCAGGGCTTGAAACACCAGTATCATAACTAGTCCAAAGGTCGCTAAAGGAAGGTTTGAATGGGCGGCACTCCCTATCAGGGCTTGAAACCTGGCTGAAGTTCAGCTTGTTCTCGACGTAGACGACCTGTTAAAAAAGAGCCACTCCCTGTCAGGGGTGATATAAAAGATGAATATTTCTGGGCAAACAAAAAGCCGCCGGGTGTTTCCCGACGGCTTTGGTTGATTTTGGCTAAGGCACTATCAGACTGCCGAAAGGGTTTGACCAAAACCCATGGTAGTTTTATAACCTACCCCCGAAAAAAAGGCGAACTGGGCCAACATCTTTAGTACCCCATTCCACTCACTTTGCCGCTCAAAGCTGATATACTCGCACCAACCTCGAAAGCAAACTAGCTTTGAACCCTGCTTCGATCCTTCCAAGGCGACCAATTCGGTTTCCAGATTATAGGCATTGATGCTTACACTCTCGTCCAGAAAAGCCCCAAACACCGGGTCAAGTGGCACCGGACTGAAAGCATTCCAGCGAGTCGCCAAACTAACGAAAGTCTGAACCGGCATCGGCACCGGAAAACTCCTATCCCTGGCCTTGAAAGTAGTTGGCGAAAAAAAGACCAGCTTGACCCGGCTAGAACTGCCCGCCAAATCGCTTTCGGGGAAAAAAGTGGTCTGGGCCAGAGCCTGCCAGCTACTCGTGGCGGCCCAGGGATGCTCGGACTGCTCAATCACCACCTTTTCCACCGTAAAGAAATGCTTCAGAATTTCGAGACTAATCGGCGGTTGCTTGTAAAAGCGTTCTACCAAAAGCTCACTAAGCTCCCTAGCCAGAGTAGTAAGGCGAAACCAGTAAATTTTATCGGGTTCCAACCGAATTTCCCTGGACGGCGTAAACAGACTGCCGGAACCGAGGCCATCCCCTTCATAGAGATTGGAAACCGTAAAAGGCCGAGCGGCATTAGGCGCATGCAAACTCCGCATTCAGAACTGGTAACCCCCCGCAGCCAATTGAAAAAGACCCCGTGCAAAGCCGGGCCGGTGGCCGACGGCAAAACTCCGGCTTTGAGCGGCTTTATCTGAATGACAACACATACCAGCATATTTCATCCAAACTCTTTATTTACTGGTCTGAACAAAAGAAACTAAAGAGAAAAGCCCGCTTGGGCTATACAACCCTTAACTACAAAACGCTTGCGACGTACTCGCCGGATCGCTTCTTCCAAACGAAGGCTGAGTTCGGCTAAAGTTTTACTAACGGTATTGCCTAACTCTACCCGCTTGAGGTGCTGCCAAATACCTTCATCCGGGTTTAGCTCTGGGGCATAGCCCGGCAGTCGTTCTAAATGGATCGATTTGGCGGCACCAGCACTCAGATAATCCTTGATTGGCTGACCGCGATGGATCGGCGCACCGTCCCAGATAATCAGTAATTTGCCGCTGATTTTGCGCTTTAACTCTTTAAGAAAGCCGACTACATCCGCACTGGTGTAAGCCCGTT
>JBBRSG010000144.1:0-13573 GCA_038245615.1 Chloroflexia bacterium | reverse complement strand
GTCTTTCAGGTCGCTGAATAAAAAGGTCAGGTTGCGGATTTCGATACCCAAACCAGGGGTCAGCACTTCGGAAGAAAACAGGTCGCGGAATTCTTGCATGGCGGTCACTTCGGCGGCACTCAGCCCCTTTTTGCCCCACGCCCCCTGCTCAACCAGCACCAGCAATTCCTGAGCAGTCTTATTCGTTACCGCGAACATAGCGGGCGTGGTCCCGACTTCCAGTTCGGATGGATACAGCCCGTTCTGGTTCATCTCTATTTCGGCAGGTTTGGTCTGGGTCAGCCCGTCGCTGGCCGACACCTCAATTCGCCCGATTTCGGGGCGGGTACGCAGCCGATAAATTCCCTCTTCTAACGGCAGCTTGACTTCCTGGCGCTGACCGGGCAGCACTCGCAATTGCACCAGCACATGCGGGGTCATAAACGGCCCGGCAATACAAAACTGCGAGGCGTAGGCTTCCCGCACCTGGGGGTTGACTGTAAAACGCAATTCTACATATTGATCAAAATTTACATCATAGTCAATGTTGCAGGTTTCGCAATGGGCGGTTTTAGAAAGGGTCGCCAGATTGGTATAACTACCTTTTGTAACCCGACAGTTGGGGCAAAGGACATTCCATTCCATATCCAGCAGCCCGGTTTTGGTGGCATAAAGGAACAACTGTACCACCTCGCGGCCCGGTTCGCCCCATTGCTGGGCGACAGCGTAGGGTCGCATTTTGACCACCTCATCATCCGGGGCAGTTTGCAGATGCTCGCTCAGGCGGGCAATCAAGGTCGGCGTAGCCGGGGTCTGCCGAAACTTTGTCAGGGTTTGCTGCAATCTTTTTTGGTTTACATGGGGCTTTTCAGATTGAGGAAAAACATGGGTAATTTTTTCCTGATAGTTTTTGGCAATCTTTTGGTATAGCCGCTGAAGCTCCAAAACGGTCTTGAAGTAAAAGACGGCTGGCCCGCCGATAATCCCAAAAATATCGCGGGGTTCGACTTCGGCAAAAAGGGTGACACGAGTATGTTTAGGGTCAATCGCCTCCATTCGCGTCCCACCTAGCGCCCGCCGCACCGGGGTAATGTCGAAATCGCGCTCGACCATAAAAACCTGCTCTCGAACCCACTCAAAAGGTCGCTCGGTCCAACTAAAAGGTACACCCCAAAAGCGGCCTTCGGCTTTTAGGCCATTCGCCACCGGGGTAAAAGTCGCGG
Organism: Chloroflexia bacterium; assembly: GCA_038245615.1. GTDB lineage: Bacteria > Chloroflexota > Chloroflexia > Chloroheliales > Chloroheliaceae > 54-19. The sequence continues at coordinate 12,371 of JBBRSG010000144.1, read as the reverse complement.
GTGGCAGACCTACCGCGTGATTGACCCGGTTGGTATTGCTGACCTCTTCCCACAGCTCGGCTATCGGCATATCAATGATAAAACTTTTCTTCAACTTGGAGATTGGTAACTTCATAACTATTTCCCCGGTGACTTATAATTAACTTACTCACTAAGACTTTATAACTATTGAATTAAACGATTGTACTATTTAATTGAATGTAAAAACAAGGTGAAAGTTACCGAAGGCCGACCATCTAAATTATTTATAAACTAGGCCGATAATTCAGACTATTCTATGCAAACGGAGGGGAAATTACGCGGAAACTAAAATCTGACAGCCTGACCACTCTGGCGGGTCTGGCGTGGAAAATTGGTAACATCCCGTGTCCCTGCGCTTGCTAAACCGCAATTTCGGTCTGGCCTCGCTGGTTTAAATTATAGCATCTCCAGGCGATTTTGCGAGTAGTTTAGCAGATTTATTACAGACTTTTTACAAAAGCCGGGTTCGCGGACGTAACAGGGGTAGACAGGATAAGCAGGATAGTTTTGAGTTTTGAGTTTTGAGTTTTGAGTTATAAAAAACTTTCGCAAACATTTCCCGCGAAAGCCCGTTATAAAATCCTGTATATCCTAATTCAGGCTGTCAAATTGATGCACTTCACAAAATAATCCAGGTATCTTTAATAGTGATAGGAGTATCAGCCCGATTTATCGGGCTTCGTATCCTAGCCCGGCGGCTTTGCCAAAAGGCACACTAGCTGTAGCCCCGGTGCGCTCAAGCGATAGCCCATTATGTTAAAGCATCGTCAGTTGCTCGAAGCCCAGCTTGATAAGCTTTTGCCAGGTGGACGAGAATTCGCGAGCGACGTGTTCGGGACGGTGGGCATCCGAACTCAGGCAAATTGGAATCCGCCGGGCCAGAAGCATCTGCAAAATATTGTCGGCGGGATAGATTTCGCCGATGTCTTTAAAAAGCCCAGCAGTATTGATTTCAACAATCTTGTTAGTCGCCTTCAAGACATCCAGGGTAGCCTCTACCTGGCTCAAATATACCTCGGTGGTATTATCAAAAAAACGCTGTCCGACATTAAATTTCTTGATCATATCCAGATGCCCGACAATCTGGTGGTCGTGGATTTGAGCGAACTCGCGGATAAGAGCGTAATAACGGGTGTAAACCGCTTCCGCCCCGCCGTTTTCGCCGATACCCTCGGCAAAAGTTTCCGAATCACTGTCAATCAGCCAGTTTTCGTGGTCGGTGCGAAAGCGGTCTACGAAATGAATCGAGCCGACATGATAATCGGAGGGATATTTGGCAAGATTGGCCCGCATCTCGTTATCTTGAGCCGGAAGATAATCCACCTCGTAGCCCAGCATAATCTTTAGGCGATGCCCAAATTCAGCTTGGGCCTCGCGCACTTCCTGGATATATCTTTCGATTTGGTCCCAATGCATGGCCGCCTGCCCGCCGGTTGGGTCGCTAAAGCCTTCCGGCAAGGGAAAATGCTCGCTGAAACCCAGGGCCAGCAAGCCGCGTTCCACCGCCAGGGCCGCCATTTCGCGGGGATGCCCATAACCGTGATTACTATAGAGGGTGTGGGTATGATAATCGCTAAACATGGGCCAAATATAGCACTTTGCCAGCGACACGGCAATCGGGCAAAAGAAAAAGCACCGCTGCAGGGCCGGTGCTTTTTGGCGTGTAGGTGTAGTGCGAAATTAGCATTGAGAGGAATAAAAACGAGGATTAATTGATAACTGCTAAGAAATTCAGATGCTTCACGGAATAATTTTGGAAACAATGGGCTAATTGTAGATTTTACCAGAGCGATGTAATAGAACTTATGTTCTTATTATAGCATATCCTGACCGCCTCAAGATTAAGATTAGATTAATGAGAGCTATAACCCGGTTTGTAATGGGGCATGGGCAATGTTATAATACGTCTATAGTGGCAAGCTCAAACTGGCAGATTTCGGCCCTGTCCGAGCGCCCTCTGAAATCAAAAGAAAGTGAAGGGGAACTATGTCAGGACATAGTAAATGGCATTCGATTCGGCGTGGCAAAGCTATTTTGGATAACAAACGGGGCGCAATCTTTACCCGGATCGCCCGTGAAATTACGGTAGCGGTGCGCGAAGGCGGCGGCGGCGATGTCAACGCCAACTTCCGGTTGCGGGTAGTTTTGCAAAAAGCTAAAGCCGAAAATATGCCCGCCGAGAACACTGACCGAGCTATCAAACGTGGTCTGGGAACCCTGGAAGGGGAAGTCGCCGACGAGGAAATTTATTATGAGGGTTATGGGCCGGGCGGTTGTGCCATTCTGGTCAGAGCTTTGACCAACAACCGCAACCGCACCGCCAGCGACATTCGCAGTGCATTCACCAAAGGGGGCGGCAACCTGGGCGAAACCGGCTCGGTTGGCTGGATGTTTCAGCATCGCGGAGTAGTTACTCTGGCGATTGGCAAGCACGACCCCGAAGAAATGGAACTGGCGGCGATTGATGCCGGAGCGGACGACGTACAGGAAGATACCGACGAGGACGATAAGCCGGTGCTGCTGGTCTACACCACTTTTGAGGATTGGAAAAAAGTCCAGGAAGGGCTGGAAAAGTCCAGTTTCGAGATAATGAATAGCGAAGATATTATGCTGCCGACTACCAATATGGACCTTGACCAGGGCAAGACTTTGCAGGCTCTCAAATTGATAGACCGGCTGGAAGACTTAGACGACGTGCAGAGCGTTTACACCAATTTGAATATTTCGGATGAAGTCGCGGCGATGGAATAAAATTTAGGGTATAGGCATGAGGTATGAAAGATGAAAAACCAGCTATAAAAAGCCAGACATTGGGTAAGGGTTCTAATTTGAATCCGACCAACTCCCCTGAGCTTTCATCCCTCCGCCTTCCGCCTTACACCTTGCCGATTGACCCTGATTTAGTGTTGGGGCTTGACCCTGGAATTGCGATTATGGGATATGGGTTGGTGCGCGAAACTTCCCAGTTTGGGGCAGTCGGCGATTTCGAGATGGTCGAGTATGGTGCAATCACCAGCCCCGCCGGAATGCCGTTGGCCCGCCGTCTGCTCAGTCTGTACGCCCAGCTAAACGAGTTGCTGGCCCGCTATAATCCTGCCGAAGTGGTGGTGGAAGAGCTTTTCTTTAACAAGAACACTACTACCGCAATTGCAGTAGGCCAGGCGCGTGGGGTAGCGATGCTAGCTGCTGCCAGCCACGACCTGAAAGTTCAGGAATACACTCCGCTCCAGGTCAAACAATCGCTGACCGGCTACGGGCGGGCCACCAAAGACCAAATTCAGCTTATGGTACGGATGCTGCTCAACCTCGATTTTATTCCCAAACCCGATGATGCCGCCGATGCTTTGGCGCTGGCGATATGTCACCTTCGCAGTCGCCGCTATCTGCAACGCTTGGAAAGCCAGCAAGCTGAAGAAGCAGAACTGAGGACTGAGGACTGAGGACTGAGTTGAAAGGCGGAATACGAAAGCCGGAAGAAAATACGGTGATTGGTTGGCAGTTTAACTCAAAACTCAAAACTTTCTTACTGACCACTGACCACTGACCACTGACCACTTCTCAGAGGATAAAATGGCTCAAAGTTTGCCAGAAGGTTTTGTGATACGCCCGCCGGTCTGGGAAGACCTGGAAGGCGTAATCGAGATAATTCATATGTGTGACCGGCTCGAAAACGGTGCGCCCGACCTTTCGATTGAGGATATTCGGCGCGATTGGCAGCAACACGACTTCAACCGCGAAACCGATGCCTGGGTTGTTCTCAGCCCGGAAGGTCGCTACGCCGCTTATGGCAGTATTTGGCGTATCAAAACTCCGATAGTTGAGTCAGCGGCAAATGTTCATCCTGACTTCACCGGGCGAGGGATTGCCGCCTATCTGCTTCAAAATATTGAGAGGCGAATGCAAGCCTATGCCGATACTTTGCCGCCTTCCACTCCTCTTAGTCTGCAAAACTGGTGTAGCACTTCCAATCAGGTTGCCGCTCAATTGCTGGAACAGCGCGGCTATCGCGTCGTTCGCTATTTCTGGACTATGGGCATCACCCTGGATAGCGTAATCCCCGCCCCGCAATGGCCCGAAAATATCCGCCTCCGCACCTTTCGACTTGGGGACGACAACCGGGTGCTTTATGAGGCTTACGAGGAAGCTTTTGGCGACCATTGGGGTCATATCTACCGCCCGTTTGAGGAGTGGCAGGAGCGCCGGCTGCTAAGTCAAACCATCGAAACCGATTTATGGTTTCTAGCAATGGACGGCAACGAAATTGCCGGGTACGCGCTGTGTGAGAATTGGCCTGAAAACGGGCTGGTGGATTTGCTGGGGGTGCGGAAAGCCTGGCGCAAAAGCGGGTTAGGACTGGCCTTGCTCCATCACACCTTTAGCGAGTTTCAGCGACGGGGCGTGCCATTGGTTAAGTTGCGGGTAGATGCCGATAACCAAACCGGGGCAGTCCGTCTTTATGAGCGGGCGGGAATGAGCGTAACCGCCCGGTTCAGTCTTTATCAGAAAGAGATAGCCACCGGGGAGAAACCGTAATCCATAAGTCAAAAGCAGCCCCAGCCGAAAAAGGTAAAGGCAAAGGCAAAATCTCCACTAAAAAGCGAGCCGACCAATGGCTACTAGAGCGCAGTCTGGTCGAAACCCGCGAGAAGGCCAAAGCCCTGATTATGGCGGGCCAGGTCTTAGCTGGGACTCGCCGAATCGAGAAGCCGGGCGAAATGATGGACGAGGCCGGGGCGCTCACCCTTAGCCTCAAAGCGGGCGCAACCTTGCGCTATGTCGGGCGGGGCGGCCTCAAGCTGGAAAAAGCCCTCGACGAGTTTGGGGTCAACCCGGAAGGGCGGCTGGTACTGGACATTGGAGCAAGCACCGGCGGGTTTACCGATTGTGTCTTGCAACGCGGGGCGCGACAGGTTATAGCGGTAGATGTCGGTCAGAACCAGCTGGATTGGAAGCTGCGAACCGACCCGCGAGTAGTCGCCCTGGATAAAACCAATATCCGGTATCTCGAAGCCTTGCCCGAAGGTCAGTTAGCCGAACTGGTAGCGATTGATGTCAGCTTTATCTCGCTCAAGCTGGTGCTACCTGCCGCCCGCCGCCTGAGTTTGCCGCAAGCCCCGATTATCGCTCTGATAAAGCCTCAGTTCGAGGCCGGACGTGAACAGGTCGGCAAAGGTGGTATCATCAAAGACCCCGCTATACATCGCGCAGTTCTCACAGATTTGGTAGAATGGAGTTATACCCAGCGTTTTGCGATACTGGGTCTAATCGAGTCGCCGATTCTGGGGACGGAAGGCAACCGCGAGTTTTTGGTACAGCTGCGGAACTGCTCTGAAAATAATTCTGTTCCTGTTCCTGACCTCAGTGTAATTGACCGTCTGTTTCTTACAAATCCTGAAGTAACAAGGGAGTAAGCTTATGACTGCCCAACTGGAAATAGCCGAAATAGTCGAAGCGCCCGCCAGCCCGGCCCCGACCATAGATTTTGAGCGCATTTATACCCTCGAAGAATTTTTGAATTTGCAGTGGTCGGAAAACGATGAAAATAATTATGAGTTGATAGAGGGGAAAATTGTGGCAGAAGCATCGAAAGGAGTTAGTGCCGAACATGGCGAGATTATCTTCAAGCTGGGGGGATTTTTAGCGAGCTATCTGGCAACCAATCCAATCGGGCGCGGCTATAGTGAAGCTCCCAGTACATTAGGTCGGCCCGGCCCAAAACCCAGTTGGGTAGTACCTGACCTGGCATTTGTGCTGGCTGGGCGTACTTCTGACAAATTTCGGGGGCCGCTTACGGTCGCGCCGGATTTAGCAGTCGAGATTTGGTCGCCCAGCGATAGCACTGAAATAATTCATGATAAAATCGAAGCCTATTTAAATGCCGGGGTTCGCTTAATCTGGTCAATTTACCTGCTTGACCGTTATGTAATAGTTCATAATTTGGATACCCCTAAACGGCGTTTGTTTGACTTGGACGATGAGCTTGACGGCGAAGGAGTGCTACCCGGCTTCAAATTGGCGGTCAAAGCTTTGTTTGATTAATGAATTGAGTTGAGTTGAATTGAATTGAAAGGGAGATAGCGTGTTAAAAAGTGTGGGCGTAGTATTGCGCCCGGCTCCGCCCAAAGAAGCCAATGAATTAGCCGGTGCTTTTATCAAAAAACTGGAAGCTGAAGGAGTCAAGGTCTGGCGCGGGCAAGCTCCCGATAACGGCGAATTTGCCCAAGTGGTAAAAGAACTGGATTTGGTCTTTGTGTTTGGGGGCGATGGCACGATTTTGAGTGCCGCCAAGGTCGCGGCGGCTCACGGCGTACCAATTACCGGGGTAGACTTCGGGCGCTTCGGCTTTCTGGCTGAGCTTGACCCTAAAACAGCCCTCGATAAGGTATCGGCCTTTGTGCGCGGCGAACACTGGTTAGAGGAACGCGCCACCCTGCAAGCCACCCTGATAAGACAGGGCAAGACCGTCGGTGAGTATCTGGCCTTGAATGATATTGTGGTCGGACGGGCCTTTTTGTCAGGGGTGATAGATGTAAAGCTGGATATAGACGGGGCGGCGGTCACAACCTACATTGGCGACGGAGTGATTATTAGCACCGCCACCGGCTCAACCGCTTATCTATTGGCAACCGGCGGCCCGATTATCGCCCCGACCATGCGGGTGATTGCCATTAGTGCGATTGCCCCGCACTTGAGTCTTTTAGGACATATGGTCGTCTCGGAAAGCTCAACCGTAACCCTGTATGTCGGGACGCGCAAGGGCGCATCGGTCACGATAGATGGACAACCCGACTTTTCGATTGAAGACCAGGACATTGTAAATATTGCCCATGGCCCGCATGTGGCTCATTTTGCCCGGCTGCAACCCAAGAACTATTTTTACCAGACGCTTGCCAATCGCTTGCGGCGGGCTTAGAACTAAAACTAGAAGGTTGGTGTCAAGATGAAGCGAAACCTTCGTCTTTGGCTTGTTCCAGCAATGATTTGTACTATCGGCGGCTTTTTCGCCGCCCCCGAAACCGCTCAGGCCCACGAGCGTTGGTTTGTCGAAAAACCCAACGACTACCGGGCCGATTTTGGAAGATTGTTTAGCTGGGAAGTGTTGGTAGCGATTGGGGTGGCCCTGGCTATTACCGGGTCAGCCCTGTTTATTGACCGGCAATACCACGCCTGGCGACATCGCCACAATCCTGATGACCAGGACTTGTTGGCGGGCATCAGCCGGGAGCGGTTAGGCCGGGTATACGCCTATTTACCGCTCTTGCTGGCGATTCATACGGCGATTCCTTTGCTGGTAAACGGCTTTAGTTTGAGCCTGTTTGCTCCTAATCTTCAAATGAGCCAGAACTTGTTGAGTGGCTTCCTGGCCCTGGCGGAAATCCTGATTGCGCTGGCCCTGGTCTACGGAGTTTTTACTAACTTCGCGGCTTTGGGGCTAATCGGTTTGTTTGTAGCCGGACTGGTACTTGGGCCACTGGTAAATTTGCCCTCGCTGCTGTTTTTGGAACACCTGGACTTTGTGGGTATCGGGATATTCTTTTTTATAATGGGGCGCGGGCCATTTTCGGGCGATGCTTTGCTAGGTCGCCAGTCCTATCTGGGCATCCGCTTTATCTCTTACTCCATTCCGGCCTTGCGCTGGGGTTTGGCCTTGAGCATAATTGTATTGAGCTTTAGCGAAAAATTGCTCAACCCGGCGTTGGCCCGTGCTTTTCTGGGCCAAAAGATTAATTTCAATTTGGGCAGTGGCTTTGGAGTCAGCGACGAACTATTTATCTATGGCGCAGGTTTGATTGAACTTACTTTTGGGCTTTTATTAATCTCCAAAGCGCTACCCCGGCTGGTAATTATCGTGATGTGGATACCGTTTAATCTGACCCTGACTTATCTGGGTTGGGTAGAGCTGGCGGGCCATTTGCCGATTTACGCCATAATTCTGGTGCTATTACTGGTTGGCTCGCCTAACCGGGAAGTAGACCGGGCTACCGCCGTGCTGATGGCAAAGGAGGCCGGGGCATTAGAGGCAAGAGAGCGCGAGGAGAATAAAGCGAGCAACACCGATAAAGTAGATAAAGAAAATACCAAGCTGCCAACCCAACCCATCAGCAGCTAAGATTTGCAGGTTTATTATCAAGAGTCAGAGGCGAGTTCATTCGCTAGAACGCAGCAGCTTCAATCAAATTTAACCGGGATGGACAGGAGAGACAGAATATTCAGGATTTTACTGACCACTGACTACTGACCACTTTTTACAGGAGAACATACTATGGCAAAAGATACGATTAAAGTAGTTTTGGATGAGAAAGAGATGCCGACGGCCTGGTACAATATTCAGGCCGATTTGCCTCAGCCGTTGCCGCCCGTGCTGCATCCCGGCACGCATCAGCCGATTGGCCCAGCCGACCTTGCGCCGCTCTTTCCGATGGAGCTTATCAAGCAAGAGGTCAGCACCGAGCGTTACATTGATATTCCCGAAGAAGTCCAGGAGATTTACAAACTCTGGCGACCTTCCCCGCTCTATCGGGCGACCCGGCTGGAAAAGCTGCTGGATACTCCGGCCAAAATCTACTACAAGTATGAAGGGGTCAGCCCTGCCGGTAGCCACAAGCCTAATACCAGCGTTCCCCAGGCTTATTACAACAAGATGGAAGGGGTCAAGCGCCTGACCACCGAAACCGGGGCGGGTCAGTGGGGAACGGCCCTGGCGATGGCCTGTAATTTCTTTGACCTGGAATGTGTGGTCTATATGGTCAAGGTAAGCTATCACCAAAAACCCTATCGCCGCTCGCTGATGGAGGTCTACGGCGCGAAAGTGCTTGCCAGCCCGACCAATACCACCAATGCCGGACGCAAGATTCTGGCCGAGTATCCCGATTCGCCCGGTAGCCTGGGTATCGCTATCAGCGAGGCGGTGGAGGATGCGGCCCCCCGCGAAGATAGCAAGTATGCTCTGGGCAGTGTGCTAAACCACGTTTTGATGCACCAGACCATTATCGGGCAAGAGGCCAAGCTACAAATGGAGAAGGCCGGGGTTTATCCCGACATTGTGATTGGCTGCACCGGGGGCGGCAGCAACTTTGCCGGGATTACTTTCCCCTTCTTCAAGGACAAGTTCGAGGGTAAGAAGGTCCAGATAATCGCAGCAGAACCGGCGGCCTGCCCTTCCCTGACCAAAGGGGTCTACGCTTATGACTTTGGGGATACCGGGCAGCTCACCCCGTTGGTCAAAATGCACACCCTGGGGCATGATTTCGTCCCGGAAGGAATTCACGCTGGTGGTTTGCGCTATCACGGCATGGCTCCGCTTATCAGCCACCTGTACGAGTTGGGAATGTTCGAGGCCCGCGCCTATGCCCAAAATACCTGCTTCGAGGCCGGGATAACTTTCGCCCGCACCCAGGGACTTTTGCCCGCTCCCGAACCGACCCACGCGATTCGGGCCACGATTGATGAGGCTATCCGTTGCCGCGAGACCGGCGAGGCTAAAGTTATCCTGTTCAATCTGTGTGGTCACGGCAATTTCGACCTGACGGCCTATGATAATTACTTGGCGGGTCGGCTGGTGGACTTCGAGTACCCTGCCGAGCAAGTCAAAGCCGCCCTGGAACGTCTGCCAGTTATGGCCTAGAGTTGTCAGCAATCAGCTAACAAATCAGGAATTTCGCTTGAAGTCGGGCGCAAACCCGGAATAATTATATCTTTGAAAAATTTTACTGAGTAAAATTTTTCAAAGATATAGAAACATGCTTTGGTGGTCTATCAAAAGTTTTGCCACTCAAGAAAAATTAACTAAGCGAAAGTTCTGCAAATAAAGCTTTAGCTGGAATAAAAGGGTATGGGCAGCGTATCTAGCTACCGATACCCTTTTTAGGTGCAAGTTTAGGGACTAAATCAGGCTCAATCGGCGGTTTTTGAGGGTAGAGGTGGGAAAAAAGTCCCCTATCCGCAAAATGTTATGGAAAGTAGAGGGTCAGACTATTGCTAAATCAGAAAGAATTATGTATAGTAGAATGTGTAGAAATATGTCAAGTTGGCTTCTAGCTCCATAGAAACCGCTTATCCGGCGCGGAATACCGTTAAAAGAGAAACCATAGAAAAAGCAGGTCTGGCGGCAAAAGCCGGCCAGCCTGACCAAAGCAGGTGCAGGACTACCAGACAGGGGAGGGTTCAGGTAATGTTCGGAAAGCTAACTTTCAGACCCAAACGGCACAACCCGGCAAGCGGGACAGCCCAAGTTCGCCGCTCGACCCAGTTTCGGCTGGGGCTGATGAGCTTGATGTTCACCAGCTTGCTGCTTACCACCCTGGTAGCTCAGGCCGGGGATTTTTCATCGCCGTTCTTTCGCTCGGTCTGGCAGCGGGCCGACTATCCGGTGGTCATCGGGGCGGCCCAGCGCGGTTTCACCTGGGGACCAGACCCTTTCTTTAGTAGCTTCGAGCCTTATGCCGAGTCGCCCAACGGACAGCGCCGGGTAGAGTACTTTGACAAAGCCCGCATGGAAATCACCCGGCCCGATTTCAACAAGAACAGCGCCTACTATGTCACCAATGGTTTATTGGTCAAAGAAATGGTTTTGGGCGGTCTCCAGTCGGGCGATCATATTTTTGACCAACGCTATCCGGCCTACGATGTTCCGGTGGCGGGCGACCCAGTTGAGGGCAACCCCGATGCTGTGACTTATGCCAGCTTTTATGCGCTTTCCGGGGCGCAGTTGCTAAATCCTCAAAATGACCGCACTAACGAGCGGGCCACCGAAACGATAGTCAAAGGCGGCGGAATTGGACGCAACGAGTTATTAGGCAGTCTGGAAGGGGTGAACTATGTTTACCACGAAAAGACCCTGAAACACAATATCCCTAAAGTTTTCTTCGACTTTTTGAACCTGACCGGGCAGATTTTCGTAGGAAATAACCTAGTTTTTGGCAGAGTGGTAGATTGGACCAGCGCCATGGGCTACCCGATTACCGATGCTTACTGGACTAAAACCAGCGTCGCCGGGACAACCCGCGATGTGCTGGTGCAGCTATACGAGCGCCGGGTACTGACTTATACCCCGACTAACCCTGACCCGTACAAAGTGGAAATGGGCAACGTTGGGCGGCATTATTATAGCTGGCGCTACAACCCCAAATATGACCTGGCGATACCCCAGCAGTCTAACGCTCAGGTAAAACCAGCCGCCGGGTTCCCAGGGGTAGTCATCAGCATCCGGGCCTTTGGCTTCATTGACAACGAGGATATTTCCACCATTATCACCACCCCCGACGGCAAACCGTTAGTGGGGCGGCTGATTGTCGGTACAAGCGAAAATCCGACCGGCTTTACTTTCTTTGGAGTAAAGGTGCAGACCGATGCGAATACCCCCGCCGGTCTATACACGATTTACTTTAAGGGGCTGCGAAGCGGCAACGAAGCTAAAGCCTATTACTTTGTCATTGGCATCCCTGGATTTAACCTGCCACCTTTATAAAAGAGATACATGATAGCGAAAAGCCGGGGTTAGCCCCGGCTTTTTTAGTATTGGCGATAGTACAGACAATAATGATAATCCACTGATATACCAGAATGTTCAGCCAATAATTGAGGGGCTAATTCCGGTAGAAACTCGACCCGCACGACCGCTTCTAAATCGGCCCGGTTTTGAAACCGCCACTCACTGGCAATCCGAATGAGCTTAATTGGACAAACGGCGAAAATGACCGAGCCATCCCAAATTGCGCTCAACCACCCATCTTTTTGGTAGGAAGTCGCGCCAGTTGACCAGGCGACGGCGACCTCGTCCACATTGCACCGATATTTGTGGCATAATAGTTCCCACTCACTATCGGTGAGGGAACTAGAGTAAGTTTTTTGTTTGGTTTCCATAAATTAAGCTTACCCTTTATCCTGTTTTATTCAATTTTTAAGGTCAGTTTTCCGTTACTCCATTTCTCAAACACGTTCTAACTGCGCTTTCAAGAAAACCTTTAGATCCGCCCGACTGTTCTTGGGGTATTTTTAGAATCTTTGGGTAAAATTAGCTTTAGCTGAAGGAAAGCACGACCTGACAAGGTATTCGACCTTTTAGGTTGGCAACATAACCCGAAAATGAGAATAATAGATAAACCGATTCCAAAAAAAGTTGAGCCTAATCTTCTGCTGGCACGGCGTAACTTGCAGCTTGCTTCAAGCTTACGATTACCCTGGCAGGGCGCACTTTTTGTGCTGCTGGCAGTAACCAGTAGCACAGCTATCATGTTCTGGCTCAATCTTGCGCCCTATAATGTCAATATGGTTTATATGCTGGTGACGTTGTTTGCCACTGTTTTATTTGGGCTGTCAGCCGGGGTTATTACAGCGGTAATAGCCTTTTT
>JBBRSG010000143.1:0-14553 GCA_038245615.1 Chloroflexia bacterium | reverse complement strand
TCGAGAAAATCGTGGTAAAAAGAATAATCGGGCGCATCAAAGGCAGGGTAATCAGGAAAAATTGATTAATCGGGGTCGCCCCATCTACTGAAGCCGCCTCGTACAGGTCGCCGGGAATACTCTGCAAGCCGGACAGATAAATCACCATGTTATAGCCAGTCCAGCGCCAGGTAATCGCCAGAATCAAAAGTACCCGATTCGAGAATTCGTCCAAAGTCCAATGTACCGGCCCAAGCGTAAAAATCGAGAGAAACGAATTAACCAGCCCATCGGGGTCGGCAAACAAAATCCGAAAGATAACCGAAACTGCCGCCAGCCCGGTAATCGCCGGTAAGAAATAAATCGCCCGGAAAATCGTCCGCCCTCTCAAAAAGTGAGAGTTAAGGGCCACCGCCAACAGCATCGCCAACGTGAGCTGAATCGGGACCTGGATAAGCAGGATAATGAAGGTGTTGAACAGGGCTTTTTGAAAAAGCTCATCGCCTAGCAAGCGGGTATAGTTGTTGATACCGACCCAGACCTGTTCGCCCTCCTTATTAGTTTGGAGACTGAGCAGAAACGAATAGATGATGGGGTAAACCATGAAAAGCAAGAAAAGGATGAAAGCCGGAGCTACAAAAACATAGGGGGCAGCTTTGGGACTGAGTCTTAGTCCTTGCCAGCGTGGTCGCTCTCCCTTGTCACGACTGATGGCGTTTTGCATACTCTCTCCTCCTGAGGTTGAGGGTTCGGGATAAAGGTCAGGGTCGGGGAACGAATTCCCTGACCCTGACCCCTATCTTTTATCCCTCAGAGTTTATTGGGCCAACTCGCGCCCGGTTTGCTGCTTGAGAGCGTCCGCTGCTTTCTTCAAGGCCGCCGCCGGGTCAGTGCCGGAAAGCACTGCGCCCTGCGCGTCCGCCGCCACCGCTAACCCCTTATCATTGTCAGAGGTATAATAAGTCGGTTTAAGCAGGGCCACTTCGGCACTGAAGATTTTCCAGACCGGCTTGTTGTTGAAGTAAGCCTGGTTCTCGGTGTAGAACGGGTCGCTGTAAGCCGGGATATAGCTAGGCCAGATTCCAAAATTCTTGATAATGTTATTTTGGCCTTCTTTGGTCGCCAGGCTATACTCTACGAAGGCCCAGGCCGCATCCAAATTCTTGGTTTTAGCCGGGATTGCCAGGGTCGAGCCGCCCAGATTGCTGGCGCGGGAGCCACCTTTGGTGACGGCGGGCATCAGCATCACATCCCATTTGCCCTTCTGGTCGGGGGCTTCGGAAGCAATCGTTCCACTCCACCATACTCCAAAGACCTGAGTAGCGACTTTGCTATTCTTGTTAGCCCCAACAATGCCATCCCAGCCGGAGATGTTCATCAACAGGTCGGCATCTTTCAGCTTCTTGATGATGGTCATAGCCGCAACCGCCTCTTTCGAGTTCAGGTCAATTTTGCCATCAGAAGTGAAATAATACTTGCCCTGCTGACCCAAAATCATGCGGAAAAGCGCATCATCTTTGGTATAGTCCAGCGCCGCCATCTTTACGCCCGGATTGGCAGCCTGTACTTTCTTACCGGCTTCGATGAAATCATCCCAGGTTTCGATAGCGTCGGCCTTTACGCCCGCTTTCTCGAAGAAATCGGCCCGGTAGAATACGCCTACCGGTCCCGAATCCCAGGGAATCGAGCGAACCTGATTTTTGGGCTTGGATTGCGCCCACTTCGAGGGGTCGAAATCCTTCTCATACTTGCTGGCCCGGTCGGTCAGGTTAGCCAGACCTTCAGGGAACTTGGCGGTGTAAACGTCCATGCGGTCGCTTTCAATGGCTACCACATCCGGCAAGCCGACCCCGCCTGCTGCCAGGCCGGTGGTCAGTTTGTCATACACGTCCAAACGACCAATATCCTCAACCTTTACCTTGACTCCAGGGTAAAGCTTGTTGAAGCCCGCGACGTTAGCATCGAGGCTCTTGGCTGCGACGTTCCAGCCCCAAACCGTAATATCACCCTTCAGGTTCGGGTTGCCCGCGAGGGTCGTACCACCACTAGCTGCGGCTGCCGTAGTTGCGGCCCCGGCGGCAGTGGTTGCTGCTGCCGCAGCGGTAGTAGCAGCAGCAGCGGTAGTCGCGGCGGCGGCGGTGGTCGCTGCCGGAGCAGTGGTCGCGGTGGGGTCGCCGCAGGCCGACAGCATTAGGCCGACCATCAAGGCCAGTACAGCCAGCAGCGTCATGCTTTTGGCCGACTTTTGTAATCTCATGTGTTTCCTCCTCAGTGAGTTGCAAAGGCTAACCCATCTCCACAGTGCAGACAGGTTGTCTCTTTTATCCTCGGTTGGTTCGATAAACTAAACTAAAGGTCAATTGCGAGAAGAGATTGTAAGGTCAGGACGAAGGATGCGACGGTGGAGCAGTCGAGCCACGGATAATAAGCTCGACTGGCAACACGATTGGGTCAAACGATGGCAGGTCGTGGTCTAGTATTTCAAAAAGTTTCTGGGTCGCCCTCTGCCCCAGTTCATAACCGGGTTGATGAATTGTGGTCAGAGAAGGCTCTACCAGCATACTCAAAGGTACATCGTCAAAGCCGACCAGCGAAAGGTCAGCCGGGATGCTCAGGTTGTATTCACGGGCGCGGCGCAGCACTCCACTCGCCATCCGGTCATTCATAGCGAAAATCGCAGTTGGACGCGGTTGGGCGGTGAGCAAAGGCTCGGCAGCCCGATAACCGCTTTCAATCGTAAAATCGCCGTAAGTTATCATATTGCTATCGAGACGCAGGCCATATTGGGCCAGGGCAGCTTGCGCCCCCCCCAAACGTTCTTCTATCGCCCCTATAAATGCGGGTGGGCCACTCACAATCCCAATCTGGCGATGACCCAATTTTAAGAGATAAGTTATACCCTCAAAAGCCCCGCGATAGTCATCGGCATGAATCGAATTAATCGCTCTTGGCTCTTTGCGATAGCCAATCGAAACTCGCGGTAATTGCCGTTCCTCGAATTCTTTGGCAGCTTCATCCCCTTCAAAGGTTTCGATGGTGATGACCCCATCCATGTAGCCGGTGCGCGACATGCGGGAATAGGCGCTACGTGGCTCGGCGGCGCGACGGGCCAGCGACAGTAACAGGTTATAGTCATGCTCGTTGGTACAAGCTTCAATCCCCCGGATGATTTCGAGCAAAAAAGGGTCACTAAATAGATAATCCGGGTCGTATGGAATAACCAATCCTATAACGTAGGTGCGGTTGCGGCTTAGACCCCGCGCCGCCAGACTTGGCGCATATTTCAGGTCGCGCATAGCTTCCAACACCCGCTCTTTGGTTTGGGTGCTGACATAAGGAGTATTGGAGAGAACTTTGGAAACAGTTGTAGTGGAGACGTTAGCCCGTCGAGCTACGTCATAAATTGTCGCCATTGAACTCGTCCTCTTCGACCCGTTCTTTGTACCAGTAAGTTTGGGAGAAGTGTCCCCATTCTCCACAATGCCAATACTTAGGAAAGCGTAAAATACTATACCTTAACTTGGCTAGGAATGTACTAGGGAAACGCTTCCCTATTTTTACTGATATAACCTGAGCTGATAGGGAAGCGCTTCCCTATTTTTACCGCATAATTAGAGTTTTGTCAAGGGGTTTCAAGAGCATTTTGAAAATTCGCCAGAATCTGTAAAATATTCTTAAAACGGGTATAATCGGTGCGACTATTAAAAACCGTTTTGGCACGGTATCATCCAGTGTCGCCAAAACCTTTATTCAAAAATAGAAGGGATATTCAGAATGAGCGAGATTAATATAAAGGACGATTTCGAGGCCCAGCCAGGCGCGATAGCGTTGGTCGGCTCTGGTGAATTTTTGTCGGTGATGGATACCACTGACCTGTTTTTGCTTCAGACGCTGGGCGGGCCGGAACAGGCGCGGGTCGCGGTGATTCCGACTGCCAGTGGGCTTGAACCAGGCATGCCCCAGCATTGGGCCGAATTGGGGCTGCAACATTTCCGCCAGCTTGGGGCGCAGGTCGAGGCCGTCATGATTCTAAACCGCGAAGCTGCCGCCGACCCCGCAATTTTGGAGGTTTTAAGTCGCTCCAACTTCTTTTACTTCTCCGGCGGCAACCCCAACTACCTGATTGAAACTCTCCAAAATTCACCCGCCTGGAAAATTATTAGGGAGGCCCACGCCAATGGCGCGGTGCTGGCGGGCTGTAGTGCGGGGGCGATGGCCTTTGGCGGTTATACCGTAAGTATTCGGGCAATGCGAGCCGGGGGTAGCCCGGAGTGGATCAAGGCCCTGGGTCTACTACCGGGGGTTATCACCTTCCCCCATTTTGACCGCATGGGCGGTTTTATCGGGCAGGATACTTTCAAAGCTATGATTGCCTCAGCTACGGCCCTCGAAGGTGGTCAAGATGGAATTAGTCTAATTGGGGTAGATGAGGATACCGCTTTGGTGCGGTTATCCCCCGGCAGCCCGGAAACCATCGAGCAACCGCGCTGGCAGGTGATAGGTCGTCAGACCGTTTCAGTCTTTGACCACGAAGGCAGACCGACGATATATCGCTCCGGCGAAAAAATAGGTTTACAAGCCTAAAATTTCGGTCTAATGCTCATGACCGCCATGAGCCGGACTATGGTCATGCTCATCGTGCTTATGCTCGTTATGGTCGCCATGGTCGTGGTCAGCATGCTCATCGTGGTCGCCATGACTGTGTTCGTCTTGGTCATGCTCATCATGGTCGCTTTCTTCCGACCCGGCGACAGTATGATGCAAAGTAGGGGTATGATAGCCCGCCGTTCCAGCGGGGTCAGCCGGGTCTACGTGGACATCCACCAGCGAAACCCCGTTTTTGTGTAATAGAGCGTGGCGCACCTCCTCGGAGATACTATGGGCCGCAACCAGGCTCAGGGCCGGGTCAACCTCGATAATCGTGACCACTTGAAGATTGCGCCCGAACCATCGCGCCCGGAAATCGGTTATCGCTTGTACTCCGGCGACGGCGCGAGCGGTCTGTTCCAGTTCCTCAGTCAGTTTAGGGTCAATCGAGTCGAGTAACCGGGCGGTCACGTTCTTGACGGCCTCGAACACCACAAATACAATCACCACCGTGATGACAATCCCGGCAATCGGATCGGCCTGCGGAAAGCCAAATTGTACTCCCAGCAACCCGACTAAGGCCGCCAGACTGGTCAGCCCATCCAACCGGGAATGTTGCCCGTCCGCTACCAACGGCACACTATTGATTTCTTTGCCGATGGTGATTTTGTACTGAGCCACCGCCTCATTGCCAATCACCCCGATAATCGCGCCGACCATGCCCCAGATTAGATTGGTCGGCTGCTCGTTGTTGACAAAGTGCTGATAAGATTCCCACGCGCCGAGGGCGGCTGTCACCAGAATGACAAAGATGATAAAGATACCGCTAAGGTCTTCCACCCGATTATAGCCATAGGTATAGCGTCGGTTGGCCTGACGTTGCGAGATTTTGAAGGCCATCCAGAGGGCCACCGTGGTAAAAACATCTCCTACGTTATGTAAAGCATCGGCTAGTAACCCGGCGCTATTGACAAAATAGGAAATGGTAAATTGCAGGATAGCAGTAATAAGCAGCCCGGCAGTTCCCCATTGCACCGCCAGAAAAGCCCTTTTGGTATTATAAATATCTACTGAAAACTGGGTATGGCTATGACCGTGACCGCCGTGTTCGGCATCGTCTTTTTCGTGGTCATCATGGTCATCGTGGTCGTGACCGTGCGTCCCTACTGCGCTTGCCATCGCTGTTTTACCTTATCCTCACCTTTTATAACTTAACATTCTACTTTGATAAACTGTCCATCCTCGCCAGCCGAGCGGCGAGCGGCTTCCATAACTACAATATTGCGGCGGGCTTGTTGCGACGTGACCGCCAGAGGCTCACCGTTCAGCAAGTGGTTTGCCAGATTGCGATGGAATGGGAAAACCGGGGCGGGCGGCAGAGCCAGCTTTTGTTCGTCAATCGGGCCGCCCTCTTGCCGAAGATAGGCCGTCACGACTGGCAAAGCTTCGGAGGGCGACAACCGCTCTTCGATAAGGTCGCCACTCCAGCGTCGGGTCTTGACCGCCTCGTGCCGCCACTGACCGACAATCGCGCCCTTAGTACCAAGAATGTACCATTTGGGCTTGAGAGCGGCGGCAATATCACTGTGCATAAACTCGGCCTCTCGCCCATCCTCAAAGCGCATAGTAACGCGGGCCTGGTCTTCGTTGGTGACATCGTGCCAGACCCGTTTATGGGCAAAGCCGCTGACACTTTGGACTTTGCCCGGCATCAGGCCCAAAATCCAGTCCAGATAGTGCGAACCCCAATCGTAAAAGACCCCGCCCGATACCGCCATGTCGGAATGCCAATAATCGCAAGGATGGCTGAAATTGCCGATAAAAGTTTCCATGTGGAAAACCTCGCCGATAAGCCCTCGCTCCACTGCCGCTTTTATCGCCAGATAATCGGGGTCCCAGCGCCGACATTGATAGACCGTCAGGGTACGCTGGGCCTTATCCGCCGCCGCAATCAGGGCATCGGCCTCGCGGGTAGTGATGCAAAAAGGTTTCTCGACCACGACATGTTTGCCAGCTTCCAGCATTTGCAGGGCCAACGAAGCGTGCGAATTGGGTGGAGTGGAAATAATCACCAAATCGGTATCCCGGTCATCCCGAATTTGCTGCCAATCCTCAAAGGTCTTGATACCTGCAAAACTGCGGCGGGCCTCTTCCAACCGGGAAGGGTTGCGGTCACAGACTACCCCAAATTCAAGCCCCGGCACCTGGGTGACTGCCGTGCCGTGTTCCAACCCGATTGCCCCATAACCCAGCATAGCGACCCGAATCGGGTTTTTTTCGGCGGTTTCGCCAGTGCGGGCGCAAGCAACATAGTTTATGGCCCGGAAAACCAGTTGTTGAAAGACCGGACTGGCCCAACTAGAGGCCGCCGCTCCCAACCCGGTATAGAAAAACCCGCCTTCGCCCAGGGCTTGAACCCAGGCCACCGGGCGGCGTGCGCCCTGCCAACTTACCAGGAGTAACGGCTGGCTATTATCACTATTTATTACATTCTCGCTCAGAAAAAAGTTGTCGGTCAGTGGAAAAGCGGTGTCCATATCTAACCCGGCGTAATGGTCGTGGGCATAGCCAGCATACAGGCGACGGGTAAGAGGGTGGTCGCTGGTCGCACTGACTCTCACGATTAATTCCCCCGTCGGAGGGCGGTAGCCGTGACCAGGCAGCCCCAGATTGGCGGTCAAAAGCGGAATAGTCCCCCAACGGTCAGCACTTTCGCCCAGACAGACCAGACCGCCACCCCGCTTTACAAAAGTAACTAAAGCCTGCGCCATTTCCGCCTCCGGCAGCCAATTCGAGGCTAAAACCAGTACCTCAAAACGCGACAAGTCCGCCAGAGTCGGCGGTTGCTGACTTATAGTCAGCTCAAAGCGTCGGCTAGTTTGCAGATATTCGATAAGCGCCCTAACCGAGAGGTCGGCGGGGCCTTCGGGCGAACTGCGATAAAGCAGTACATTAAACATTACGTGAAAAACTCCTTCTAACTAATACCTTTGGTCGCATTCACCTTGCCGGGTTTGGGCTTCTTTTGATTTGAATGATTTGAAGCCATATCCTGGTCATTATGGGTATGCGGGTGACTATGGTCGTGGTCGGCCCAATGCTGATGGCGATGGGAATGGACTTCGCCGGGCGGCGGCAATTCTTCCGGGGCATGAAAATGCCGTCCCGCCAGATGGCCCGCCACATCATGTCCGAACCAGCGTTTTTCGGGCTGAAAATTCTTGACCAGTAAATTCTGAGCGTGATGCCAGCGCGTCCGAAACAGGTCGAAATTCTTCTTGCTCTTAGTGCGCTGTTCGTCTTCGGACAGGCTGTACCACTCCCGGTGAGGGTGCTTGATAATCCGGGCGGCGACTTCAGGGGTAGTTACTGCCCGATAGCCTCCGGCCTTGAAAAAGAGGCTAAAGTAAATATCCATCAGGCGATAGAACCGGAATTTTTCGTCCACCGGGCCAAATTGCGACCATAATTCCCGCCGGAAAGCGATAAGATAGCCCTCGATTGCATCCGCCTCTGCCCCGGTTGTCTCCTGAAACTCGCGCAAATCGGTGGTAGCAAGGCCATAAGGCCCGGCAATCCCGGTGGTTTCTTCTGCCAATACCCGTTCCAATTCGTCCCAGATATTGCCGTTTAGCTCAATCGAAGTATCCAACCAGACGATA
Organism: Chloroflexia bacterium; assembly: GCA_038245615.1. Taxonomy (GTDB): domain Bacteria; phylum Chloroflexota; class Chloroflexia; order Chloroheliales; family Chloroheliaceae; genus 54-19. The sequence goes on along the minus strand of JBBRSG010000143.1, from coordinate 6,325 downwards.
TTGCGCCCTCGACTGGCCTGGGTAGTGACGTTGCGCCCGTTGCCAAAGCCTAAATTGTGGTCGGCAAAGATAATCTGCAAACCCATCTGCTTATCGGCTAGGCCGCTTTGCGCCAAATTCCGCAAATAAGCTAAAGTGTCGTCAGTCGAGCCGTTGTCAATAATCACTACTTCGAGTTTGCGGTCAGCCCCATGGCGTTGCAAGCTATTGAGGCAACGTTCCAGGTCGCTTCGGCTGTTTTGGGCCAATAAGTTAATCGAAAAATCATATAAATCGGGCTGGTCGAGACCGTATTTAGGCCCGACCCCTGGGGTGCTAATCGCCGAAAAATCCAAAGCCGGGTCGCGCTTCAAGACGATTGGGCCTTTGCCGGTATCCTGAATAGTGTAGCCCCGCCGCCGCATTTTCCGCCGAATTATATCCGCCGTGACATAATCGCGGGCTTTTCGTAGGGTTTCGCGTTCCAGCACCGCCAGTTTTACCTCAATATCTATCCCCGCCAGATTGATTTTGGAGTCGGTATAAATCTCCCAGCTCCGCCCGTCGAGATATTCTGCCAAACCGAAGCCCAAAATAGTATCCCAATCCAGCAAGAGCTTTAGCCGGGCCACCGAGCTGAGAGTTTCCGATGGTTCGCCCAACATTCGCCATAGCACCGCCATCGCTCGCGGTAGATTCAGGTCATCGTGCAGCGCCGCGAAAAAAGCTTCGTTCCAGCTTTCACAAGCAGGCTGGTCATCTACCGCCCCTGGGTCAGTCACGGCTTGCCGGGAAAGCTGGACGGCTCTGGCCCGCAACCGCCGCAGGGCAGTTTGGGCTGCTCTTAGGGCGGTAAAGGTGAAATTTATCCGGCTGCGATATAGCGCGGTGGTATAGAAATAGCGCAGCGAAAGCGGCTCAAAACCCAGCGCCTCGACTTCCGCCAGAGTGTAGGCGTTGCCGGTGGACTTCGCCATCTTGAGGCCGTCCGCCAGCAAGTGCTGGGCGTGAACCCAGTAATTTACGAACTGCTCGCCGGTATAGCCTTCACTCTGAGCCAGCTCGTCTTCGTGGTGCGGGAAAATATTGTCTACTCCGCCAGTGTGAATATCAAAGCGCGACCCTAAGTATTTGATAGACATGGCGCTACACTCGATGTGCCAGCCTGGAAAACCGCGCCCCCAGGGACTATCCCAGGCCATTTCGCGGCCCGGCTCGGCCTTCTTCCAAAGCGGAAAATCTTCGGGGTGGCGGCGGGTGGTATCGGTCACATCGCGTGCGCCTTCCATCAAACCTTCCAACAAATTGCCGCTCAGTTTGCCGTAGCCATCCCACTTCGGCACTTCAAAGAAAATATTGCCCTCGACCTCGTAGGCCAACCCTTTTTCGAGCAAGCCCTTGGCGATTTCAATCATTTCGGGGATGTGCTGGGTCGCTCGCGGGAAGACCTGCGCCGGGAGAATATTTAGCTTGCGCTCGTCGTTCATAAAGGCTTCGGTGTAAAACGCCGCGATTTCAGCACTGGTTTTGCCTTCTTTGCGGGCCTGCGAAATCAGCTTATCTTCGCCCTGGTCGAGCAACTCCACCCGCATATGACCCACATCGGTGATGTTTTTGATATGCGTCACCTTGAAACCGGCGTGTAGTAGAGTGCGCCGTAACCAGTCCGCCATGGTAAAGGTTCGCAAATTGCCAATATGAATATAGCGATAGACCGTCGGGCCGCAACTATACATTTTGAAGTGGCCCGACTCAATCGGCGCAATCTCTTCTTTTTGACGGGTGAGGGTATTATAAAGCTTCATCTCTTCTCTTCTGCTCTTTATTTAGGTAGAACTTTCATTTGTCAATCCGCTTAAACCCGGAAAAGTAATATTTGAAAAATTGTAACAGTTCAGCCCGCCTTGAATTTGTCATTTCTCGCTGTGCGAAGGATAAAGATTCTTCGCTTCGCTCAGAATGACAGAGCTGAATAGTTACGAAAAATTTACGGCGTAAATTTTTCAAATCTAACCAAACTCAGTTTGGGGTTTAGCCAGATTATCCTCAAATCAGAAAATCGTTCCAAGTCCAAGTCTTAATTAAGCAATTACCCAAATTTATTAGGCGCTAATTACCCCACTGGCCTGGACAAAGCGGACTATTTCCTGAGCCAGAAGCGCCGGACGCTGTAAAGGAATATCGTGGACGGTACTATTAATGATCGTAAATTCGACTCGCGGGGAGAGGGTCAAGGCGGTCTGCATCCGAGCCGCACCTTCCCGCTTAAGGCGAAACCATTCCGGCTCCTGGGCCTCCTGACCGGGCGGCAGACCCTCTGCTGGACTCGTTTCGGCGCTTATCATGAGAACTGGGCAGCGTACCTGAGAGGCCATCGCCAAATTATCGGTATCCCACATCGAACGCAAAATCTGCATGTGATTATCTCGGCTGAGGCGCGGCCCGACTGTACCGTCATCGCGCACTTCCACAATATTCAAAATAATATCTTCCAGTTGTGGACTCCAGATTGGCCCAAAAAATTCGCCCTGCGCTCCTTGCCGAAAGTAATCCAAGAACGCCTCTTTAGGTGTGCCAGCAAAATCAGGTGGGGCTAACTCCTGTTCGGTGCGCTCCCAGGTTGCCCCCGGACGATCCCTCAGATTGCCCATTCCGCCGTCTACCATCACCAAAGCGCTTACTTCCTCTGGGTAAAGGGCGGCGTAGGCCAGCCCAATCGTCGCGCCCCAGGAATGTCCGACGATAATCGGCTTGGTCAGTCCCAAAGCGGTGGACAAAGTATGGTCATGGGCGACGATTTGGGCGGTGGTGTAGCCGTTTTCGGGTTTATCGCTGAGGCCATGCCCGCGTTGGTCGAGGGCAACTATGTCCGCGCCGGTTAGCCGCAACAATTCCGCTGCGACAAAATCCCAGATACGAAGGGCGGAGGCCAGTCCGTGAAGCAGCAAAAAAGGCGGACGTGGCGAGGCCAATAGTCCGGCTTGCCAGCGTCGGTAATTCATGGCTAGTTCCGGGGCGACTATCACCCGGCTTTCCCGAAAGGGAAGCTGGGGATTTTGGGATGTTTCCGTCAAGTTAAACCCCTTTCCAGGCTTGGTTTGCCAAAGCCACCTCTGCCGCTTGGGGCTGGTGGTCGGGCAGTTGGTTATCCACATGGTCGAGGTGGGAAAAGACCTCTCGAAACAGATTCCCGACGTGGGCATCGTCAATCGAATAATAAATCGTGTTGCCGTCTCGCCGGAATTTAACCAGCCGAATATCCTTCAAGCCTTTCAAGTGGTGCGATACCCCCGAAGCCGAAGCTCCTACCACTAACGCCAAATCGTTTACACAAAGCTCGTGCCGGGTGAGGGCTAGAATAATTTTGCAACGGGTTGGGTCGGCCAGCGCCTGAAAAGTACGGGCTATTCGCACCATTTCACCATCGGAAGGTATCGCGGCTTTTATTTCCTGGGAAGTAGCTTCGACCTGAATAATATCCAGCCGAACATCATGTTTGCGCATCTTGTCGCTCCTGAAATATTTCCCGACCAGGTGAATAAGTATCTATTTCAACAGTCATTCAGATAGTCAGATTGTATGTTAAAGCTTGTTGTTGAACATGTCAAATCTATCGGCCTTATGTACCAGCAATAAATAAACTTTGATTATCAAAGTCGGGTATAGGCGAGTTAGCTATTATCAAACTCGGTCTTGACTTTGGCATTTTAAGTTACGGTCTTTTCAAACTTCTTCTCTCGCTCGGCCCATCGGATAGCCCATTCCTGGAGGGGGGCAAAAATCGTCAGTAGATTTCGGCCTTCCTCACTCAAGCTGTAATTCCCCTCGACGCTTTGGGCGATAATCCCGGCCTCGCGCAACTCACCAAGCCGTTGGCTCAGAACGCTACTAGACATGCCATCACAGCGGACTTGCAAATCGTTGAAGCTGAGAGGTTCGTCTCGCGCCTCGCAGATAATCCGCATCGCCCAGTGTAGCAAATACCGCCCATATCCAGCCAGAAGAATGGGCGGCTAAGTTCGCCGGGGTCAAGGGTTAGGGTTTGGGAATTAAGCTTGGGGACGCAAATGGAAGGTATCGTTGTAGCTTTCCAGCAACCATTTATCGCCAGTCTTTCCGGCGATTTTGCGCCAATGGGTGATTGAGGTATAGGTCGGGTCAACCGCAATCGGTGGAATCCGCATGGTGCTAAACTCGCAAAAGAGGGTAAAAGCCGCCTGAATAATTCCACCATGCGCGACTATTACTATAGTTTTCCCAGCATGTTCCTGGGTAAGACGGTTCAAAGCATGGCAGGCTCGAAACATAAATTGCACCCAGGTTTCACCGTCGGGAACAAACTGACGAAAGATGCGCTGGTCAAGGGGCGGGGCTTGCAAAATTGCGTCAAATTCTTCCGGGGTAATATTACCATCGGTATTGCGCCATTCCTGCATCTCGTCATCATGAATAACCGACAAACCCAGGGTCGGGGCGATAATTGCAGCGGTCTGTTGCGCCCGTAACATCGTACTGGAAATCAGCACCTCGGCGGCGATTTCGCGGGTCGCTGCCAGCCGGTCACGCAATAGCTCGACCTGTTCTCGACCTTTGTCGGACAAACCCCGGTCAATCAGCTTCCCATCTTCGAGGTCATTATATTCGCCGTGCCGAATTAAATAAAGCTGGGTCATCCGCGTTCTCCAAAGCTTTGATTTCCACTGGTTTAATTCGTTGGTTTGATAAAATAGAGCGGCAGACCCTGAGTAGTCGAACTAAGCACCACCGGCATTGAGGGCGAGGTAACACAGTCCAAGCAGCTTTCCATCAACCTTCGGCCCAACCCTTTGCTTTGATATTCGGACTGCACCATAACCATGCCAATTGAAGCCAGTTGGTCGCCATAAAGAAAAATTGCGGCGCTGGGAACTACTTTGCCGGTGGCAGTGCGGTGTCCAAATACTAGCCCGGCAGTTAGAGTGGTTTGCCAATCTTCCGGGGTATGATCCCATTTGGCATTCTCGGAAAGCGCCCCCAGTTGCGGCAAATCTTGCGCAGTTAGCAACTCTAGTTTCAGCTCATCCATTTTAATAGTCGCGCTCCACCAAAAAGGTACAAAGCTCGCGGAGTTGCAACAAAGGCGGATTATCGGCCAGAGCTTGCGGGCCACCTGCCGCCTCATCCAGAGCAGAAAGGGCGGCTTGCTTGTAATCATTGGCCTGTTGCTGGACAAACTCGCGTGCGCCCGCCTCGGCTAAAGCTGCCATCACGAACTGCTCCTGGTCGGGAGTAATCGGGGCGGTACTGCGATAGAGTTCCAGTAGCTTTTCACGTTGGGCCGGGGCGGAATTACTCAGCGCGAAAATCACCGGCAGACTCTTTTTGCGGCGGCGAATATCGCTGCCGCTCGGCTTGCCGGTATCGGCGGTCAACCCCCAGATACCCAAAATATCGTCGCGCATCTGAAAACCGAGGCCGATTTGCTGTCCGAAGCGGGCATAAGCTTCTAGCCGGGCCGCAGCGTCAGGCCGAGCCGGGTCGAGGGCCACCAATGCCCCGCAATAGGTCGCACAGCTTATCAGGGCGGCGGTCTTGCCCGCAATCATCCGTAGATACATAGCGGGGCTAACGTTCAGGTCGTCCTCAAAGCTCATATCGGCGTGTTGGCCCAGGGTCAGCTTGACCGAAGTTTCGGTGATAGTCTGGGCCAGCTTCAGGGTGCGGGCAGCATCCAGACCGCGCTCCGGGCTACGCAGCACGGTGCGAAAGGCCAGCATATCCAGGCAATCCCCTACGTTGATAGCTTTGGGTTTGCCGAACAAGGCCCACAGGGTCGCCCGACCATGCCGGGTGCGGTCATCATCTTCAATATCGTCATGAATCAGGCTATAGTTATGTACCATTTCAATCGAAGCCGCCATCGGTAAAGCCGGGCCGAGGTCAGCCTCAATTCCCGCGCCGGGCGCAAGGCTCTCCAAAGCCCCCTGATAGGACAGCAGAGCCATCACTGGGCGCAGCTTTTTGCCGCTTTTGCCTCCGACTATTGGCTGGAAATCGCGGTCTACCCAGCCAAAGTGGTAGCGAATGGCTTGCCGCATCCAGTCATCCAGCCCAATTTCCAGTTCTGCCGCAATTTCGCGCTCTATCGCCGCCGCATATCGGCCTAAAGTTACCGTCATCTGCTCCGCTTGCGTCATTGTGTCCTCTTAAAAGTGGTCAGTGGTCAGTGGTCAGTGGTCAGAAAAATACAGTCCAGAGTAATGAGGTTTGGAAGACGAAAGACGGAAGACGGAAAAAATAGGGTTAATGGTTGGCAGTTTAACTCAAACCTACCCTACTGACCACTGACCACTGACCACTGACCACT
>JBBRSG010000142.1:0-14874 GCA_038245615.1 Chloroflexia bacterium | reverse complement strand
CGATTCCGACCCCCGGCAAAATTCTGTGTATTGGCCTGAACTATCTGGATCATTGCATTGAAAGCGGAGCGGCCATTCCTGAACGCCCGGTGCTGTTTGCCAAGTTCAGCAATACGCTGGTCGGGCAGGGCGGGTCTATCCGGCTGGATGGGGCGAGTCAGCAGGTAGACTATGAGGCGGAACTGGCTTTTGTCATCGGCAAGACCGCGTATCAGGTCAGCGAAGCCGAAGCGATGGACTATGTGGCGGGCTATATCACCGCCAACGATGTCAGCGCCCGCGATTTGCAGTTTGCCGAAACCCAGTGGATTCGCGGCAAGAGCCTCGATACTTTTTGTCCGCTTGGCCCCTGGCTGGTGACTAAAGCCGAAGTCCCCGACCCCCATAATTTGAGGATTCGCTGCCGGGTCAACGGCACGACCTTGCAGGATTCGAATACGGCTCAACTTATCTTCAACATTCCCGCCCTGGTTAGCTACTTGAGTCACGGGATTACCCTTGAGCCGGGCGATGTAGTCCTGACCGGTACGCCACCAGGGGTGGGCTTCGCTCGCAAACCGCCTATCTTTCTCCAGCCAGGCGATCTAGTCGAAATCGAAATTGACGGTGTTGGCCTTTTAAAGAATCCAGTGGTGGCACATCCTTGATGCAAAATTTTTTTGGTTTTAATAAATTTAGAGTAGGGCTTTTAGCCTTGCTATTGCTTTCGGTAATTTTGGCGGCTTGCGGCGATACCCCGACTGCGACCGCTGTTCCGCCGACCGCGACTGCCGTTCCGCCGACCGCAATTCCTGCTCCCGCCCCTCGACCCTCGGTAGGCAATCCAATTATCGCCACGATTACCGCTGCCGGGGCGGGGGGTAGCTTTCAATCCGGGCCAACTCCCATCCCGACTACGGCTATTCCGGCTACCCCTACTCTGGTGGTTACACCTCCGGTGGGGCTACCGGTCTATAGCAATCTCAAGTTGCTCGACCTGGGCAGTTTGGGTAAGCAGATTGGCGATAGCCTGAGCCAGGCCGGGCCGACCAGCCGGAGCATGATTTACTCTCTTAGCGATAGTTATGATAAGCTGGCAACTTTCTATAATACCGAAATGATTAAAGCCGGATATGCCAAAGTCGCCGAGCAACCGCTCCCCGATATTTCGGGTCTGACTGGCAATGTCCTGGTTTATTCAAAGGGAACGGGAACGAGTGCCAGTGCCGTTACTCTGACGATTATCGGCCCGCTTGACCCGGTTTTAATTACCGCTTTCAGTCAGGCTGCTCCGTCCGCCGCTAATTTGAAGCCAGGCGACAGTATAGTTATAGTGGTAACTGGCTTGACCGCCGCCAACCTGCTCGAACTGCAAAAGAGCCTCGGCTCGCCCGCCCCGACCCCGACGAAATAGAGGGTTGGGGGTTGGGGAATTAGGCCGGAAGCCATGAGGGGGGTTGGGGGTCGGGGAAAATTCAGGGTTGGGGGTATTTGTAGGATATTGCGCTAACTGGTTACTGTCAATAGATTGTTCACTTACCCCTAACCTTGTAGATAGTGGTCAGTCCTCAAGTCAGCCGACGGAGCGGCTTCCCACATAATATGCTCTCATTCCTAGAAAATAGTACTCAGTCCTCAATCCACTGACGGAGCAATGTCCCACAAAATACCCCCAGCCCTGAATTTCCTCTGACCCCCGACCCTTGACCCCCCTCATGGCTGCTCATCTCCCGCCTTCCCCTCCGGCCCCTGACCCCCGTTTTACCTCCTGAGTGAGATGCTGAAAGAGATGGGCTAGTACCCGGCTTTCGTCATTGCGGGGGGCCGAGCGCAACAGAATCGCCCGCAGTCGGGTCATCGAGTAAGCCATGCGGGTTTCGGTAGTATTGGGGTAGAGCGCCAACAGCAATTCGGCTAGAGCCTCGAATAATTCTTGTCGCTCGCTGCCGTTAGCTAATCGGGTATCGGCCCGGAGCAGTTCGAGAGCCTGGGCCACAGTCGAGGCCTCGCCGGTGCGGGGGGTCTGACCTATTTCGGTGGGCAGGAGCGAGTTTTCCGGTTCTATATTCTGGGCTGCCAGCCACAATTCGTAGGCCACTAACAAAGCGGCTTGCGCCAGATTGAGGGAAGGGTTAGTCGGGTCAGTCGGGATTGTCACAAGGGCGTGGCAGTCGTCGAGGGCCGCATTGGGCAAGCCGCTATCTTCTCGCCCGAAAAGTAGCGCAACCGGGGTCGCCGGGCTGCGCCGAGCCGCCTCTAACGCCAAAAGTGCCGCTGCTCGTGGGGTGAACCGCTCCCGGCGAGTGCCACGTTTACGAGCGGTAGTCGCCAGCACAAAGCCGCAATCTGCCAAAGCTGCTTCCAAATCGGGGTAAAACTCGATGCGATCAATAATCGAGCGGGTGTGATGGGCGATACCCTCGACGCGGTAGGCATCGTAATCGGCAGGTGCGACCAGTCGCAACCGACTCAGCCCAAAATTACTCATTACCCGGACTACCCCGCCGATATTTACCACATCCTGCGGCTGGTATAGCACCACCACAATATTACTTAATTCATTCCCCGGCTGAGGTTGATTAGCAGACATATCTTTATTCGACCAGATTGGTGTAGACCACCAGGCGCTGATTGTAGCTGGCAGAACCCGGATTGAATGCTCCATCGCAGGTAATAAGGTTCAGATGAGATTGGTCGCTATCGCCAAAAATACGCTCTTGGGGATAGTTATTGAGCGGATATGAGCCGGTGTCGTAGACCTTGAAGGTGCGGCGGGTTCCCAGACTGGTATAAACGTAGACCAAATCGCCGGATTTCAACTTGCGGAGATTAAAGAAAACGGTTGGGCCAATATCGAACCAATCCAAATGGCCCGCCAGCACACTATTTCCCTTTTCGCCAATCGCTGCCCCGTAGCGATACCAGCCTACATCCAGCGGGTTGGTGGGGACATCCATTGAGCCGTCCGCTTTCTGGCCTACAAACTCAATAATTGTATCTATTCCAATCGCAGGAATGACCAACCGGAGTGGAGGCTGGGAATAAGTCGGGGCGGGGGTGGGCTTAGTGGGGGCATTACCGTAGCGCCAGGCGAAGTAATGCCGCCCCAGGTTGCCCATTTCGACTTGATAGGCGGGCGGATTGGAAGGTGTATAGGTCAGTAGCCGCCGCTCGAAAAGCTGAACCATCACATCTTGTTCCACCCCGCCGACTTTAGAGCGCGTCCAGTAAGCTTCGGTGATCGGTAGACCGAAAGTCGGCAACCAGTCGGCGAGAGGCGCAAATACCTGCCGATGGTCGTGGGTAATCTGGCCTTGCAAGTGCATAAAGCGCCACAGGACTGCTGGAATATTATGGCCCAAAGTGGCATCATAGTAGGCCGAAGAAGTGTCGGGGTAGCGTTCTGGCAAGGCCGGGTCGGTGGTGACTTTGCCGCTGCGGTCAAGGGCGGTATTGACCGGGCCGAAAGTACGGGCCGCCGGGCCAGTCAGGTTGCGAAAGCTGGCATAGGTCGGCGAAATAGAATTATTTTCCGGGCCATCCCCCGATACCGGGACATTGGCGGGCTGGAAGGTCTGAAAGTTATAATCTCCAAGCTGCTGCTGACCTGAAATCAGTTCGCGCACCAGTAAACCACTGGTCACATAGTAGGGTCGGGCGCGGTTGCCACCGGGCCGGGTGATTTCCATCCGGCCTTTGTCGTAATATGCTACGTCGCGCAATCCGCCGGGGGTTTCAGCATAGCTCTCTTTGAAGGTAGCGAAAGGGGCTGGCCCCCAATACCACGAGCGTTGAACCAGACCTTGCGCCAAGCCATAGTCGGGACGCTCCCAGATTTCCATAAATGACCAATCGGGCCGTACCGGGATAAGGGCCCCAGCTTCGACCAACGGGCAGAAGAATAGAATCAGGGAAAATAAAAAAACCTGAAAAGTGGACAGACTTAACGCTGTCAGGGGTTTTCGGTGGCTCAAACCAGCTCCAAATTAGAGTGTTCCGATAATCGTCTCAAGCAGTTCATCGGGTACTATAATAGTCGTTTGGCGGGCGATTTGCAAGTATAGCTTCATTAAACTCGATTAATTCGCTCACGGATTGGTAAGCGCCAATAGCTAATCAGGTGGTCGGCAACCAAACATCTAAAGTGTCTTAATTTCCTCAACCATCTCTTCGTAAATTCCTAGCAGTCGGTCTAAAGCTGCCTCATCATTCAAGCTAGAAAGGTAGAACCAGGGTCGCCCGGTAATTTTGGTGGCGGATAGTTTTACACCGGGAACACCATTCACCTTTTCTAAAAACTCACTCCTTTTCTGCTCAGAATCATAGGGTGGTCGAGTTATAAAATACTGGAAAAGAAGCTCAAAAGTGCCATCTGTCCAGATTGTAAAAAGATAATAATCTTTGTTGTTATGCTTTAGTATCACCAGGCAAGAGCCTTTTTGTTTACCCCTTCCCACCAGCAACGATTTGCTTTTGGTTTAGACCAATCATAGGCTTTCCGAATAAAATCCTGAGTTTTTGAATTTGTAGTCTTCTTTACCTCTTCAAAAAAGCTTTTCTCATCCCATTGTCGGGTTTCGCCTAGGACGGTGGTAGCTTTGCGGATTTGGGATTGGGCGGTTTGCCCCAGCAATCTTGGCACTAGAATTTTAAGACCCTTACCTTCATACTGCTTGACTTCTACCGCCAAAATTTCAGCCGGATCCATTTGCTCATTCAGAAATTCGATTATTCGCTGTAATTCTGGAGAAATGAAGTCGGCTACAAAAATCATCCGAATCTTTCCAGCCTGTAAGTTAGTCTTGACACTATTCCAAAAATGCTCCGGCTCCATGCCCGGCTCAAGGAAAGCATTAAAAACCTCAACCGAATTAAGCAAGGATTTGGCACAAGTTATCTCAAAAGCAGTTTTAATCTTCTCAACCGGCCAATATTTAACCCCATTGGCAGCGTAATCAAGCATCTGAGCAACTACTTCCCGCCGCGCCCTGGTATCGCTACTGCGCTTTACTTCTATTAGGGTTGGAATACCATCCTGATCGAGAAAAAGGTGGTCTAATGACCAGCGGTTACTTCCAGCTTCTTCACCTGGAACACCCATTTCACGGCTTATCAACAACCATCGGCGGGGTTCGGTGGGGTTAATCTGGGTTCCCGCCAGCAACTTGGGGTAATCCGCCAGAAGTTTTTGCAACAAATCTTCGGTGGCATACTCTTGAACACTCATCTCGACCAGTTCTTCCCTGTCTCCATTTTGCAAAAGATAAATAACGTCAGTATTCATAATCTTCCTCCCTAATATAGACTTTTGGGCTAATCATAGCGCAAGGTAGTGCCGACCCGCACGCGGGCCGCTCCTAAAGCCGGGCCGAGGCTCGCCCCCACGCTCAGAACCAGGGCAAAAAGTAGGGTCAGGCCGACCATTGAGCCATCAAAGACGAAGTTGAGCGGGAAAGCCGCCTGCCCGATAAAACCCACCAAAATCTGCGCTAGAGGATAGCCTAGGGCCAGCCCCACTACGAAGCCCAAAAATCCCAGCATCAGCCCTTCGGTCATAAAGACCTGCACCAAACGGGCATCCGAACCGCCCAGACTACGCAATACCCCGATTTCGCGCCGTCGTTCCAGCACATTCAGGGTTAGGGTGTTGACTACCCCGATAACCCCAATCAGGGCAATAATGGCGACCATCGCATACAGCATCAGTTGTAAAATCGCGGTAATCTGCTGGGCGCTGGCCTTATCGCTGTAGGCCGAAAGGCTGTTCGGCCCGTAGTCCCGAAAACGCCGCTCAATTGCGCTCATGGTCTGGTCTACAAAACCCTTGTCGGATTGGGAAAAGGCCAGCGAAAAGAAATCCGCCGTCCCCTGGTGGCGCAAAATCCGCTCGCCAGTCTCCTGTGGCACAAATAATTTCCCGGACGACGTGCTGCCCAAATATTTGCTATTATCTTCCAGCAGCCCGATGATAAGCAATTGGTCGCGGACTTTTCCAACCTCTATATCAATCGTATCCCCAACCTTGAGGTTTTTAGACCGCGCCAAAAGTACCGTCACCAAAGTTACATTAGTATCGTCAGGGCCAAACCAGCGCCCTTCCGTGACCGGCTTACGGTAGAGGCGGGTGTCATAGGGGACGGCCCAAATATCGGCGGATGAAGCCCGCAAGGTAGCCCGTCCCCGCGACCAACCCTCGGCGATAGTCACGCCCTCGACCGTCTTGAGGCGCTCGCCGAAATTGGTGTTCATCCGACTGCGGAAGGTCATCCAGCCATCTGCCCCGTAGAGATCATAGAGTTCGGTAATAGTTCGGTCTAGCGAGGCGCTGGCACTTTGGGCCGATAAAAAGGCGGCACAGCCCAACGCCACTACTCCCAGGGTAATCAAGTTGCGCGTCTTGCGGCGGGCCAGATTTCGCACCGAAAAGGCCACTAAGGGCGGAATCCCCCGCATTCGGGCCATAAGTCTATCCAGACGGCCCTGCCCATAAGTGGACTGAATACCGTAGCTGGCAAGCGCCGCCCGCACCGAAAGTCGGGTACCACTCCAGGCCGGGAGTAGCGCCGCCAGCAAAGTCACGCCTACCCCGACTGCCAAGCCTAAAAGCACTGCATCGGGCTGGAAAAAGAAATTGTCTACATTAAAATTGACGGTGCTACCCAGATAGCCCAAAAGCAATTTGCCCAGCAAAAAGCCGCCAATAATGCCTATCGCGCTGCCAATCAGTCCGTAAATCAATCCGGCGAACATATAGACCTGTAGTACCTGAAAGCGGCTTGCGCCCAGGGCCTTAAGTGTCCCGATTTCGCCGATTTGCTCGGTCACAATCGCCGAAAGGGTGTTCGCCACTAGAAAACCGCTAATGACCAAGCCTACTCCTGAAAAGAAAAGCAGCAACAAAACCAGGGTATCCAATTCCTGTTTACCCAGATAATTACCGGGGTCGCGGGCCACAAAACTGGCGAATTGCAGATTGCGTTTGCGGAAAATATCCTCGGCCTGACGGCGGGTTTCAGTCCGCGAGGCGAAATCGTAGATTTTGAGCAATATCTCATTGTCGCCGGGAATACCCAACATTTTGCGAACATCCGGGGCGCTGGCGTAGGCTACCGTGAAATTGAGGATTGCCGCCGAGGGATAGGCCGGGCTACGGGCAAAACCACTGACGGTCAGTTGCTCTTCCCGATTGTCGCTGCCCAGGCGATAAATAATCTGGTCGCCGACCTTGAGATTTGGCACAAGGTCATGCACCGAGTTCTCGAAAGCCACTTCCCCTTTACCGGGAGGCCGACCCTCGGTGAACTCCATTTTATTGACCCGGACATCTCCGTAATCGTCGTAGCCGTAAAAAACCAGGTCGAACCACTCCGGCCCGGCCCGAAAGCGGGTATTGTAGCTGGCCCGGCGCTGTACCGAGGCAATATTGGGCAGTTGATTGAGAGCATATTCGGTGGTTTCGGTATTGTTCCAGACCCACCAGCGCATGTCATCCTGGCTGGCATTAGAATAATTAAAACGCTGGGCCTGTTCCAGATTGCGAGCCGTCGCTACAATCGCCACAATTCCGGCTACGCCAATTACAATCCCGGTTATCGTTAAAAGAGACCGTAGTTTTCGCCGCCGTATATCATTAAATGCTTTGTGTAATGACCACATAATTTGGGTCAAAATCTAATATCTAAGATCTGAAATCTAACATCGGGGAAAGAGAATTTACGATTTAACCCCTCTGGGGCGAGGCCGCGATTAAGGAATTCGGCCCTCTATTTCCCCCGGCCCGCGACCTTAAATTTTAGATTTTAGACCTTCCTCTAATTCCCCGATTGAAAAGTTTGCTTGGTTAGAAAGTAGTAGACAAACAGCAGCGCCAGAGTGATGACCACTGGAATCAGGACGTACTGCGGCTTGAGCCGGGCTAGTGGATCAATATATTCGCGGCGCGGTACGGATTTATCCTCGATTGGCGGCAAGTCAATCGGGCCGGGTTTCCAATCCCCGGTCAACCGCCTACCAACATTGGTAAAGCGCGAGGCGACAAATAGTAACACCACGAAGCCAATTGCCCCGCCCGCAAAGATTATCAATTCAGTTATATTATTTGGTGAAGGCATGGTTAGTTCCTTAGTAATCTAAAATCTGAGATCTGAAATCTAAAATCGAAGGTCGCAAAAGGGTTGAGTGCTGAGAAGCTACGCTATTAATGGCATTTTAATTCAAACCTCAAACCTCAAAACTATCCGGTCTATCCTGTCCATCCCTGTTAAAATTCCTATTCTCCTAATTCAAAACTCAAACCTCATCCCCAGAGTAGCTGTAGCCCGGTTTGAGCCAGCGCGAAGGGACTGAGAGACCATCTTCTTCTGCCGGGTCGTAGCTGTAGCCGACCCAGGTCGCTTTGCCCTCCTCTTTCAGAAGTTGCGGCAAAACCTGACCGTGTACCGTTTGGCGACCCAACGTCAGATTATCTTTCCAGCCGGATACCGCCTGAGTATAGGCCAGTTCTCCCGGCTCAGTCGCCCGCAAATATAGCACAAACTGGCGAGTAGTGAATTCCGGTTCGGGCAACAGCGCCAGGGTCAGAGGGATAAGCGGCTGAAGCAGCAAATAAGCTTTCTCCCAGGGTTCAACCGGGATTTTCGGTTGACGATTGATGATTGGTTTCATTCGATTTAGTTATAGCCCTAACTTGATTGCAGCTTTGAGGGCTTTATTATAACACTAATCTCTACAACTTTTCCCAAACCATTCCGGCTTGTCAGCCCCAAATGGCTATGCTATAATCAGGTAAGCTTCTTGAGCAGTTTTTAGAAGCGCTACCAAAAAATATTTGCAGATTTGGCAGAAAGTTTTCACCTTAATGTATCGTCAAACTCCTCAAGGTCTGGGCGTACTGCCTCCACCTACCGGGCCAGTCGCGCCGCCAGCAGTTGCGGGCGTAGCACTGTAACCAGGTCGGTGGAAAGTTAAATCACTTGTTTTCTTACAAACTCCCATAATTAAATCGGGTAGTTTTGAGACTTTTTGACCATCCACTTTCCCCGTCCTATTTCCCTAATTTTGATTTATGACTAATTTAGATAACTACGACTCTTAGTGGGTCGGGGAGATTTTGATGTCTGACAATATACATGATTCTTTTACGGTGCTTGAAATCGGTGCAACCACCGAAAGCACCAGCATTACTAAGTTGGATGGCAACCAGGCTGCGAATACGGTTGCCCCCAAAGGCAACGGATTGGGCTGGATGGTACTGGCGGCGGTAATGTGGGGAACAACCGGGGTATCCTCGGCCCTGCTCAACCGGGTCGAGGTAACTCCGCCGCTTTGGATTGGCTTTTTGCGGTTGGGGCTGGCCTCGCCCTTTTTACTGGGGCTGACCTGGCTCTTTACTCGCCGCAACCCCTTTCGCCTCACCCGCCGCGAATGGCAGTATTACACTATGATGGGCCTGGCGATGGCGCTTTATCAAGTGACATATTTTCTGGCGATACCGCTCGCCAGCGTGACCCTGGTCGTGGTGGTGGCGCTGTGCAGTTCGCCCTTGATAGTCGCTTTTATCTCTATTCCGGTCTTTAAAGAGCGGCTGACTCGGCGGCTGGTAACGGCGCTGGCCCTAAGCCTGACCGGGACGGCGCTATTGGCTTTTGGGGGCGGACAACCGGGCGAAGCCATCAAGCCCGAATATTTGCTAGGGGCGTTGCTGGCGTTAGTCACGGGCTTTGGTTATTCCCTATTTTTGGTTTGCTCTAAGCTGGCCTCCCGCCTGGAAACTGTACATGGGGGAACAGCGCGAGGCTCGATTCAGCCAATAGCAGTGGCTTTCACTATCGGGGCGCTAGTCCTACTAGGAATAGCCATGCTGACCGGAAGTGTACGGCTGGAAATGCAGCCCGGCGTATGGGCGATTGCCGCTTATTTGGGTTGGATACCGACTGGGGTCGCCTATATTGTCTTCCTCAAAGGGATTAGCCGTACCAGCGCGACGGCGGCAGCAATTATGACATTGCTAGAGCCATCGGTGGCGGCGTTACTGGCCTGGGCGCTCTTGGGCGAACAACTCAGCCTGGCCTCGCTGGTTGGCTCGATACTCTTGCTAGGTAGCGTCTTTTTGCTGAATAGACGCTAGTCAAGGTCGGTTTGCCAGCAGCCATTTGAAGGTTGCCTTAATCACGGTCTCTCCTCGCTGGTTCAGAATTTGAACCTGATTGGTGGAGAGACTTTGTTTTTCACTCCGGCTTTCCAGAGAAATTATCTCTATTTCGGCGTGAATCGTATCGCCGATTTTAACCGGGCGGGCGAACCGTAAATTTTCGATGCCGTAAAAGGCCAGCACCCCGCCGGTCTGCAAGTCCATCTGCCCGATTGCATACGATAGCACCAGCATTCCATGAGCAATCCGCTCTCCAAACATCGTGGTTTTGGCATATTCGCTATCGGTGTGCAGCGAATAATAATCGGCGGTCAACCCGGCAAAATTTACAATATCAGCTTCCGTCACCGTCCGACCTCGCGTAATCTGTTGGTCGCCCGGCTTTAGCTCGTCCGCGTAAGTGTGTACATTCATTTGCTTTGCTCAAAAAATCTGGTCAAAAGGGACTTTGGGTTTACGAGCGCGCCAGATAGTAGTTGACGGTATCATCGAAACTTTGTACCAGGGAACATTGTTCCAAGTGCTTTCGCGCCAGCGTTGGCGTTGGGGTTCAAGCTCGATTATATCAGTCAGGAGCAATCCTGCTTCAAAAAGGGCGGTCTGCCAATCCCCAAAGGTATGATGAAATTGAACATAGGTGGTGCGGGTCCCGTCAGGCCAGCGACTTTCGGCGGTCATCGGGGTGCGGTCAAAGTAAGGTCGTACAATTTCAAGCTGGTTTTCGCCCTCGTCCGCCAGACAATCAAAAAATGGACTGAGCCAACTATAGGCGAAAAGACCACCAGGCCGCAAAACCCGCGCCACCTCCTTAAAGCACCGCCCAATATCTACAAAACCCACCGCCCCGAAATTACTAAAAACCACCTCAAAGCTCGCGTTGGGCCATTCGCTTAAATCCTCGGCGTTGCCTTGCCGGAACTCGGCCCGGCCTGGAGGGGCAATCCCAGCCTCTGCCGCAAACTGGCGGGCGTAGTCTACCTGGCTATCTGAAATATCCTGTCCGACTACTCGCGCTCCTTGTCGGGCCAATCGCACGGCCCATTGTCCGCCGCCACACCCTAGTTCCAAAACATCTTTCCCGGCGACTTCGCCCAGAACGCCCAGGCTGGTCTCGCCCGGTACCCCGAAGACCGGCCCCCATAGGCCATCGCCACCAATCAAGTTATCGCGGTGACGCTCCTGGTAACGCTGCGCCTCTCGATTCCAGTCATTTCGGTTCAAATCTGCATAATTCTTCAACATCGAAGGTATCCTTTGCTTATAATTCTTCCAATCTTTGCTGGTATTGATGACGCAAGAATACTCCCATCACTCGATTTAGACAAGCTTTTTCCAAAAGCGAATTGACTAGCGCCATTGGACATCTAGGTTTATCATTTCAACCCCACTATGTCAAAAATTGTTTCAGAAATCCAATAAGGTAAGGAAAATATGACCTTAAAGGTTGAAGATATTCTATAATGATGAATGTGATAACAATTATTATCACATTCATCATTGACAAGCTAAAGGATAGGCAGTATAGTAAAGTGGTCGGATTAGTGAGAATATCGAGAGGTTTGGGCCTGTCTATGAGTGACAAACGAGAAACGCTGAAGCTAACTTAACAACTTATGTCGGATAATCTTAATCTTTCCCAATCGAATGATGAAACTGTGCCTATCACTATCAGTGCGGCTATCGGCAGGTTTCTGACTGCGCTCGGTTCGGGACATTCTCCGGCTACCGTCCGCACCTATCAGGTCGGGATTGGTAGGTTTAGCTTGTACCTAAAGGAACAGTGCGGGATTGACCCCGACGAGTGTCCGGTAGCACATCTTCAGCCTCAATGGGCGGTAGATTGCGTAATGTGGATTAGTCAGGGTCAACCGCCCGACAATTCGTCGCCATCGCCTGCCCCTGCTATTGCCGCGACCTCAGTTCCCCAGACTAATGCTAAGATAAAAGCTATCAATGCTTTGGAGAAAGCTAACACCACTCGGCGGGCCGCTCGAACCACTACCGCCACCTACATCGCCGGAATTACCCGCTTCTATCGGTGGTGTTCTCGCCAAAGGTTAATCACCTTACCCGCCGAAGAGTACGACCGCCTGATTGAAAGCTTGAGCGACTTAAGGGGTAAAATCAAAACCAATATCTTGAGCAAAGTTCCCGCCGATGAGGTAATCGAAAAGTTGCTGTCGGCGGCCCGACAGCCCCGCCCGGTGGGGTCGGCTTCAACCGCTACCGATAGTCCTGGCAGCACGAGGGATGAGGTTCAGCCCGACCCTCAAAAATCACCGAGTGGCTTTCGCGCTCCGGCGGCTAAGATGGCAGAACTTGATAAACGGCGGTACGAACTGCGGCACCTGCGAAATATTGCCCTATTGGAAACCCTCAAATGCACCGGGGCCAGGGTGAGTGAAGTAGTAGCCCTTAGCAGAGGCGACCTGGACGCGACTAATCGGCGGGCTTTGGTGGTAGGTAAAGGCCAAAAAGAACGGTGGGTTTACTTTGATACCGCCGCCTGGCAAGCTCTCCAAGAATATTTTAGCGTCCGCACTCGTCTTTTGGCCCAGGCTAATCCTCTTAGTAGCATCAAGCCTTCTACGAGCCAACCATATAGACCAAGCCAGCCTAAACGGGCGGGAAGTAACCGCAGCAGCAACCCCAGAGAGTTAGCGGCCCAGCCGCTTTTTGCCAGACATGACCGAGGAGCAGGCTGGAAGACGATTAAGCCGCTTACCACCAATGCCATTCGTAGCGTCTTGTGGGAATTGGTAGAACAGGCCGAGCTAGAAACTCATATTACGCCGCACACGTTCCGACACTGGTTTGCTACCCGGATGCTTTCGCAGACCGGCGATTTAGCTGTAACCCAGGATTTATTAGGCCACGCCGACCCTGGAACTACCCGCATCTATGCGCAGGTCAGTGAGACTAACAAGCAAAAGGCTTTCCGCCAGGTCTTTAACTGAAAACACCCGTCCCAACCCAGCATAATCATTACGTCAATTGAAGTTACGGGTGAAGTTACGGGCAGCGGTTTCCTTTGCCCAGGGCAACCCACTCGCTCGAAGTAGATTGTAAAGCTTGCTCTATTCAATTTCGATTACATTTCCGGCTTTATCCTAAATCTAGCTAACCCAGCCACTGGGATTGGAAGCGACAGCAGGCCCGCTTTCAGATAGACTTCTTGGGTGCTAACTACATTTCCAATGCAATCCCGCACTTCAAGTTGGTATAATTTTTGGTCGCCGCTAATCTCTAAAATTAGGCGAGGATCAAGGGTTGCATTTATCAAAATTAGTTCATCAAAAGAAGTATGGGCCAAAGTTACGATAGTATTGGCATATACCGCGCTAAGTTGGTGGTTCTCGTGAAGAACTTCTACCAGGGGGTACAATAGTTCCGGGTGTAGCGGTTTTAGTTCACCTTCAAGCAGTAAGGCTTGATTACTCTGCCAGAAAGCCAGCCAGAATTGCAGCATTTGTAGGTGGGCCGGGGGAAGATTCATTAGTTTGACTGAAATTTGGGGAACGGCAAATAGCACATTGAGTAATTGAAGCGCGGCACTTTCTACCGGGTCGCCCGGATGCCACATCAGCATATCGGAGTGGGGCGCGGAATTCCCACTGAGCAATCGGACATCTAATGTCCGCACCCGATTATTGATACTATCGTTTGGACAATCTCCGGCCCGAAACATATTGCCATACTTTCGCATTAGTGGGCCAATATAGGGCTGGCGAAATTCAATCATAATATCCGGGTTAAGCTGATGAAGCCGTTTTATCAGGTCGGACAAAAGCTGGTCAGTCGCCGCCGGGACCGAAAGATAATCTCGTCCCTCCGTCTTAGACTTAGCTAAATCTTGGTCAAGCGGTTGCTTGAAGTGTTGCACAAAATCAATTTTGAAGCCGTCCACTCCCCACTCTCCTAAAGCTTTCTCACATATTGCAATCAAGTATTGTCGGACTTCTGGAAAGCGCGGGTCAAGAACCCAGGTATTCAAGTGGGGTATAAAATTAAGATACTTGCCCTCAAACTGGCTGAAAATCCGACTGCGCGGGCCAACAAAGGGTAAGGCGTACCACAAAATAAATTTCAGGCCGCTTTCGTGAATTTTGGCGACATGGCCCGCCATATCGGGGATTTTTTCCGAAAAAACCTCCCAATCCCCGCAATAGGCATAGCCCCGGTCATGGTTAGAAGTCTGCCAACCATCGTCCACGATTACGGCCCGACAACCTAACTCGGCGGCCAGACGACTCTCGGCCTCTACTTCTGAGGCCAATAACTCCTGATGAAAGCTATACCAGGTCGAATACATCGGCTGGCAAGCTACCGCCGGAACAGAAGCCGGAGTATAACCGGGCTGTTGCGCCCACCAGCGTTGTACCTCGGCTAAAATCTGGTAATAGGGCCGCTTACGGGTATCCAGCCGCAAGCTGGCTTCGTAGCTAGAAAAAGGCGTGGATACCTGAAAAAGGGTTAGCTGAAAAAAGAAAGTAGCAGTTTCTTCATTCACTCCGGCTTTGATTTCTATAGGGTTTAGAGCATCGGAAAAGGCAAAAGTGTGCCGGTTTTCCCCATTCAGGCTAAAAAGACAACCTACCGGGGCATGGGTGGTAGCTTGCGATATAAAACTCTCGCCCCAGTCCGCCGGAAGAGTGCGGCTACGGTCAGTTCCAGGTCGCCAAAAAGCATGAATATCTATCAGAGGTCGCCGCCAGGAAAGCTGAGAGATTTTGGGGACCGCCGCT
>JBBRSG010000141.1:0-15008 GCA_038245615.1 Chloroflexia bacterium | reverse complement strand
ACTCAAAACTAGCTTACTGATCACTGATCACTGATCACTACCGAGTGACAAATGAACATCAACTGGTTATCCATTATAAGTATATTGGTGGTAGTGATTACCACCGCCAGTCTGGGAGTTCTGGCTACCAGAGTGGTACGGACTACCAGTGATTTTTTTGTTGCCAGTCGTACCGTCGGCCCTTTAATGAATGCCGCCGCCATCAGTGGCGAATATCTCAGCGCAGCCTCCTTTATGGGAATAGCCGGAATGGTCATGAAATTCGGCTACGATGTGTTGTGGTATCCGGTTGGTTATGCCGCCGGATATCTGTTTTTATTGCTATTTGTCGCCGCCCCGCTCCGACGTTTCGGGGCTTATACTATTCCCGACTACGCCGAAGGGCGCTTCGATAGTCGCTGGTTTCGCAAAATCGCGGTGGGTTTTGTCATGATTATCGGCTTTTTTTATATGCTGCCGCAGATGAAGGGCGCGGGCCTGACCCTGCAAACCGTAGTCGGGACACCCTATTGGGTTGGAGTGGTGATAGTCGGGGCGGTCATCACCCTGAACGTAGTGCTGGGTGGGATGAAAGGGATTACCCTGGTACAGGCTTTCCAGTTTTGGCTCAAGCTCTTTGCTCTGGCGGTGCCGGTATTTTTGTTGCTTTCGATTTTCGGCAGCTATAACTCCCATCTCAACGCCAATCAGCATCAGGATGTACCGCGCTTCACCGAAGCCCACACCCTGAACTATTCAGCCGGGGTGCGGTTGCAATTTGGCTTCACCACCGAATTTATCCCGCAACAGGCCGGACAGGTTCGGCTCAATGGGCAGACTATCGAGCTAAAGGCCGGACAGCTATTGACCATCACGCCGGGCGAGGTAGTGCTGGTAAATGCCAACCA
Source organism: Chloroflexia bacterium (assembly GCA_038245615.1). Classification (GTDB taxonomy): domain Bacteria; phylum Chloroflexota; class Chloroflexia; order Chloroheliales; family Chloroheliaceae; genus 54-19. The sequence goes on along the minus strand of JBBRSG010000141.1, from coordinate 14,121 downwards.
ATTGGTTTTTGCCGCCGGACAACCGGTTCCCAACGCCCCTTCCGGGGATTTGTGGAGCGAGGCTTTTGGGCCGCTTACCGGCGATAGCAAGGAGCATCCCGGTCTATCGCTGCTGTATACCTATTCCCTGATCATCGCAATCATTTTTGGGACTGCCGGGCTGCCGCACATTCTGGTACGGTTTTATACCAATACCGATGGTCGCAGCGCTCGTCATACCACCCTTTTGGTGCTGGGCCTGATAGGGACGTTTTATCTCTTTCCGCCGGTCATTGGAGCTTTGGGCCGCAGCCACGCCCCCGAACTCTATGCTACCGGCACAACCGATTCGGTGGTCTTGAGTCTGCCTTCCAAAGTGCTACCGGAATGGTTGGCCCAGGTGCTGGGCGCGATTACCGCCGCTGGAGCATTTGCGGCCTTTATGTCTACCTTTAGTGGCCTCTTAGTCTCCGTCGCCGGGGCGCTGGCTCACGACATATATGGGCGGATTTTGCGACCCAAAGCTTCCAATCGGGAGCGCCGTCGGGCTTTTCGGATTTCGGCAATCCTGGCGGGGAGCGCCGCGATTATCGCCGGTCTGTTTGTAGACCGATTTGACATAAATATGTTGGTGGGCTGGGCTTTTGCGATTGCCGCCAGCAGTTTTTTCCCGATGCTGCTACTTGGCACATGGTGGAAGGGTCTGACCAGGGCGGGGGCGGCGGCAGGGGTTCTGGCGGGCGGGCTTTTGGCCTCGACTGCGATTATCATTACAATGTTGATAGGCGGGAGCGGGGCAGCGATTGGCAGTGGCGGGGCAGTACGGGGAGTTGACCCGCTGACCGCGACCCTACTGGCCCAACCCGCGATCTGGTCAGTGCCGCTTTCTTTTGGCACGATGATACTCGTATCGTTGTTCTCGCGGCGCGAACGCACCGAAGAAGTGAACCAGCTTATGCTTCGGCTTCACGCGCCCGAAGCATTGGGCCTCAAGACCGATTACATCAGTGATTAGCCCTTATTTAGGCCGGTAATCAGTCGTCAAAATGTTCAAATTGATATTCGCGTAAACGGCGACTGAAAAAGGCTATCCCCAGCACCACCGCGATACAGGCCAGCCCGCCGGTTATAATCGAAAATGGCGCTCCCCAATACCGGGCTACTATCCCGGCTTCCACTTCGCCCAGTTGCGGCCCACCCGCAAAAAATATCATATTGACCGACTGCATCCGGCCTCGCATTTCGTCCGGGGTAACTAACTGGGCAATCGTCTGGCGCAGTACCATGCTGACGGTATCACTCGCCCCAATCAAGGCCAGCCAGAACATCGAAAGCAGCAGCGAGTCAGAAAACCCAAAGAAAACCGTAAAAACGCTGAAAAAGAAGACCGCTACTAACAATACAATCCCCGGATGGCGGATGCGCCCGACATTCCACCAGGCCATAATCAGCGACATTGCGACTGCCCCGATAGATTGAGCCGCCGAAAGTAAGCCAAAACCCACTTCATTGGTTTTCAGAACTTCGGTAGCGACTATCGGCAGAAGGGTAGTGGCGGAGGCAAAAAAAGTGGCGAAAAAATCCAGCAGCATTCCGGCTACCAGAATTTTGTTGCTCCAGACAAATTGCAATCCGTCCACTGCCGCCTGAATACTGATGCGCTGCCCGCTCCGGGCCACCGGGCGATAATGAATCAGGATGACGGCAGCCAGGACCACGATATAGGTCGCGGCATCCAGCCAGTAAACCCCGCCTACTCCCAGAAGGGCGATAAAGACTCCGCCGAACCCCGGCCCAATCACGGTGGCAATCTGAAAGTTTAGGGTATTAAGGCTAATGGCGCTGGGGAGTTGTTCGCGGGGAATAAGGGCTGGGACGAGGGCCGAAAATGCCGGACGCTCGAAAGCATTAATCGCTGCCCCAACCGCCGTAATGCCGTAAATCCACCAGACCGTTACGATGCCGGTGATAGTGACGATTGCCAGACTTGCCGAACATAAAAGTAGCCCGGCCTGGGCAACTATCAATAACTTGCGGCGGTCTACTGCATCGGCGGCTGGCCCACCGACGATTGAACATAATATCAGGGGAATTACTCGAAAGAGGCCGATAACTCCAAGTTGCAACGGGTCATGGGTCAGAATATATATCTGCCAACCGAGAGCCGCCAACCGCATCATCGTACCGATTTGGGATACGCTCTGCCCAATCCACAAAAGTCGAAAATCGCGGTTTTGAAGGGCGATAAAGGGTTGACGGCGTGGAGCTACAACCGGATTATCAGTTTCAGTTTGGGTCGGGGTTTTATCAATTTTCATATCCCAATTTTAGCATAAGGCCGATTGGGATGTCATTTTACAAGGTCGGAAATCTGAAATCTAAAGTCGCCGCTTCAATATTTCGGTAAAGTCTGAAATCTAAAATCTAAAATCTAAAGCCTCTTCATTTTAGATTTTAGATTTCAGATTTTAGATTTCAGATTTCAGATATCAGATGGTTTAATAGCGCCGACTATCGCGGCCCAGGTATTTTAGCAAAGCCAGAATACCGATTACAATTGCCCCCAATATCAGGGCTGAAATTACTACGGCGATTATAGTTTTAAAGACCTGAATCAAGATGACAATAGCGACCAGTGCCAGAATACCTTTAATAATCAGCGAAACCAGCCCCGAATTGCCCTGCCCGTAATTTTGCATAATTTTGCCTGTCCCTTCCCAATCCTGTTAATCCTGTTTTAGAAAAAACTTTGTTTACCTACAACCTGGCTTTCAATAACAACTTAGCTTTCAATACTTAATCCTGCTTTATGAGCAGGGTATCTATTGTTTATCAAAGTCGTCTATTCTACGCAAAATCGGGCTGGTTTGTTTCGGCTATCTTCTCCTCACCCTCTTTGAGGAAAATTAGCCCGGCGATTTTCGACCTTAGGTTTCAGATTTCAGATTTTAGATTTCAGATTTTAGTACATGCGGGATTTATCCAAAATATTCTGCATTTCGGAAGAGCGCCCCGCCAGAAATAAATCGAGGTTGTGGAGAAACAGGTCAATCACCCGCTCATTTTCGCGGTAGACCGTACTAGCCGAGTGAGGGGTGAGATAGACATTTGGCATGGCCCACAAGGGACTATCGTCAGGAAGGGGTTCGGTCTCAAAAACATCCAGGGCCGCCCCTGCCAGATGCCCACTTTGCAGGGCCGCCAGCAAAGCCCCTTCCTCCACTACTTTCCCCCGCGCCACATTGATAAAATATCCGCCTGGTCGGAGGGCGGCAAACTCGTCCGGGCCTATCATGCGCTCGGTTGCCGGGGTATGGGGCATCGCCAGCACCAAAGCATCTGACCGAGACAAAGCGGCTTGCAGAGCGGCCTTGTCGGTAGCAAAAAGTTCATCGGCGTTATAATCGTCGGGACTACGGCCTTCCAGACGGCTGGGAGCCGCCAGAACATACATCCCGAAAGCTTTCGCCAGCCGGGCGATTTCGCGTCCGATTTTGCCTGGGCCGATAATCGCCAGGGTTTTGCCGGGCAGTTCATCGGTAGCATACTTTCGCCAGATTTTTTCAGATTGCTGCCGGTGGGTCATCGAAAACTCTTTGCTCCACATCAAAAGGCCCAACATGGCGTATTCCGCCATCGGCCCGGCGTGCAGCCCACTGGCGGTGGTCACGATTAGCTCGCTATTTTGCAACCCCGCTCTGGCGATAATCTGGCCTACCCCGGCGCTGGTAGTCTGAAGCCAGCCCAGGCGTGGCACTAGCTTTTCAGGCAACCACCGCTCGATGGTCAGCAGCTCAAAATCCAGCATAATATCGGTCTGGGCTAAGTCAGCTATCCAGATTTTTTCCTGCTCGGCGGTTAGCTTCAAGTTATGATCATGCTGGGCCGGAAAAGTGGCTTTTGGTAGCCAGTCGCCGTGATAAATCAAATTCAGACCGCGCCCGGCGACTTCATTCTGCAAGCGGGCGATTTCCTCCGGCTCAAAGTAGGTAGAAACAAAGACATTTAAGCTCATATCTTGGCAATTTCCTCAGTTCTAAAAAATTTGGTTTTCGGTTGGGATATTCGGGCGATATTAACATACTCTTTCGCTCCGAACAATTCCAAGCCAATTCCAGCCATTTCAAATTCCAGCCAAATTCCAGCCAATTCCAAGCTGATAATTTTAAACAAAGAAAATACATTGCTGCGAATTTTTTAACACCTCTTGTAAGGTTCATCTGTTATAATCTTGAAGACATCGGTTAGCCAGCTTTGGTTTAATCGTTGCCTGAAGTTAGCGGGTCATATTAAAGGAGAGCAATTCTAAATGAGCTTACATAAATCAAAATTGAATATTTTCGCTAAGTTTGCCAGACCGATCAGCCCACTGGCAATCGTCTTGATGCTAGGTTTATTATTGTTGACCGCTTGTGGCTCGGATAGCACTTCACTTAGTCTACCGGCGACTACCACCGCCAGCAATACTACGGCGGCGACCACATCGGTAGCAACCACTGCGGCGACTTCGGCAGCAGCTACTTCGGCAGCAGCTACTTCGGCGGCGACTACGGCTGCTACCACTAATGCCGTTGCCCCAACTTCGGCGGCAACCGTCCCGACTACTACCCCCGCTTTATCGCCTATTCCAGTGCCAACGGTGAGTGTTCCGGCGGCGGTGCAACAGGAAATGGACAAAATCGCCAAGCAAACCGAGAAAACTCGCGCTTTGAATTTTAAGCAACCAGTCGAGCGTAATTTTATGACACGAGCGGATTTGGCGAAATATCAAGAAGAGCAATTCCGCCGCGAAAACCCACCGCAGGAAGTGGCTAAGTACGAAAAGTTCCTCAAAATCTTTGGCTATGTCCCGAATGATTTTGATTTTACCCGCAATTATTTAGATTTACTCAATAGCCAGGTTTTGGGTTTTTATGACCCGCAAACCAAAAAGCTTTACATAGTAGTAGATGGCGACCCCAATAAGCTAAATCCACTGGTCAAATTTACCGCCGAACATGAGCTAACCCACGGTCTGCAAGACCAGACTTTTGACCTGACCAAGCTTCGTCCGCAGCGTAAACCGGGGGCTACCGAATGGAACGATGATTTTGACAATGCGATTTTGGCTCTGGTCGAAGGCGACGCAGTTCAATCACAGTACGCCTGGATTCAGGGCGGTAATCTACCGGCGGCGGAAGTAAATGAGCTGGTCAAACTTTCCAGCAGTTTTGACCAGAAGGTGCTGGATAATTCGCCGCTATATCTGCGCGAAACCCTGCAATTTCCCTATGCCGATGGGCTGAACTTTGTGCAGAAAATTTTCGCTAAAGGCGGTTGGGAAGCGGTCAATAAGGTTTTCCGGGAATATCCACCGCGCTCAACCAGCCAGATTATGCATCCTGAAAAATATGATAAGCGGGTCGAGCCGGTAAATGTGGCTTTCAGTTCCTTGACCGATACTTTGGGCAATGGTTGGAAAAGCCTGGATATAAACACTTTGGGTGAGTTACAGGTCAAGTTGTGGTTGCAATTGGGTAGCGATGAAACCACCTCCAAAAATGGAGCGAATGGCTGGGCTGGCGACCGCTATCAGGTCTTGGAAAACGGGCAGGGGGCAGTTGGTTATGTCTGGCGCAGTCAGTGGGATAGCGAAAATGAGGCGGTTGAATTTTTCAACACCGCGATTCCTACTTTGAAAAAGAATCATGCTCTAAGCGGCGAAGGCGGGGTAGATACCAAACGCACCTGGAACAGTGCTACTCATAATATTACTCTCTTGAGGAAAGGTAACGAGGTACTGGTAATGGTGTTGCCCAAAGATGGAGCAGGCGACAAAGTTACCGCCAAATTGGGATTTTAGAACAGGTATAACATCAGTGGCAATCGGCAAGGTTTAATAAGGCACGCCGTCGGCTGCCGGAGGACGACTTTGCCCGATTGCGCCGGTCAGGACGATAATTGTCACCAGATAGGGGAGAGCCTGGGTGAAAGTATGCAACCATTCAATCTGACCGTACCAGCTTTGTAAAGCAGTATCCAACCCCTGACAGAAGCCGAAAAGCAAGGCCGCGCCCCACGCCCCTAGCGGAGTCCAGTTGCCGAAAATCATGGCTGCCAGGGCGATAAATCCACTCCCAACCGTAATGCCTTCCCGGAATGAGACGGTCTGCAACGAGAAGTAAGTCCCGCCTAGCCCCGCCAGAAAGCCACTGGTCAATACGTTCAAATAGCGTACCCGATAGACGTTGACCCCGGCGGTGTCAGCGGCCTTCGGGTTTTCGCCGACGGCGCGGGTGCGTAATCCCCAGGTGGTGTAGAACAGAACGTAGTGGGATACAAAGACAAAAATAATCGCCACCAGCGAAATCGTGCCGAGCCGGAAGGGGATATTGTCTACTTTGAAATCGAGCGAGGGCAACCCCTCGACTTGCTTGTTATTGCTGCTATCCGAAATGAGCAGTTTGTATAAAAAAGAGGTCATCCCGAAGGCCAAGATATTGATAACTGTGCCACTGATAATCTGGTCGGTTTTGAAGTGGATTGAAAGCACCGCGTGTAATAAAGAGAGAGCCATGCCCGCTAACGGGGCGGCTATCAGCCCGACCCAGATACTCCCGGTAAGGTCGGCGAAGAGAGTCCCGAAAAAAGCCCCTGATAGCAGCATCCCTTCAATCCCGATATTGACTACCCCGCTGCGCTCGGAGAAAGTGCCACTCAGCGCCCCGAAAGTAATCGGGGTAGCAAAAGCCAGCGAAAGGGTGATGACCGAAAGCAGGTCTATAAAAGGTTGCTTGCCGCCAATCGCTCGCCAAATAAAGATAATCAGCAGCAAGACCAGCGCCACGATGACCCAGCGCCCGCTCCTCAGCCAGTTCTGGCCCGTCCGGGCAGCTACCTTTTTTTCGCTTCGCTCTGCAATTGCCTGTGCCATTTTTCTCTCTCTCTTGAAAGTGGTCAGTGGTCAGTAATCAAAGGTCTAAAATCAAAAGTCATAAGAGTGCTGAGTTCCTTAATCGTAAATACCTCAGTCCTGCATTTCCCCGACCCTGCTACTCCATCTTGCCCCAGCCGCGAGTCAACATCATTTGGTCGCCCGGCTTGGCTTTCATCCGATAAATAAAGCGCAATACCTGGTCGGCGGAGACAAAAATAATTACCAGCGCCTGAATAATTGAAATGAGGTCGCCCGGCAGTTGGCGGTTTACTCCATCCACCGCCGCCGCCAGAGTAGTAGTTTTGAGCTGCATCTGACCGGCCCCGCTTTGCATCCCGGCAAAAAGCAAAGCAGCGGGAAAGGCCGCCAAGGGGTTATTGCGGGCTAACAAGGCGATTGCAATGCTGTTAAAGCCGTAACCTACCCCTAAAGAGGCAGCATACTGGTAGCGCCCGCTCGGATTGCCCATAACTTCCAGCGCCCCGGCTATCCCTGCCAAAACTCCTGCGCCGGCCATGGCGATTATCAAAATCCGCTTAATGCTGATACCGGCATAGCGAGCGGCGCTGGGATTAAGCCCGACTGTCCGTATTTCAAAGCCTAACGGGGTGCGCTGCAACAGCCAATAAATGAAGAGCGCCGTCAGCAGGGCGATGATAAAACCCCAATGGAGGGGGGTATTGGCGGACCCCGCCGCTTTTTCGGGATTGAAGTCCGCCAGGGTCGGAATGCGGGCATTTTCACCGATTGGAAAGGTGGTAGTCATCTTGTTGCCGCGCAACGGGCCATCCGCCCCCACCAGATATGAGGTGATAAATCCGGCGATATAATTCAGCATAATGGTAATAATGACTTCGTGCGCCCCGAAATAGGCCTTGAGTGCCCCTGGGATTGCGCCCCACAAAGCCCCCGCCAGACAACCCGCCAACAAAGTGAGCGGCACGGCGATAAAAGAAGGCCAACTTCCGATATTAATTCCGACCCAGGCGGCAGTAATCGCCCCGATTTTGAACTGGCCTTCCGCCCCGATATTAAAAAGACCAGCCCGGAAAGCAAAAATTACTGCCAGAGTGGTAAAAATATAGGGGGTGGTAGCCGCCAGGGTATTATTGAGCCGTTCCAGATTGCCGAATGCGCCCAGCCAAAGCTCGGTGTAGGCCGAAATCGGGTTGAAGCCCGAAATCAGGATTATAACCGCCCCCACTAGCAGGGCCGTAAAAATCCCGATAAGCGGCAAAACCAATTGTTGGGCCGTGCTTCGCACCCCGCGAATTAACGGGTTTTCCGCCGGGAGAGTAGGAGAAGCTACGCTCATTTATTTTCCGTTTAAGTTTAACTTTTATTTGGTCTAAGTTTAGAGGGAAAACAGGGAATTTACGATTTACGATTGAATAACTCAGTCCCCAAGCGATTACTCAGCGTTCAAGGGCGGCCCGGCGTGGTCGCCCCTACGGAAATCAGGGTACGGGCGACCCTGGGGGGTCGCCCTCCCAGGGCTAGGTAATCATATTAGGTCTAAATTGCTAAATCATAAATCGTAAATAAAACTAGCCTACTTTGACCCCGGTCTTGATTGAGCCGTCCTTGATACCGGCATCAATCTTCTTGAGAACATCTTTGAGTTCTGCCGGGATAGCCGACTCGGTGTCGTGGAACGGTGCAAGACCGACCGGGCCGACATTGTTGCCGCCCTTTAGCTTGCCCGCCGAAGCGTCCTTGAGCAGGCCATAAACGCCATCAGTGATGAGCTTGGTGGCGCTGGACAGCATCTTGGGTGCTGCTTTTGGCAGAGTCAAATACTGGTCGGTGTCTACTCCGATGACATAAACTCCTTGGGCCGCGCCTGCTTCGACTGCTCCATTGCCGGTAGCTCCACCACCACCAAAGATGATGTCGTTCCCCGCCTGAATCAGCGATTGGGCGTTCTGAGCGCCCCAGGCCGGGTCATTGAAAGCGTTGTCGCCATCAGCGTGATAGGTCAAAGTCACGTCGGTTTTGCCAGCTTTCACCAACGATTTGTAGTTGGTGTCGAGGTAAGCTGCTCCGGCTTTGTAGCCTTCGGCAAACTTGACTACCGGCGGTACGCTCTTGGTGCCGAGGACTGCCCCAATTTTGCCGCTTTTGCTCATTCCAGCCGCCAGCGCCCCAATCAGGAAACCGGCTTTATCTTCGTCGAAGATAAGGCCTGCCACGTTTTTGAGGTCTTTGGCCTGAAACTGGTCTACCCCAATGAAAAGAATGCCAGGATTAGCGGTGGCCGCTTCTGCGGTAGCATCCCCAATCAAAAAGCCGACGGTCAAGATGACATCGTATTTTTCATCTACGAACTGCTTTATGTTCTTGGCATAATCTTTGGTGTCGGTGGTTTCAATGTACTTGATGTCGCCGCCGAACTCCTTCTGGTATTTTTGAACCCCTTCCCAGGCCGACTGGTTGAAGCTCTTGTCATTAACCCGTCCTACGTCTGTTACCAGCCCGATTTTGAGCTTTTTGCCAGCCGCAGCAGCAGTAGTGGCGGCAGCCGTCGTAGTAGTTGCGGCGGTGGTTGCCGCAGCCGTAGTCGCGGCAGCCGTAGTCGCAGCAGCAGTCGTGGCAGCCGCGGTGGTCGCAGCGGCAGTCGTGGCAGCAGCCGTAGTTGCGGCGGCGGTGGTTGCAGCGGCAGCAGCGGTGGTTGCGGCGGCAGTCGTCGGTCTAGGAGCGGCGGTAGTCGCCGGAACGGGAGTTGCGGTTGGGTCGCCGCAAGCTGCTAACACCATAACTGTAAGCAGGGAAAACATCGCCAGCAGGCTGATGTTCTTGAATTTAGTCATACCTATTGTTTCCTCCATGTTAAATGCAACTCAATCCTTTTGAAGCCTACTCTCAGGCCGCAAGCTCTTGATACTTCGCAAACCAAATGAATTCGGCGGTTTTACAAAGCTATAAACCGGTTTAAAACCCAAAAGCTGATTTAAGACCGCTTTGCAAAGTTCAGAAAAACCTTAGTTTGCCATACGAGGGAGATAATTCGGCCCCTGTAAAAAAATCCTTTTTGAAATTCTTACTTGCCGTCTATAGATTGGACAGATTATAGCACAAGCTAGTTCCCCCGGCAATTTTCCGCAAGTGTTATAATTTGAGGGTCGGGGTCGGGGGTCAGAGGGAACTCAGGACTGAGGACTGAGGACTGAGACGAAAATCATTCAATCCTCAGCCCAACCTTTCCTCGACCTTCGATTTGAGATTTGAGATTTGAGATTTGAGATTTGAGATTTGAGATTTGAGATTTGAGATTTGAGATTTGAGATTTGAGATTTGAGATTTGAAGACGATACTTTATTTAAAGAAAGGGGAAAGTCTGATGAGCGCCAAAAATATACAAGTGTTACTGGCAAACCGTCCGGTTGGCTGGGTCAAGGAAACCGATTTTCAGATTGTCGAGACCGAAATACCCCAACCTAGTGAGGGCGAGTTCTTGGTTAAAAACCATTATCTTTCGCTTGACCCCTATATGCGAGGTCGCATGAACGACTCGAAATCCTATGCCGCCAAAGCCGAATTAGGCGACGTAATGACCGGCGGTACGGTCGGCGAAGTAGTCACCTCGAACCACCCTAAATTTCAGGTGGGAGATAAAGTGGTCACTTCGTTGGGCTGGCAGCAGTATGGCTTGTCTAATGGAACCGGCATCCGAAAAATCACCTCGGAGACCATACCACTTTCGGCTTATCTAGGAGTGGTAGGAATGCCGGGGGTCACGGCCTATATCGGCTTGCTGGATTTAGGGCAACCCAAAGCCGGGGAAACGGTAGTGGTTTCGGCGGCTTCTGGCGCGGTTGGGAGCGTGGTAGGCCAGATTGCTAAAATGAAGGGTTGCCGCACTGTCGGGATTGCTGGTGGACAGTCCAAATGTGAGTATGTAGTAAACGAATTGGGTTTTGATGCTTGTATAGATTACAAGGCTGGCAACTTGTATAAGGATTTGAAGGCTGCTACCCCGGATGGCATAGATGTCTATTTTGAGAATGTGGGCGGGGAAATTCTGGATGTGGTATTGGCCCGCCTGAACGCCTTTGCCCGGATTCCACTCTGCGGTCTGATTTCACAATATAATGCCACCGAACCCTATGGTTTGAAGAACTTCGCGGCCCTATTGACCAACCGGGTCAAGTTGCAGGGCTTCATCGTCTCAGATTTTATGTCGCGCTGGCCCGAAGCCTTGAACGACCTGGGCCAATGGGTCGCCTCTGCTCAGCTCAAGTACCGCGAAACCGTCACCGATGGGCTGGAAAACGCCCCCACCGCTTTTATTGGCTTACTAAAAGGCGAGAACTTTGGCAAACAGGTGGTAAAGCTGGTTTAGCGCGGGTCAGGGAAATAGTTGTGAGTTTTGAATTACCTCATTGCAAATTTATCTCTTTTGGAGGTGGTGAACTTTAACTATTAAACCCGACCTTCTCGCTTTGCTCAATTAGGTAAGGTGTGTTATAGTTATACTCATACTATTGAAAGCCTGGATTTGTTGCTTAATAGGAAGGTAATCATGCGAAACATCGTTGTATCAGAGTTTGTGTCGTTGGACAATGTTATGCAAGCGCCAGGAGGCCCAGAAGAAGATACCGAGGGCGGCTTCACCCACGGCGGGTGGACAAGGTCGTTCTGGCACGATGAGATTGGCGCACACTTCTTTCAGGCAATGAGCCAAAGTGACACCCTGCTTTTGGGGCGCAAAACCTGGCAGATTCACGGCGGGGGGTTTGAGCCAATGCCAGCCGGGGACCCTTTTGGCGATATAATGAACACCACCCCGAAATACGTGGTTTCTACAACCCTGCCAACGGCCTCGGCTTGGCGCAACTCAACCTTGATTAGCGGTAATGTGGTTGAGGAAGTACGCGCCCTGAAAGCCCAGCCCGGCAAGAACATCGTCATAGATGGCAGCAGCGTGCTGGTGCATACCCTGGCCCAACACGATCTGGTTGACGAATATAGCCTGTTTGTTTACCCGGTTGTACTTGGCAGTGGCAAGAAGCTTTTTCCTGACAGCCTGCGCCTTAATCTACGCTTGGTAGAAGCCACCCCAATCCCGTCGGGGGTTGTACTTATGCGCTACGTGCGGGCATAATGGGCCGTTCTCCTGGGGTTGGCTGAAATCTTGGAACAATATAGACCCCAAGCGAATACTAGCGTTCAAGGGCGGTCATCCAGGGCCGCCCCTACCAGATTGGGGCAAACCGTTCCCACCGGGTTGAATTGTTCCAATCGTAAATCATACATACCTCAGTCCTCAGTCCTCAGTCCTAAATTTGCCTTGTCCCGAAGCGGATTGCGATAAAGCCAGACCACGAGGGCCGAAGCGCCGACCAAAGCCGCCCCGACAAACATTGAGCCAGGCGTTCCAATCAGGCTACCGAGCCAGCCGGTGAGCAGATAGCCAATCGGGGCTGTTCCGGCGAAGACTACCAGATAGACGCTCATCACCCGTCCGCGCAGATGGTCGGGGGTATTTAGCTGGACATAGGTATTGGACGAAGCCATCACCCGAATCATAAATAAGCCTGTAGCTCCCATCAGTACCAAACTGAGGACATACCAGTGCGAAAGGGCAACCCCCGCCTCAAAGACCGCGAAAGCGGCCATTGAAGTAATTATGCGTTGGTGGGAAGGTTGTCGCCCGCTCATTGCCAAACTGAAAGATGCCGTCAGCGCCCCCAGTCCCAGGGCTGCCATCAGCACCCCATAGCCTTCTGCCCCAACTCCCAGATATTGCCGGGCCATCACTGGTATCCAGACATTGAAATTAAAGCCAAAAGTCCCCATTATGCCGACGATAATAATCAGAATCAGGACGTTAGGAGTGCGCCGGATAAAGGCCAGCCCTTCCTTTAAGTCGCTTATCATCGTACCGCCCGAATTTTTGCGGGGAGTGCGGAAAAGCTTGGTTACATCCATCCGCATCAGCCCGATAATCACCGCAACATAGCTAAAGGCGTTGAGCCAGATTGCTAAGGCCACGCCTGCGGACTCGCTATTGAAAATCTTTTCGCCCAAGCCGATAAGCAGCCCGGCGATAGCTGGCCCGACCACTCGCGCCGCATTAAAAATGGTCGAATTGAGGGCAACGGCGTTCATCAAGTCCTCTTTGCCGACCATTTCGGAAGAAAAGGACTGGCGGGCGGGCATGTCAAAGGCATTGACCAGCCCCAATCCCAGGGCGCATAAATAAACTTGCCATAGCTGAACCCAGCCTCCGACGGTCAGCACTCCCAAAATTATCGCCAGCAGCATAGCCGAGGTCTGGGTAATTACTAACAAGCGATGTTTGGAATAGCGGTCAGCGATAACCCCGGTAAAGAGGGATAGGCACATAGTCGGCAGAAATTGTAGCGCCCCGACAATCCCCAGGGCCAACGGGTCATTTTTGCTCAAGGTCAAGACCAGCCAGGCCTGGGCCAGATTTTGCATCCACGTCCCAATCAGCGAAACCAGTTGTCCAGTCCAGAACAGCCGATAATTGCGGTGGCGCAAAGCCTGACCACCTTTGGTTACATAATTTTTCACCCTGATAAACGGGTTAGCTTTATTTTCAATCGGGGTTTGGTCAGGCAGAGTAATTTCCGGGGAGGGTTGTTCCAAAGCTGGTTTAGTAATAGAAGTTGCCATTTTGAATATTCCTTGTATTTTTATGGGGTGTCGCGGATTTGTTCGGCTTGCATGGCCTCGACCAGCCCGGCTAACCCGGTATGAAGCGCGTCTAAAGCACTTTTATCCATCTGGTTCAAGGCGCGGGCCAACTGTTGTCGCCGAATATCCTCAATCTGGCGCACCAAGTTGCGGCCTTTATCGGTCAGGTGCAAGGCAAAACTGCGCTTGTCGGTTGGGTCAATTGAGCGGGTAATCAGGCCTTCATCCTCTAGTCGGTCAATCAATCCGGTCACAGTGGTGCGCCCGACCCCTAGCACATCCGCCAGAGTGCGGGGATTGTTGGCCCGGCCCGCTTCCAGCACTAATAAAGCCCGAGTCGCGCCCAGCGGCAAATTAATCCCCAGCCACGCCTCCGGCCAGCCCGCCCGAATCAACCGTTGGGCGGCTCGGTCAAGCTCTAAACTTGCTTCATTTAGTGAGCTGAGTTCAGTGGGCGAAGTTTTTATATTTTCAATATTAAAATCGGGTGGATACGAAGTAGTTGCCATATTATCCTGTTTTCTTGATAATCCATAAACTCGGACTATCTGCTATTACGGATT
>JBBRSG010000140.1:0-15459 GCA_038245615.1 Chloroflexia bacterium | reverse complement strand
TGAATCTAGCAATCGTCCTGACCTGGCTGGGGATCGTCTTTCTCTTTGAGATAATCGCGCTACCGGGATGGGTACGACGGCGGGGGTCGGGGGTCGGGAGTCGGGAGTCGGGGGAAATGCCGTCCGCCCCTGATAATCTAGCTTCAATTGAGGCGAGGCCGCAAGCTGCAAGCTATAATCAGCAATCTTACATGCGGCAATCGGATGATGAGGATGAGTTAGATGACCCGCTGGTACTTGAGCCAGAATTAGCTTATCAGCCGACTCTTGAGGGCTTTGGGGATGTTCCGACTGCTCCGGCCCAGGTTGCTCCGCTTGACGAAGCTGTTACGGCTGCCCCAACCCTCAATTATGCTCTGAGTTCGCCTCGTTATGAGGATAGGTCGGCAACCGGGCGGAAGCCCTTGATTGCAAATGGTCTGATGGTCTATCCGGTAATATTCGGTTTGTTGGCGTTGCTGGTACTGACCGGGTCGTATCATCTTTTTGTGGATAGGGCCGCCGACGGTTCGCTACAAAAGCTGTTCGAGATTAATGCCTACTGGACCTTAATTCCGTTTTATTTGCTGCTGGCAGTAGGTGCAGCCTGGCTCTTGACCCGGCTGATTACAATGGCCTATCGCCATCTCAGCCCGCGCAACTACTTTATCGCCCAGGTGACGGCGGCTGGAATATTCTTGTTGCTGGGACTGGTTGCTACTGCCCTTTTCTGGCGGAGCGGTTCGCCCGCCGCCAGCTTGACCGCTGCCAATCTGCAATTTAGCGGGAGTACTTCGCCGGGGCTGGGAGATGCGATTGCTCAGGGCGCGACTCTCAGCCAATTCGCCTATGGCGGTCTCAAGTGGCCTTCGCTTTTGCCGCAACTGGTAGTGGTAGCAATCGTGGCCCTCTTGAGTGGAGCATTAGTCGGTTGGCTGTGGGAGCGCGGCTGGCTAACTTATACTCGCAAAGGGCTTTACGGGCTAGGCATTGCGGCGGGGTTTGTATTTATAGTTGCGGCCCTCGTTAGTCTGCGTTTTTCGGCCTTGCCGCCCGGCACGCCCCTGCCAAAATTGACCCTGCCGGTAGTCGGAACGCTGGATAAGTGGCAGGTCTATCTCTTTGGCGGGTTAGGTTTGGCCCTGGTAATCGGCTTTCTGGCGGGCTGGTTCGTCTCGCTGGCGGAGCAAATCAGTGATGCGGCGATGGCTGGTTCGGCGGTCTTTCGGGCCATCTTGCGATTTGCCCGTAACCCCTGGTCGGTGCTGGCCTGGCTGCTCGGCTTCGGTATTCTCTATGTCCTGATATTCAGCAATTTCTTTTTCTCGCCGGAACGGTTGGCGGACGGCTTCTATCGCGGCCTGGAATATTGGGGCGAACAGCACGGCAAGCGCCGCCTTGACCAGCCCTGGTTTTATTACCCCATGCTGATGCTGCTTTATGAAACCTTTGCCGTCATGTTTACTCTGATTGCGGCGGTCTATTTCCCGGTGAGTTGGTGGCGACGGACGGCAGGGCGCGGGCGAGTGGTTTTCACTGCTAGAGGAGTATTTATCGGGCTGGCCTTCTGGTGGTCGCTCTTGGCCCTGATTATTTATTCGATTGCGGGGGAAAAAATCCCCTGGCTGAATATGCAGATTGCCTTGCCTTTCAGCCTCGCTACCGCTGCTTTCCTGAACGATTACCTAACCCGACTGGATTGGCGGCAACTTTTCGCCTGGAAAGCCGGGTTGCGGTTTGCCGGGCTATTTCTGGGGATGCTGGCGGTTAGCTTCGCTCTGGCGGGTCTCTTGATTAGCTTCCCCAAAAAGGGCGCATATACTCCCGGCCTGAACCGGGTCGCTACCGATAATGACCTGATAATGGCCTCCATCCAAATCGGGGTGTTGGGTTTGGTGCTATTCGGGTTGTTGAGCTATAGTCTGGGTTTATGGTGGAATCGAAACATCAGTGGCCCGGTGGCCCGCGCCGCAATTTTACTCAGTGTGGGGCTTATAGTTTTCCTGTATTGTGTCAAAAGCACGATTGCTCTTAACTTCCAGCATCCTGATACCCCGGTCGAGCCGCTGATTTACACCCAGACTGCCCCGGAAGTTCCGCTGTTTGTCGAGCGGGTGGGCCGTCTGAGCCGCGACATCCGCGACCTGTACAAACCGGCGGTGGCTGAGACTCCGCCCGGTCAGCCCGCGCCGACTTATCCCGACCCCGCCAACGGGCGAGGTATCCCGATGTATGTCAGCAATCAGGTGGATTGGCCTTTGCACTGGTACTTTCGGGATTATACCGATGTTACCTGGGGCGTAATCGGGAGCGACCAGAATGCGCCAGTGCTGGACAAATTGACCGACAGTCGGGGCAATAATTATGCCTTGATTCTGGTATCAACCGGCGAAAACACCTCGCGGCTGCAAGAGCAACTGGCGGGCCAGTATACCGCCCAACAGTATCGTTTCCGGTGGCATTTCCCCGAAGACGATTCGTCATATGGCGGCTTGGGCTACGTGCCGCTCGACGATACCCGCGAATTTCGGATTGCCTCAAAGGACATCGTTAATACTCGTTGGGACATATTTGTTCGCAGCTTTACCGAGCAGCCTTTTGCCGGGCGGTTGTGGCGTTATCTGGCCTATCGGCAGTTGTGGCAACCCTTACAATCCTTCGATATGGTGGCCTATGTCCGCAATGACCTGTATGCCGATTTTGCTCTGACCGCCAATACTCGCACTACCCCTGGGATAAATCCCGCCGATACCCTTCCCGCTTTCGACCTGACCACCGCGACCAGCGCTGGAACTCGCAACGGGCAGTATCGCACTCCCCGTAATGTGGCAGTTGCGCCGAATGGCGATATTCTGGTGCTGGACAGCTTGAACGGGCGGATACAGCGTTTTGACAAGGATGGCAAATATCTCTCGAAGTTTGGCACGATTGGCTCAGGTGACGGGCAGTTCACGTTAGCCCAGTACGAGAGCGGGCCGGGTGGAATTACCCTGGACGAGGAAGGCAATACCTATGTGGCGGATGCCTGGAATTATCGCATCCAGAAATTTGACCCTAACGGCAAACTTTTGCTCAAGTGGGGCATGGCCCTCGACACCAAAGGCGAACTGACCGCCAATCAGCAATCCCCCCAGGGCTTTTATGGCCCACGCGCTATTGCTTATGACCGCACCACTCAGGAACTTTACATAACCGATACCGGCAATCGGCGGGTAGTAGTCTATGACAAGCAAGGTCAGTTCAAGCGGCAATTTGGCAGTACTGGCAACGGGCCAGGCCAGTTTAACGAGCCTGTCGGGATTGCAATCAGCGCCGATAGTAAAATCTACATCGCCGACATGCGAAACAAGCGGATTCAGATTCTGGATAATCAGGGGCAATTTCTAAGCGAAATCGCGGTCCCAAGCTGGCGCGAAGCTCCCTTGAGCGAACCCTACCTGACCTTTAATCCGCAAGGCGAACTTTTCGTCAGTGACCCGGCTAACGCCGCGATTTTACGCTTTGATGCCAAAGGCCAGCTAACCAAGACCTACAATTCCAGCAATGGGCTATCGCTGATAAACCCGGTTGGGCTGGCCTTCGATAGCACCGGCAATTTGTATATCGCTGATGCTCGTCGCAATACTATCGTCAAATTCAAGCCCTGATTTATCCTCAGCTATTACATCGGCTCGCCGTTCATACTGCCCATTTCTTTCAGGCCGTCTATAGCGACTGGCCTATAGCTTCAAGAATTTGCATTCGTGCCACCTCCCAACCCGTTAAATATTTGAGTAATCCACTCCTAACCTAATCGGCTAGAGTTCTAATCTACCGTTAATGGCAATTATACCCTATCAGGGTATAATTCTTGCATAGCTATACTATGCCCTAGTAGGGTATTTTGTCAATAGTGACCCGAAATTTGATTGGGTTAAAAATGCAGCAATCCGCGACAAAGTTTAGTGGGTTGTTCTAAGTGGAAGGAGTATTATGCGAAAAGTAGTTTATGGATTAGTAGGCATTTTGGTGTTGATGGTCGGGCTGGTGGCCTGTGGGGATGCTACCAATACCGTCCCTGCCGCGACTGTCGGCAGCAACAAGGCGACCACCACCGGAGGAAGTATGCCCGTTATGACCTCCGGCGCAATGCCCGGCATGACCGCCGGTGCAACCATGGCGGGTAGCATTATGAGCGGTGACGACCCGATGACTGCCAGCCTCAAAGGGTTGAGTGGCAAAGAGTTCGAGGTTAGTTTTATGCAACAGATGATAGTGCATCATCAATCGGCGATAGATATGGCGAAGCTGGTTGCTACCAATACCAAACGGCCCGAATTGCTCAAGTTGGGTCAGGATATTATTACCGCTCAGACCAAAGAGATTGGCGATATGACTGGCTGGCTAACGACTTGGTATTCTGCCAAACCTGTGACCGATGCAATGAGCGTACCAGGGATGATGCAAATGATGGGCGATATGAACACGCTGAAGTCCGCCAAAGATAACGAGTTTGACAAGCAGTTTCTCAAGATGATGACCGACCATCATCAGCAAGCTGTCAATATGGCTAACTTGCTGTCTAGCAAAACTCAGCGCCCGGAGTTGCTCAAACTGGGTCAGGATATTATCAAGACCCAGACCTCCGAAATAAGCCAAATGAAGGACTGGCAAAAAGCCTGGTCGCTCCAGTAGGTAATTAAAATGGCGGGCTAGTTATCGTGGTAACTGGCCCGCTTTAATTCTCGGAAATTGGGAATATACAAAGTAGACAATTAGAGGTCTGGTTTTATCTAGGCATACCGATACAATCATGACATACTTATATTTCGGCAAAATTTCTAACTGTCAACTTATGCCTTATGCTTGAGCCACTCCCAGGAGATTAGCTTGCCAGAGCCATATTAGTCCTGGTTTTTTGGAGGATAAGGGCCTTGAGATCGCGCATCTCTTTCCACTGACTCCACTTTAGATAGCTAAAAATGATGGGCTTGAGGAGCTGATAGAACGAGCTGAGGGTATACTGCTCGTAGTGGATAATCAGACAACGATTTTCGCCGGTAGCCTCGACATAAAACCCGCCCTGAATATCTACGCTGGATGGCGGCTGGGCCGCTTCGGTGCTGTGAAAACCGCGCTCGTGCAGAGTATAGCGAAAAGTGCGTTGCCAGGGTATAAATCGCATAAAGTAACCACGCACCGTGTAAGTGCCGGTGCGCTCTGACTCTTTGCGGACTTGCACATTGTTGGCCTTGACCTCGCAATACTCTATATTCTTGATGTCCCAGATAAAGGGCATTACTGCTTCTTTAGGACAATCCACGTAGACCGACGTAACCGTTACTACATCTTTGAGCATATTCAACCTCCTCTGAGATAAAATTTAACAGGGATAGACAGGAAATACAGGATAAAAGTGTTCAGTGTCCAGTGGTCAGAAAACCCGGGCAGACGCTTGAGCACCGGGGCTACAGCTAGTGTGCCTTTTGGCAAAGCCGCCGGGCTACGACACGAAGCCGGGTCAGCCCGGCTCTTTCCCCAAAACGGGTTACAATACCTAGAATACTTACTAAAAGTTCATTATAATCCTGTCTATCCGGTTTATCCTTGTTAAACCTGTTCTTAATCCCGCAGGGCGTACTCGATAATGCGCGGGGCGAGGTCGGCGGCTAGCCCCAGCCGCGAAAACTCGATAGTGTAATCTACTTCGATGGCGGCCAGACTATCGCCATTCTCGATAATATCTACCGCCAGCAGTCCCCCGCCCACTGCTTGCGCCGCCGCTAGAGCTAACTGCTCAATTTCGGGGGTGAGCGGGCAATCAATCACGGTCAGATTATCGTCCGAACTGCTGGTGGCCTGGTTCGCAATCAGGTAAACCGCTTTGACTACTTCTTCCCCAATCACAAAGGCCCGAATGTCGCGGCCCGGACGGTTCTGCAAATATTCCTGCAAATAATAAATCGCGTGGTCATACTGGCCTAGCCGCTGTTTGTGTTCCAGGACTGCTTTGGCGGCTTCGTAGTCATTCAGGCGAGCGACCAGCGCCCCTTTATCGCCGGTCAGGGGCTTTAGCATGACCGGATAGCCCAGCTCTTCGATGGCTTGCATGGCCGAATCGCTGCTAAAAGTAATTTGGGTGCGCGGGGTCGGTACGCCCGCATCCTGAAAGGCCAGGGTCGTCAAAAGCTTGTCCCCGCAGATGCGGGCGACCTCGTAGGGATTAATCGTGCGAATACCGGCCCGCTCTAACAGCATCAAAGAATAGAGCGCGGCAAAGTGGTCTATCGCTCGTTCCAGCACGACTTCGACATCTCCCGGTGCGATAACCAACCCGGAATGCAGGTCAAAAACCAGTTCCTCGGTTTTGAGCATGACTGGCTCAATCCCTTGCTGACGAGCAGCCTCAATCAGGGCCTTTTCGTCCTCCCGAATCTGGCTGTAGAGAATGCCCAGCTTTTTCGGCATAACTAGACCTCCCCCTTTGCTTTTTGGTGATAATTCTGGATAATCAAGTCCACGTTTTCCAGCGAAATCGGCTGCAACCCGGCGGCCCGGCGAACCTTTTCGGTGATTTCCGCCAATGCCTCGTCTGGCAGGGTAATGCCCAATTCCCCGGCGCGGGCAGCAATCGCGTGTTTGCCAGTTATCCGGCTGGCAATATCCAGGGTGCGCTTAATGCCAAAATCTTCCGGCTTTAGCACTTCATAAGCCTGACTATCTTTCAAGATGGCTTTGGTGTGGATTCCGGCCTTGTGGGTAAAGGCGTTGGGGGCAGTCACCGGCATATCGTGGGGAATCGGCACGCCCAGAATAGTCGCCAACAGGCGGTCAAGCTTGGGTAGCTCTTTCAGGTTGTACTTGGCGACCAAAGCTGGGTCAAGCGAATAGAGCCGCCCGACCAGCCCACTGGTCGAGCAGATGCCGTTGCGCTCGCCGATACCCAGCACGGTGGTATTGATACAGATTGCCCCGGCTTCCAGAGCAGCGTGGGCGTTGGCAACCGCGCAGCCAGTATCATTGTGACCGTGAAACTCGGACTTGAACTTGAAGCGTTTAGTGAACTCGCGGATGCGGTCATAGACCTCGAAGGGAGTCGCTCCGCCGACGGTATCGGGGAAATCTACCTGGTCTACCCCCACTTCATCCAGGGCTGCGCAGATATAAAGTAAATCTTTCAGGTCGGTGCGAAATGCGTCCTCCGCTCCAAAGCGCACGAAACGCCCCTGGCTTTTGACATACTCGACCATGCGAATGGCGATTTTGGTGACTTCCTGAATATTTTTGCCGTGACTGGCGTTTTGCAAAAAGCTGCTTGTCCCCATAAACAGATTTATGCCATAAGCCCCGGTCTGCAAGGCCATATCCACGTCTTCCTGAGCGCAGCGACAATGCACCAGGACGCGGGTGTAACTCTGTTTATCCGCCAGGGTTTGCACCAGTTCGGTCACTTCTTGCAGGGCGTTAGGGTACGATACCGGCGAACCGACCTCGATATATTCGACCCCAAAGCGAGCCAGGGCCATCGCTATATCCATCTTGTGTTGAAAGGTAAAGTGGGCGCGACTAAATTGTTCCCCTTCGCGCAGGGTAGTATCGAGGATCTCGACCTGCCGGATATTCGTCCGACGGCCGGTAATTCGTTGGCCCGCCTCGTCCGGGCCGCTTGTTGTCATAATTATATCTTCCTCCTTAAAAAGCGGTCAGTGGTCAGTGGTCAGTAAATAGCTTTAGGCTTTAAGTTTTAAGCTTAAATGCCAACCTCTAACCGCATTTATTCTGCCTTCCGTCTTCCTTCTTCCGTCTTGTATTTTTCTAACCACTGACCACGGCTAATTACCCATCTTTGGGCGGTGGCATCACTCTGCCAGTATAGGTTATTTTGAGCGTACAATTGTCGCGGGTGACGGGGATGGCCTCAAAATGAACCTCAACCACGTAATATTCGGCGTTTTCGAGCAGGAAACGCCGCCACTCGTAGGGCTTGCCAGTCTGTAATTCTGAGATAAACCCGGACAGCGCCCCGCCATGTGCTACTATCAGCACCGTTTCAGTGCGCCCGGCTTCGGCCTGAATTATGTCCCAGACCGCCCGGTCTACCCTGGTATGAAAGACCATGCGAGTTTCGCCACCGGGCCAGCTAAATTCGGGGTCATCCAGACTGCGCCACTTGGTGAAGGTATCGGGAAATTTCTCCCTAGCTTCGGGAATGGTCATGCCTTCCACCTCGCCAAAATACAATTCCTTGAGCCTTTCGTCGGTCTTGGAGGGCAACCCACTCAGTTTCAGGAACGGCGCGGCAGTCTGCACCGCCCTGGTCAGGGGACTGGTGTAGACCGCTCCAATCTGGAATTTCGCTTGTAATTCGCTGGCAACTGTCGCGGCTTGAGCTTGTCCGGTTTCATCGAGGGCCGGGTCGCCCCAGCCGGTTAATCGCAACCCGGTGTTATGGTCGGTCTGCCCATGCCGCAGCAAGATTAATTTTAAGGTGTTCATTTTTGCTTTTCTACCACTTGATTTGGCAGAATTTTTACCTCTACTTCCTGGAAATATCGAGCTATTTTCTTCAACTAACCCTGCTTTTGTCTTTCTCCTTATCCTTCTCCACTATAGCCAAACCGATATGCAAGTCCGCTAGTTGCTTGGCATCTACGGGCGAGGGGGCTTGCATCATTTCATCGCTGGCACTTTGGGTTTTGGGGAAAGCCATGACGTTGCGGATGTTTTCCTCCCCGGCGAAAATCATCACGGTGCGCTCAATCCCGTGGGCGATACCGCCGTGCGGTGGTGCGCCATACTCGAAAGCGTTCAGCATGTGTCCAAACCGCTCCTGGGTTTGCTCGGCAGTATAAGACATCAGCTCGAACATGCGGGCCTGGACATCGCGCTCATGAATTCTAATCGAGCCGCCCCCCGTTTCATAGCCGTTACACACCAGGTCATAGGCGTTGGCTTTAGCTGCGCCGGGATCGGTATCCAGTAGCCCAATGTGTTCGGGCTTGGGGGCGGTGAAAGGATGATGCACCGCGTCCCAGCGGTTTTCATCCTCGTTCCACTCCAAAAGCGGGAAATCTATAATCCAGCAAAAGGCCAAAATACTATCGTCAATTAATTTCAGACGGCGGGCCATTTCGTTGCGTAAGCGGCCCAGGCTGTTGGCGACTACCGGCGGGGCATCCGCCACAAAGACCAGTAAATCTCCCGTCCCGGTCTCCGCCCCAAAGCGCCCGGCAATCTCGGTCAATTGCTCTGCCGAAAAGAATTTGGCGATAGGCGATTTGCTAACAAGCTGTCCATTTTCGCTATCGAGGGCGAGCCAAGCCAGCCCTTTGGCCTTGAACTGCTTGACGAAATCTACCAGCCCGTCCAGTTCGCGCCGGGTATATGCCGCACAACCGGGCAACCGTAACCCCTTGACCTGTCCGCCCCCGGCGATTGCGCCACTAAAGACCTTGAATTCACTATCTTTGACCAAATCGCTGAGGTCGGTCAACTCCATGCCAAAGCGAATATCAGGTTTGTCGCTGCCATAGCGGGCCATCGCCTCGTCATAGGTAAAGCGCGGGAACGGCTTGCTCATCAGCTTTTTGTTGGTTATCGGCAGCAACTCTTCCGCCAGCCCGATATATAGCCCTTCCATCAGGCTCAAGATTTCTTCCTGAGTAGGAAAACTCATCTCCAAATCAAGCTGGGTAAATTCGGGCTGGCGGTCAGCCCGTAAATCCTCGTCCCGGAAGCAACGGGCAATCTGAAAGTACTTTTCAAAACCAGCAATCATCAGGAGTTGCTTGAGTTGCTGGGGCGATTGGGGTAGGGCATAAAATTCGCCGGGATGCACCCGACTCGGCACTAAATAATCGCGTGCGCCCTCCGGGGTGCTTTTCATCAAAATTGGGGTTTCGATTTCAAGAAAACCGCGTGAGTCCAGATAATCGCGCATGTATTTTACGATTTTGTGGCGCAGCATAATCATTTGCTGCATATAAGGGCGGCGCAAATCCAGATAGCGATAGCGCAAGCGGGTTAATTCGTCTATCTCGGCGGTGGCTTCATTCACCTGGAAAGGCAGCGGTTTAGCCGGGTTGATGATTTCAAAGTTGGTGGGGACAATCTCAACCTGCCCAGTCGGAAGCTTGTCGTTAATTGTTCCTTCGGGGCGCTGTCGGACCTTGCCGGTAATCCGCAAAACATATTCGTTGCGGACTTCGCTGGCGTTAGTGTGGGCGGCTTCGTTATCGCGGGGGTCAATCACGATTTGGGCCATCCCGCTGCGGTCTCGCAACATAATAAAAATCAGGCCGCCCAGGTCGCGCCGATTGTTGACCCAGCCGCGCACTGTCACTTCTTCGCCAATTTGTTCGCTTCGCAATTCCCCACAGGGATAGACTCTGGCCACTTGCATTTCTCCTCAACAATACTTTCTAACAGGGATAGACACACCCGTAGGGTGTGGATAGGATAAAACCCAAAATCTTGAATACCCCTGTAAATTCATTGGCGTTAGTACCCTCTGCCAAATCTGGTCTTCATCAGCCTTATTGTATTAACTTTACTATTATAACAAAAAGCCTGCCCCGGCGCAGGAAAAATTATGGTTGTATTATACTCCGACACAGGCCTTGATTGAGATGATTTGATTGGTACTATGCTATAATTTGCTGGTCGAAATCAAGCGGCTGAAATTTAAGGGTAAAGCAAAAAAAAGATAAGGAACTTTGAGCATAGATCCGCCTATCGCCAACCAAGATTGGGTTACAGCCGGGTTTACCCGGCTTCATATCCTAGCCCGGCGGCTTTGCCAAAAGGCACACTAGCTGTAGCCCCGGTGCGGTCAAGCGATAGCCCCGATTTGGGGATACATAAATTATTTAGTCCAAATCCATAATCCTGAGTCCCCTCGAAAGGTTTGCCGGGAGCATGAATACCACCCCCAATGCCAGTTATAGTTTTACTCTGCGGCTCGAAATTCCCAATCGGGTGGGGGTACTGAGCCAGGTGATGAACGCCATCAGTGAAGCGGGCGGCGACCTGGGGGCGATAGATATCGTCCAGGCTACCCGTGAATTTATGGTGCGTGACGTAACCGTATCGGCGGGGGATGAAGCTCATTCTCAGCTTATCGTGGAACAGGTCAAGGCGCTGCCGGAAGTGCGGGTAATTAACTTCAGTGACCGCACTTTTTTGCTGCATCTGGGCGGTAAAATCAGTATCCAGAGTAAAATTCCGCTCCGCACCCGCGACCAACTTTCGATGGCCTACACTCCGGGTGTCACCCGCATCTGTGAGGCAATTGTCGCCGACAAGAGCAAAGTCTATTCCCTGACCATCAAGAGCAATACCGTAGCGATAATCTCGGACGGCTCGGCAGTGCCAGGGCTGGGTAATATCGGCCCGGAAGCGGCCTTGCCGATGATTGAAGCGAAAGCGATGCTTTTTCGAGAATTTGGACAGGTGGACGCTTTTCCGATTGTGCTGGCAACCCAGGATACCGAAGAAATCATTCAACACGTCAAAGCAATTGCTCCGGCTTTCGGCGCGATAGTGCTGGAAGCGATTGCCGCCCCCCGCTGCTTTGAAATCGAGCAGCGCCTTACCGAGGAGCTTTCGATTCCGGTGCTACACGATGGACAACATGGGACGGCGGTGGTAGTGCTGGCGGCCTTGCTTAATGCCCTCAAAGTCACCGATAAGAAGATTAACGAGGTCAAGGTGGTTATGGGCGGGGTCGGGGCGGGAGGGATTGCCGCTTCTAAAATTCTGATGGATGCCGGAGTACAGCATATCGTCGGAGTAGACCGGGCCGGGTTGCTCTATAAGGGTCGCCCCGATAATATGAACCAGAACAAGACCTGGTATGCCGAAAATACCAATCCCCAAAATGAGCGCGGCTCCCTGCTAGATGGACTGCGGGGCGCAGATGTATTTATCGGACTGTCCGGGCCGGGGACGCTTACAGTGGAAGGCTTGAAGCAGATGAACCCATCCCCGATTGTCTTTGCCCTGGCGAGTCCCCTACCGGAAATCTGGCCCGAACAGGCTGCGCCCTATGTAAAAGTGCTGGCGACAGGCCGCAGCGATTATCCCAACCAGATAGATACTGTATTGTTTTTCCCTGGCTTTTTCCGGGGAGTACTGGATTGCCGGGCTTCTCGCATCAATCAGGCCATGAAATTGGCGGCGGCTCGCGCTATCCAAACTATCCTTACCGATGAGGAAGTCGGCCCAGATTATATCATTCCTTCGGTCTTTGACAAAAGGGTAGTAACTTCAGTCGCTAGAGCCGTAGTCGAAGCGGCCTACGAAACCGGGGTCGCCCGGCGGGAGCGGAAACATAACTAGGAGGTCGGGGGAAATAGGACTGAGGACTGAGGACTAAGATATTTACGATTGAAAGTGGTCAGTGGTCATTAGAGCAGTTTTGAGTTTGAGTTAAAATGCTCACCACTAACCGTATTTTTCCGCCTTCCGTCTTCCAACTTCCACACTTCAGCCCTCAGTCCTGAATTTCCCTGACTCCTATAACCCCTTTTTCAGAAAAGCACGAATAGCGGCGTGAGTGGCGGGCTGGGACGGGAGCAGGGTGTGAGTGGCCTCTACCTGGATGTGGCGGGCAGGCTGGGCGCGGTCTACACTGGCGGCGGTGGTCGTGCCATCTCCGGCGGACAGTCGTTCCAATAATTCGAGTTTTCGGGAAGCGGTGGCGTGGGTATAGGTCGGCAGGGTCGTGGCATAGACCATCAGGTTATATTTGCCGGGCAAATCGCGGCCCAGCCGGGTCTTGAACTGCATCGCCTCCCATACCAGGTGATTAAGTTGGGGCGGCAACCGCCAGCTATGCTCGAAGTAGGTTTCTTTTACTCCACTAATCGGTCTGGGCGGATTATACGACCCATCCGACAGCAAACCGGGCGGCGCTTCCAGATAAAACTGGTCGGGGAGTAGCTCGAACATCGCCGGAAAGGTCCGCAATAGCTTTGCCAGCCAGCTCTGCAAAAACCAGACATTCGGCAAGGTCTTGAGCAAATCCCAGTACCCGGTCGGGATAAAGTCACTTACGAAATCATCCAGCAGTTTGGTAGCGGTATCAGGGTGCAAAGCGAGATAGGCTTTGGCAAAACCGTAATGACCGGAAGCGATATAGGCTGCCCGTCGAACCGGAGCGCGAAACTCGATTTGGGCCGAGCGCACAATCGTCCCGCCCATTGAATGACAAATCAAGTCTACTTTCTTCCAGGTAGGCAACCCTGCGGCCTTGCGGCGCTGGTTGGCCTCTGCCAGTTTTTCGCCGATAAATTCTGCCAGCAACCCGCCGCTGGCGTGGCAAGATTGTCGCCAATCGTAGGCAAAAACCCAGCTATCGCGCTCCAGAGTGCGCCCCAGCCCGCCCGCTTTTAGTGGACGGGTAATGAAATCCAGCAAGCTATCATAATAATGCCCGACCAGGCCATCGGCTTTTAAAAGGGCTGGATTGCGTAAAATCTGTAACTGGCTGGTGAGAGTCAAGACTCCTAGCGGCCAGACCGAAAGGGTTGGGCGGAGTAAACTGCTGCCGACCCGTTCCAGCCTGGAAGCCATAAAGCCCGGCACAAAAATCACCGGACGGTCATAAGCCCGTGACCGAGGGCGCAACAACCCCAACCCACTTTCATCTGTCATCCAACTCACTTTCGATTATCTGAGGCAAACCATAACTTGTAGGAGCGCTGCTTGGTGCGCCTAAATCGAGGCGCACCGGGCGCGGCAAGCAGGCCCCTACAAACTCTTTTTCCTCCTGACCGTCTCTCAACTTTTAATATCAGAGTTCTTTATCATGTTTTGGCGAACTTGGCAAGCGACTCTAACAGATTGCTAACGCAATGCGTCATAATAGCTCTTGACAATCTCTGTACATAGATGTAAAATGCACCTATGTACAGAGATTTCGCAGAAAGTCTAAATTTAACTTTCTAAATCAAAGGTGCAGAGGACTATCAAGGAAGATTGAGTGGTAAGGGCGGCAAACCAAACCGATAGCACATTGCTAACTTGCAACAGGTTTGTTAATATAGAACAATTAAAAGCCTGCATTAAGAGCCTACTTTACCGAACCAAAATTATTAACAGTAAAGGAAGCAAAGCCTTATGAGTAACAAAACTAACGAGGACAAACCCTCAATGCCCGACTCGAATTATACCGATTGGGCGCGTCAGATGGTCGAAACTTTGGTCGAAGCCGAGCGCAAATGGCTGGAACTGGCTACCCAGCAGAACGAAATGGCTTTCAAGGCTCTGCGAGAAGGGCTGGAGTCCTATCGCACCGCCCCGACCCCGACCCTGGCAGAGTGGGCGCGGCAAGGTTTGGAGAATTTGCTGGAAGCCCAGCGTAAATTGACCGAAAGCGCCACCGAATCGCGCTTTAATTTCTTCCAGACCCAGAGCCAGCCGACTGACGGCGATATTCCGCCCGCCACCCGCAGCGTGGTAGATTACGCTCAACAGCAGGTGGAAATGCTGGCCGATGTCCGCCGTCGGTGGCTCGATTTCGCCGCCCAGCAAAATGCCCAGGTGGTCAAAGGAGTCAAGCAAGGGCTGGGCCTGGAGTCCAATCCAGCTCTGGCTAACTATGCGGATTGGGCGCAGCAGGCCATGGATAATTATGTCGAAGTCCAAAAACGTTGGCTCGATATGGCGACGACCCTGCCTTTCCAGCGTTCTCCGCGCAAGGGTAATTAAATTAAACAATTGGGAAATTCTTACTGAGTAAGAATTTCCCAATTTGGTTTTTGAATTGTTTTCTCCAAATTAGATTTCTGAATTTGAAAAGCACTCTAGCTAAATAAAAGGAGACAATGATGTCCAAAGGGTTGACCTCGAAACGAACTTATCCCTGGACTACTACCGTCAAAAATCGGCAAATTAACATTCGGCTGATGGATCGCAAAGACAAGGATACTATCCTGAAATTTGCCAAAGAATTGCCGGAAGATGATTTGCTGTTTCTTTCAATTGACGTGACCGACCCGACAGTGGTGGATGCCTGGATTGAAAGCATTGCCGATGAAAAGACCCTGACCGTTCTAGCCGAAAGTGAAGGACATTTGTTGGGCTACGGCAGTCTGAGTTACAACCAGTTGCAGTGGACTCGCCATCTTGGTGAAATTCGGCTGCTGGTCAGCCGTAGTGCGCGAGGGCTAGGGCTGGGCAAGTTGCTCTGCACCGAAGTCTTTCATTTGGCCCAGGAGGTCGGTTTGAGCAAACTGGTGGCGCACATGGCTTCCGACCAGCGCGGAGCAGTGCAGGTCTTTGAACACCTGGGCTTCAAGCCCGAAGCTTTGCTAGCCGACCAGGTGATTGACCGTAATGATGTTACTCACGATTTGATTGTCATGTCCTACGACGTTGACGGTTTTAGCGAGTAGGAGGAAAAACATGACCCAAGCACCTCAGTTAAATCA
Organism: Chloroflexia bacterium; assembly: GCA_038245615.1. Taxonomy (GTDB): domain Bacteria; phylum Chloroflexota; class Chloroflexia; order Chloroheliales; family Chloroheliaceae; genus 54-19. The sequence goes on along the minus strand of JBBRSG010000140.1, from coordinate 67 downwards.
GCGCCTCAGTTCGGTAGATGCCAGCTTCCTGTATTATGAGCGCAAGGAAGCCCCTTTGCATATTGGT
>JBBRSG010000139.1:0-15852 GCA_038245615.1 Chloroflexia bacterium | reverse complement strand
TAACCGGCCTTCTTTATTTCCTAAAATGAGTTTTCTAAAATAGAACAAATTTTTGAAATTGCCTCTTGACAAACTACAGACCTGTAGGTATGATATTATTATCATAAAAGATACATACCGGTAGGTACTTATAATTAGAGTGCCTCCGTCGGTTTTATACAACCAACCCTAGTAAAAATCCTGAGTTGGCGGCTTTTTGCTACTTTCAAACATTTTAGCCTTTAACGATTAGAAGGAGCAAACCTACTATGAAAGCTATTCGAGCGCATTCTTACGGTACACCCGATGTCCTGACATACGAGACCGTCGCTGACCCTAAGCCCGGCCTAGGCCAGGTGCTGATAAAGGTTGAGGCCGTCGCGGTCAATTACTCTGACATAATGCGGCGGAGTAACACCCCCTACCCCTTCCCAACCCCGTTACCCTACATACCAGGCGGGGAAGTGGCGGGAGTAGTAGAAGCATTAGGCGAAGGCGTGACCGAACCTCTTATCGGTACGCCAGTATTTGCCCTGGTAGGAAACGATGGTTCGACTGGCTATGCTCAGTACGCGGTGGCAAACGCTCCCCAGGTCATCCCAATTCCGCCCGGCCTCAGTATGGAGGAAGCTTGCGCGATGGTGGTGGCCGGCACAACCGCGATATTGACCCTAAAGCAAATCGCCCATCTGCAAGCAGGCGAAAGTGTCCTGATTCAAGGGGCAAGCGGTGGGGTCGGCAGCTACGCGGTGCAGCTCGCCAAAGTGTTGGGCGCGGAGGTGGTAATCGGGGCAGCCAGTTCGCCCGCCAAGCTTGAGGCGGCTACCAGCTTTGGGGCGGACCACGTTGTAGATTACACCCAACCGGACTGGCCTGAACGGGTGCGGGAATTCACCGGGGGTCGAGGGGTAGATGTCATCCTGGAGATGAACGGCGGGGCGGTGTTCACCCAGAGCCTTAACTGCCTGGCCCCGTTTGGTCGGGTTGTGGTATATGGCATGGCAAGCCGTGAACCACTTCAGTTTGACCGCGATACCATTGTCAAATTTTTCTATAGCCCGGCTCTAAATCAGTCGCTCAATGTGTTCAATTTGGGGTTATGGTTCGGTCTGCAACCTCAAAAGGCAGTGGCGGCTCTACAAGAATTAATCGGTTTGGTGGCTTCCGGTCAGGTCAAGGTCCAAATTGCTCAGGTCTTGCCCCTATCCAAAGCGGCTCAGGCCCATCGGTTGATTGAAGAGCGCGTCACAACTGGCAAGCTAATCCTAAAACCCTGGGATGAAGCCTAAAGAATTCAGGTGAAGGCCTAGCCAATACAGAATTCGTTGCCTTCCGGGTCAGCCAGGGTCAGCCAGTTAGAGCCGTATTCGCTCATCTCATATAATACCTTAGCACCTGCCGCTACCAGTTGTTCGGCTTTAGCCCTGGCGTGTGCCAGCCGTTCCTCTGGTGAATTAGACGGTTGAGCTAGTCGTAAATCGAAATGCAGCCGATTTTTCCCGGTTTTGGGTTCGGGGACTTGCTGAAACCAGATGCGCGCCCCGACTCCCGCCGGGTCAACAATCCCGGCCCGCGAATTCCATTGCGCTTGCGGCACGTGATTGGCTACCAACCATTCTTCCCAGGTCGCAAAACCGGGCGGCGGATCTTCCAGCTTGTAGTCCAGGGCCAGCGCCCAAAACGTAGCTAATCGGTTGGGGTCAGCACAATCGAAGGTTATCTGAAATTGGTTCGCCATGCATCATCTCCTTTGGAATTAGGGGTCGGGAGTCAGGGATCGGGGGAAAGACAGGACTGAGAACTGAGTTATTTACGATTTACCCCTAAAGGGGTGAGGCCGCGATTAGGCAATTCAAAACTCAAAAGTATCCTGTCTATCCTTGTTAATATTTAGGCCGCTGCTCCCTGCAAAACCTTAATCAGGTGGCTGGCCTCGGATTTACTGAGAGCTTCCACTCCTCGCCCAAAGAGGGTCTGGGCTTGAGCTTGAACCTCGGCGATGCTCATTTCTTGTTGGGCCGCCAGCTTGCGGAGAAACTGACGCTGCTGTTCGGTGGCGGCATCCCCGACTACTGCTTTGCTCGCCCCGTTGCCATTAGTCGCCGGGCTTATCGGAGCGGGAGCAGGAGGCGGGACACTAGCCGCGCCATTGCTGACCGGACGAGCGGCAGGGGTTGCCGCCGGACGCGAACCATTCCCGTTGCTATTACCATTGCCATTGGTGCTGGCAGTTCGCACCGGGCGGGGCTGTCCATCTACCAAATCGGTATCATAGAGGCTGTTGCCGAACTGGTCGCCAAAGCAGCGCAAAGCCCGTTTGAGGGCATCGGTAATCGCGCCTTTGCGGGCCATATCGTGAGCATCAATCCGGGCGCGGGGGTTACGACCCTCTTGCACCGGACAAACCCCTTCTTCGGTAATAGGCACACAGCCCGCGACGGTGAGCTTTACCCGCGCCGCGTAATAACCGCCGACCACTTCGCCATTATCGGCGGCCACGCTGTTAAATTCCACGCCAAGCAAATCATAGCCCCAACCGCCGAAACCAAAAATACGATTGGCGGTATCAATTATATCATGACCCTTCAGGTACGAAAGCTGCATTCCGCCACCGCCAGCGCGATGTTTGACCCGCCGCGGGTCGAGCGGTTGCTCTAGTTCGGCAATCTGTTCCGGGCTAAAAGGTGATTGCATCATAGCTGTTCCCTCACTTTGTTCCAAATCCAAAAATTTACCTTCCACTGATAAGGATGACCGACTTTCGGCCCATCTTACCCTTGTAATATCCATATTTTAGAACAAAAGTGCCGGTTTGTAAATAGGGTCGGGGGTCAGGGGAATAGTTTGAGTTAAAATGCCCGCCAATAGCAGTAATTTCTTCCGCCTTCCGTCTTTTCTCTCAGTCCTCAGTTCTCTACTCTTTCACAAGAGTAGCTATGAGTTGGTCTAAAGCGACTTGGGGGGAGGTGCAAAGCCCGGAATGAGGCGGGGAGCATTGAATAATGGTGCTACGAGCAGCGACCAGCCAATGAAACCGCTCGGTCTGCGAAAGTTGTCCGATTGGCCCGGCGGTTGGCCCGCCTTCGCAAATGCGGGGAATAAGCTCAAGATGGGTTTGAATTTCTTCAAGGTCGGGCGCTTCGAGGTGAGACCAGAGCGCGATTAGCCGCCCCAGGTCAAGTTCGATGCGAGCCGCCAAAAAACGTCGGGTGCGACACAGCACGATAGCCCCGACGTTGATAAATTCAGCCCGTTCCACTCGTGGGACGACCCGCACCAGGGCGTAATCATAGGAGGGCAGCACGGGCATCTAGCGCCTCCTTTGTGAAGATGGGTGAAGCTTCGAGGCGACTGAGCAGATAGGCCAGATAAGCCGCTCGATGTTCGTCCTGGTCGGCGAACATCGGTTCGTCCTCCAGCCAATCGGCGGGGATAGCGGCGATAATATCGCGTAATAAATCGGGCGATAGGCGGGCGGTCAGGGTTGCTTCGACCTGAGCCAACTCGCTGGCGAAAGGCAGTAAAACATGGTTTTTGATAACCGCAAAGGGGCTACGGCTACGGGCCAGATAATCACCCCAGGCATGGTGAAAGATGAGCGACGCGCCGTGGTCAATCAGCCACAGCTTTTTGTGCCATTGCAGCAAATTGGTATTGCGGGGAGTGCGGTCTACATTGGTTATATAGGCATCAAACCAGACAATCGCCGAGGCTAGAGCCGGGTCGAGGTCGCCGGGGTGGAGCGGGTCAAAGGCCAGCGAACCGGGCAGATAATCCAGCGCCAGATTAAGGCCCACACTAGCTTTCAGAAGCTTTTGGAGTTCGTAATCGGGTTCGTTGCGCCCCAAAGCCGCATCAAATTCAATAAAGACGATTTCGGGAATAGGCAAGCCCAGGGCGCGTCCGATTTCCCCCGAAACCAGTTCGGCAATGAGGGCTTTTAGACCTTGCCCCGCCCCTCGAAACTTGACGACATAAGTCCCATCGTCATCGGCCTCGACGATGGCGGGAAGTGAGCCACCTTCACGGAGCGGGGTAAGATAGCGGGTTGCGATTACGGTTCTGACCATAAAATCCCTTAAACTTGACTTTCGGTGAGGGCGGCGCTGTCCAGTTGCCCAACCCCCTTGCGATGTTTGTCTATCGCGGCCCGTAAGGTTTTGCGCTCGTAGTGGGCGTAAATCATGTTGGTCGTGGTTGGGCTGGCGTGGCCCAGAATGTCCTGCACCTCGCCCAGTTGCGCCCCGCTATTCAGCATTGTAGTTGCCAGGGCATGCCGGAAATCGTGGGGCTTGACCTTCACCTCGGCAGCTTTGGCCCATTTTTGGACTACCGCCCAGATACTAAAAGGCGATAGCCGAAAATTCGAGCCGCCCGCTTTGGCTCTGCCCCGCCCGACCCGATGCTGAATAAATAGCGGTTGATAAGTATCATCGCGGGCCTTGAGATATTCCTTAATAATCCCCAGGGTCGGCCCATCGAAAAACACTACTCGCTCTTTATCACCCTTGCCGGTAATCAGGGCTTCTTCGGCCTTGCCCTCGCGCACATCGTCACGGTTGAGGCGCGAGACCTCCTCGCGGCGCATCCCGGTAGTATACAAGGTCAGGATAATCGCCCGATCACGCACTAGTTCCAGTCGTCGCAGGGCTATCTCGCGCTGACTCAGACGGCGGGCGGCGGCATAAATTTTGGGAATGGCTTCGCCAGTCAGTGGTTCGGTAGTGCTAGTGGGCAAAGGCGGAATTTCCAGCTTGTACATATATTCCGCCAACTTTTGGGTTTCGGTATAATCTACCCTGGGAGTCTTATAGCTGCTACGACCTACTAGCCGCGATAGTCCGCCGGTCATCTTGGAATACTGCACTCCGCCCGGCGTGACCTCGCGGCGGGCTAGATACGCAAAGAGATTGCGCGGCCCAGCCATATAGCCCGAAACCGTCATCTTCTTCTCACGGCTGAAACGCTCAACCAGCCATAAATAATATTCTTCCAGGATAAGCGGCGGCAACCCGGTGACGGTCAGTTGGGCCGGGTCGCCCCGTCCGGTTTCGTACAAAAAGTACAGGAAAACCCGGCAACCGACCCGGTAGGTCTTGTGGGTTTGGGCGCTTTGCCCCTTGAGAGTCTGCAAAAACAGTCCCATCCCGGCAGCGATGCTCACTCCGGCGGGCAATTGGTCTTGCGATGGGTCGAGATTAACGGCTTGGGCCTGCCCTGCCGCCTCCCACCTGTCCTTGAGAATGGTTTCAGCATCCTGTCGCTCGCGGTCACTGCGGTCTTCCAGCGCGGCGGTTTTGGCTTTGGGAGGCCGTCCCCGCCGTTTTGGGGGCATTTCGACAACGGTTGCGGGCGGGGTAACGTCTTTTTCGGTTGTTTCGCTAGTTACAGTTGACATAAACAAATTATACCATAATGCCCGGTTGTTCAGCGAACATTATAGCGCATTCAGGCCATAATTTATTTATTGTCCGGCAACTTCTCGGCAAACTGATTGATGGCCGTCCCGACCATCGGCAGCCCCATAATATTCATGGCGGCGCTGGCGACGGGCGCACCCAGGTTTTTGAAAGCGGCAATCATGCTCTTCATCGTGATACCTTTGGGTTTGTGCTGAGGGTCTTTTTTGGCCTTCTCAACTTCCTCCTTGAGGGTGTCCACCGCTTCTTTGGCCTCGGTCTTTTCGTCTTCGGAGGCCGGGGCAGCCTCGATATGTTGCAGCAATTCGGCAAACATAGCCTGCAACTTGGCTTCGTCCCCGGCCTTACCCCGGTTGTCGGTGTAGTTTACATCGCCCATCGTCCCGCCAAGTTGAGTTATGCCGCCCGAATTGCTAATCGTAGTGCCGCTTCCGATATATGCCCCGCCGCCAGTATTAACCGGACTGTTATTGACCGTGCCACTCCCGGTATTGACCACGTTGCCCGAACCACCAACATTATAGTTTGTATTATAATTATTGTTGATGATGTGCTGCACCTGTTGTTTGCCCAAAAGCAGGGCGGCCCTGGCATCGGAAAGGCTATCCCCGGTTGGAGCAGGATTGGCAGGTTTGCCGGTCAGTCGCTCGATTTCGGTCTTAATCGCGTTGGCCTGATACGCCAACTTATCTTTTTCCACCGGGTCGTCGGCCCATAGCAACCGTTTTTGGTCAATCTCATATAGCATTTTGTCGGCTTCGCTCAGAAGCTTTTGGTACTCTTCAGGCGTTTTGCTCATTTTGAATCTCCATTAACATCGCGGCGACGCATCGCCAGAGCCTGCATCAGCATCACCCCGCCGACAATCATAGCTGTGCCGAGCCATTGTGGGCTGTTCAGGGTTTTGCCTAAGAAGATGAGCGACAGAAAAGCGGTCAGGACTGGCTCAAGCGTGGTAAAAAGGCTGACGGCGGCGGCAGGCAGATGGCGCAGACTGAGGGTGAAGAAAGTCCAGCCCATCAGGGTCGGGCCAACTGATAGCCCAATCAAAAGCAGCCAGCCGCCCAAATCCAGATTTAGCAAAAGATGGGCTGGCCCTTCTATCGCCAAGCCCAGGCCAGCCGAGAAAAGGGCGGCAAACAAAAAGGTATAAAACAAAATCGTGGTTGAGCTGCGCTTGCCCAGTCGGGCCGCGCCCTTGCCAAACAGGGTCGAAGCCCCAAAGCAAATTCCGCTGGTAAGGCCCAGCAACAACCCCGCCGGGTTTTGAAGCAGTTGGGCCGGGTCGTAGACCCCCGCCACCATCGCGCAGCCAATCAGGTTGATGACAATCGCTCCCACTTGCACCAGCTTTACCTGCTCCCCGAAAATAAATTTCGCGCCGATTGCCACAAAGACCGGGGCGCTAAAAATCAGAGCAGTAGCAACCGCCGCCCCGCTCATTTGCACCGAAAGATTCCAGATGATGCTAAAAATTGCTACCCCGATAACCCCGTACAGGCAGTAATACAGAACCTCGCGGTGGGTCAGCCGAAAGCCATCGGGTTGGCGAAAGAACAAAAAGATGCCAATCGTGGGTGCAATCAGCATGTTGCGCCATGTCCCGATTTGCAACGGGGTCATGTGGTATTCCCGTAACAGGCGGTCAATAAAAATCGCGGTAGTAGACCAGGCCAGGGTCGCTATAAAAGCAAAGATTAGTCCCTGTCGTAGATTTTGAGGGCGCAAATATGGTCGGGCGGCTTCGCCGGGCAAGGTGACGGCGGTATCACTGATTGACATTAGGTTTGCTCCGAGCTAATTCTATAACCGCCATTGCCAAATCGTGGGCGGCATTGGGGCGGGCCAACGTCAGGGCGGCCCGGCCCATTTCTTCCAGGTGTGAACGATTTTGCAACAGGTGGCGTACCTCGGAAAGCAGGCGCGGCCCGTTCATTTCGGCCTGCTTGATAATGACCGCCGCTCCCGCTTCCTCGGAACGTCGGGCATTGCGGGTCTGCTCATCGCCGCCAGTCGGGATGAGCGGGATAAACAGGGCTGGTTTGCCCAGGGCCGAAACTTCGGCGATAGTCCCCGCCCCGGAGCGGCTGACCACCAAATCTGCCAGAGCGAAAATATCGCCAATTTCCTCGCCCACAAAGCCGGTCAGAAAATAGCGTTTTTGCAGTTCGGGCGGCAGCTTGTCAGCGACCCGTTTGAGGCGGTCAAAATCCTGGGTCTCAGCTTTGGGTTGCTGTCCGCATTGGTGGACAATTCGGCAGCTTTGCAATAGTTCCGAAAGTACCGCTTCGACTGCCCGATTGATAATCTGCGCTCCCTGCGCCCCGCCCGTAATATAAATCGTTGGTAAGTCATTATCTGCCGGGTCAAAGCCAAAGTGCTGGATTGCCAGGGCTTTGTCGCCCTTAAAGATAAGCGGGCGCACCGGGTTGCCGGTCACAAAGGTTTTGGCTCTCAAACGGGCCGGGAGTTCCTGGGCCGCACCCTCGAAGGTCAGGGCGATGCGCCGGGCGAAGCGGGCCGCAATCCGGTTCGCCAAACCGACCTGAACGGTCTGCTCGTGGGTAAGCACCGGGACGCGCCAGAGCCAGGCCGCAAAGACCGGCGGGACGCATACAAAACCGCCGGTACTAAAAACTACCGCCGGACGAAACCGAGCGACTTGCCAAATTGATTGGACTATGCCCAGCGGGATCCGAAAAGCATCCAGAATATTTTTGGGCTGAAAATAGCCGACGAATCGCTCGGCCCGCCGCAATTTCCCGACCTCTACCCCGATAAAGTCCAGCCCGGCTTCCTGGGCCAGTTTTCGTTCTATCCCGGTTTTGCTGCCGATGTAGCGAAATACTGGCTGCCAACCATCCGCCTCGGCCTGGGCCTTTATCTCGCCGATAGTCGCCAGGGCCGGAGTCACATGTCCGCCCGTGCCACCGCCCGTGACCAGGATGCGGACGGTTTTGGTATCTTTTGGCATCACTTTACATTAAACCCTGGATGTTGTTTAATAACTTGAGACTACCCGGTATGATACCTTTTGTCGGGGTTTTCGGCAACTTTGGCAGTTAGCAGGGGTCAGTAGTCAGAAAAGGACTGAGGACTAAGGACTAAGGACTGAGTAAATACAATCGGGGAGGGCGGAGGCTAAGTTCCCTAATCGTAGTAAATACCTCCCGTCTTCCGTCCTGCATTTTACTGACCACTAACCCCTGTTAAGGAGCTTTCTAATGTCGTTGGCGAGTTACCTTGAGGCGGTCCCGAAAGTCGAGTTACACGTTCATATAGAGGGGACAGTCCGCCCGGCTACTATGCTGGCTTTAGCCGAGCGCAATGGAGTGGAATTACCTGCTACGACGGTGGAAGGTTTGCAGGAACTGGTCAAGCTGACCGATTGGGACGGTTTCCGGCGGGCTTTCCAGATGAGCTATCCCTGTTTGCAGACCGGGGACGATTACGAGTTTTTGACCTACGAATATGGGGCAGAATTAGCTCGTCAGAATGTGCGCTATGCCGAAATAACCGTTTCGCTGACCCGCAAAACCTTGCCCTATCCGGTTTATTTTGGCGGGATGCAGCGGGGACGAGTGCGGGTGCAGACCGATTTTGGAGTCGAAATCAACTGGGTTTTCTGTATTGCCCGCAATATTACCGACCCGGAATTATCGCGGGAGCGGGCCAACCATACCCTTGAGTCTGCCATCGCAGGCCGGGAAAACGGGGTGGTAGCCCTCGGTCTGGCCCATCTGGAAGCAGGGTTTCCGCCCGAACCCTTTGCGCCCTGGTTCGAGCAAGCGCGGGCCGCCGGGTTGCACCTTACTCCTCATGCCGGGGAAACCGTTGGGGCGGAGAGCGTCTGGGGCGCGGTTCGCAGCCTGGGAGCGGAGCGGATTGGGCATGGAGTACGGGCAATCGAAGACCTGGCATTAGTCGAGTATTTAGCCGATAACAAGATTGCGCTGGAAATCTGTCCGACTAGCAATGTGTTGCTGCAAGTGTTTCCCGACCTGGAAAGCCACCCGTTGCGGCGGTTGCACGAGGCTGGCGTGCCGATTACAATCAATTCGGACGACCCGGCGATATTTGGCACTTCAATGAATCAGGAGGTGGCTTTGCTCAATTCGGCTTTCGGTCTGAGTGTAACCGAAATTGACCAGATTTTGCTCAACGGGGTGCGCCACAGCTTTCTGCCTCAAGCCCGAAAACTGGTGCTTGCGGCTCAATTCCAGGCCGATATGGATAACTTAAAGGCCATCCATCTTTAGCAGTGGTCAGTTAAATAGTTTTGAGTTTTGAATTACCAATTGTAAATCGCGGCCTCGCTCCCTTTGGGGGTAAATCGTAAATTTGCTGACCACTGACCACTTTTACACAGGAGAGAAGTAATTATGAGTCCATTTCCATTTTCGCAAGACCAGCGAGCCGCCGGAGGTGCTTTTACTCCGGCCCGACCGCTCAAGGTTGGGGTGTTAGGAGCGACTGGCGCAGTCGGGCAACGCTTTGTGCAACTGTTGGAAGGCCATCCCTGGTTTCAGGTGACGGCCCTGGGTGGTAGTGAGCGGTCAGTTGGCAAGAAATACGGGCAGGCCGCTCAATGGCGCATTTCGCCGGATGTTCCGGCCTATGTCCGCGATATAACTTTGGTAGAAGGTAAGCCCGGCCCGGATTGGGATTGCGACATCGTGTTCACTTCGCTTCCTGCCGAAGTCGCCGGAGAAGTCGAGCAGCAATATGCGGCGGCGGGCTACAAGGTATTTTCCAACTCTCGCAATCATCGCATGACGGCGGATGTGCCGCTCATGGTCCCGGAAATCAACCCTGACCACAGCGCGATTTTGGAATACCAACAGCAAAAGCGGGGCTGGTCGGGCTTTATCGTGACCAACCCGAACTGTACCACTATTCATCTGGTGTTGGCTCTCAAGCCCTTGCAGGACGCTTTCGGTCTCAAGAAAGTGATGGTCACGAGCTTGCAATCGCTGAGTGGGGCGGGTTATCCCGGTGTCCCGTCACTTGACATAATTGACAATGTGATGCCTTCCATTAGCGGCGAAGAAGAAAAAGTCGAGACCGAACCCCTCAAGATTATGGGGCAACTTGTCGGGCAACAGTTTCAGGAGGCCGATTTTGCGATAAGTGCTACCTGTACCAGGGTCGCCGTCCGCGAAGCCCATACCGAAGTGGTGTCGGTGCAGCTAGGTCGGGAAGCCAGCCTGGATGAGGTCGCGGCGGCTTTGCGAGATTGGGAGGCCGAACCGCAACGTCGTCTGCTGCCCAGCGCCCCGCCCCGCCCGGTGCTGTTGCGGGCCGAACCTGACCGCCCCCAGCCTTTCCATGACCGCGAGGGTCTTGGCGCGATGGCGACTACCGTAGGGCGACTGCGGCGCTGTCCGATTCTGGATTATAAATTTGTGCTGGTCGGGCATAACACTATTCGCGGGGCCGCCGGGGCGAGTATCCTGAACGCCGAATTATTGGTGGCTCAGGGCTGGATTAAATAATGGGGGTTGGGGGCCGGGGGAATGTTTTGAGTTTTGAGTTAAAATACCCCCAAGTTGGGTATGAAATGAGTTAGGTAGGGGCAATCCCTTGTGGTTGCCCTGCCGTCGCCAGACGGCTACCCAACGAACTTTAAGTACTCGTTAGCCCTTTAGCTTATCCGCTTGCTATAAGCTAAAGGGCTAACAATAGCTAGACGTTCATGATTAGCGGCCGGTGGGCCGCAGGGCAACCACAAGGGATTGCCCCTACACGATGGATTTGTGGGTGGTTAGGGGTTGGAAAAGTGCGAATTATGCCGAAAAAGCTAAATCTGCTGGTGGTTTTGCTGCTGGGGCTAGGGCTTTGGCTGACGGGCTGTAGCGACGGCCCGACGACTCCGGTTGTTGGGTCACCGGGAGAGCAATCACCCTCGGCAGGCCAGGCTAATTCAAGTACCCCTTCCGCCCCCAACCCCAATCAGCCGGTGGCTGCTGGGCCGAATAATTTACCCTACGATTGCAGCAAGGTTTTTTGCTTTGGGTTAGCTCAGGAGCCGGTGGGGTTGCTACAGGGTCGCCCGGTTTTCGACCCGGCAAATCTGGTAGACCGCCCCTCGCTTCAAATTACTCGTCAAATATATGAAACCCTGTTCGAGTTCAAGCCCGACTCGATGCAATACATTTTTTCGACTTTGATTAAATATGAGCCAAAGGTCAGCGAGGACGGTTTGACCTATACCATTCGTTTAGGGCGGGGGTTGCGCTTTTCGGATAACAGCTCATTAGATGCGACGGCCATCAAGTTCAATTTCGAGCGATGGTCTGACCCTGGCAATCTCTATCACAAGGGGGATTTTCAGACCTGGCGCGATTATTTTGGCGGATTTCCTGGCAACCTCGAATCGGTCAAAAGCGATGAGAATAATAATCTAACTCTAAAATTGCGGCAGCCCATGAACAACCTGTTTCAGGTGCTTTCGATGCCCCAATTTGGGATTATCGCGCCCAGCGCCTTTAATCCTCAGAGCGGCGAAATTGAGCGGACGACTGGTAGTGGCTGGTACCTGCTGGATAGAGCGGTACGGGGCGAGAGCAAATATGTCGTGTTGAAAGAGAACAAAGCTTTTCCAATCGAGCGGTTTGATGTAAATAGCCCCAATGCCCCGGTGGTAAAATCCCCGGTAGTAGTGGCTTTGGTCCTGAAGCAGACCCAGGACGGTCTGGAAGAACTTCGCAAAGGCACAATTGCCGCCACCGACAAAATCCGGCCCGAACAATCCGAGCAGGCCGCTAAAGACTCGGCCCTGACTTTGCTGGAACGCAAGCCTCTCAACATCGCTTTTCTGGGGATGAATGTCACCCGCACGCCTTTTGATAATTTTGGGGTGCGGCAGGCTTTTGCCGCCGCGATAGATGTCCGCACTCTGGTCAAAGAAAATTATTATGGGCTGGGGACTCCGGCTTCGGTTTTGTTGCCTCCGGCGGCGTTGGGCTATATCGCTACTCACGAGCCTTATACCTACGACCCGGAACGCGCCCGCCGTCTGCTGGACAATGCCGGGTACAACCTGGCTAACCCCCTGCGACTAAATCTGTGGGTACTGCCGGTGCCGCGCCCTTATTATCCCGACCCCAAGAAGATTGCCATCGCCATCGCCGCCGATTTGCAAAAAGTCGGGGTAATAGTGACGGTCAAGGATAGTTATGCCTGGCCTGAATTTCACAAGAATCGGCTGACCGGCGGTCTGGACTTCTATATGTTCGGCTGGCAGGGCGAAAACGGCGACCCCGACGAATTTTTGAGCCAGTTCTATAGCAAGCAACGCGGTGAAGGCGGCTACGAAAACTCGACGCTGACGACCCTTATTAAGAAGGCCTTGACCGAGGCCGACCCCTATGACCGGCGAAATCTTTATAAAGACGCTCAGGATTTAATCTACGACCAGACCCCGATTATTCCGCTGGCCTATACCAAAGGGCTGGTCGCGGTACGGGCCGGAGTGAATGGCTACGTGGCGAACCCATCCGGGATTGAAAGTTGGGCGACGGTCGAGCTGGCTAATCCGGCGAAATAAAGCCACTTTCAATAATTATTCAGACCCAGAACGATACTCAGCGTTCAAGGGAGGCCACGCAAGGCCGCCCTCCGAGGGTTGGCTGATTTGTTATTTTTTGCAAAGAAAGAGGTATGGTTATGAAGATGTCAAGTGCTACCACTCAAATCAATGCTCCTTCGGAAACTATCTGGGCTATTTTGACCGATGGCGCAAAGTATCCCGACTGGGACCCTGGCCTGATAAGTCTGACCGGCAAGATTGCGCCGGGCGAGAAGCTGACGATTTATGCCAAAATCAGTCCAAACCGGGCCTTCAAGGTGACGGTCAGCGAATTTGTGGTAAATCGGAAGATGGTCTGGGGTAGTGGGATGCCGTTGGGTTTGTTCAAGGGGGAACGGGTTTTCACCCTCGACCCACTTCCGGCTGGTCAGGTGCAATTTACCATTAAAGAGGTCTAGTGGGCTGTTGCTACCCATGATTGGCGGTTCAATTCCTGACTTGAATTCGACTTTCGCCGAGTTCGTGGCGGCGCTCAAGGCGCGGGCCGAAAAGAGCTAACCAGTTTTCAACTTTGCAGGGCCGGACTTTTGGAGTATAATAAGACCATAATATCGAGAAACCGTTACCAACCGACAGCAACGGGGAAAAATTTAGATGACCAATCCAGACCAGAATAGCCGCGCCCGTTCCGGCGCAAGCCAGTCCGCGCCCGCCAGCTCTAACAATTCAATCAATTCCACTAATTCAACCGTTCAGCGTTCCCAAATGCTATATCGCAAGTGGCGCTCCCAGACCTTTCACGAATTGGTTGGTCAGGAAGCTATCACCCGGACGCTGCAAAATGCGATTGCCGCCGGACGAGTGGGCCACGCCTATCTATTTTGCGGCCCACGCGGGACCGGCAAAACCTCCACCGGGCGACTACTGGCGAAAGCGATTAATTGTCTTGAACCCGACCCCCACTCTCGACCCTGTGACCGCTGCGAAGCCTGTCGCTCGATTAGTGAGGCCCGCGCCCTCGATTTAATCGAGATTGATGCCGCCAGCAATCGCGGAATTGACGAAGTGCGCGAACTGCGCGACAAGATTAATTTCCAGCCCAGCTTTCTCCGAAAAAAGGTCTACATCATAGACGAAGCCCACATGATGACCGAAGCCGCCTTTAATGCCCTGCTCAAAACCTTGGAAGAGCCGCCACCTCACGCCGTTTTTGTGCTGGCGACTACCGACCCCCAGGACATTCCGGCAACGGTGGTTTCCCGTTGCCAGCGGTTTGATTTTCAGCGCATTGGCCTGGAACAAATCGTGGCGCGGTTGGCCTTTATCTGTGGCGAAGAAGGGATTCCGGTTGAGACCGCCGCCCTCGAAATGGTCGCCCGGCAATCTACTGGTTCACTGCGAGATGCCCTGTCGCTGCTCGACCAACTTATCGTCTACAGCGCTGGGAATGTCACCTTGCACGATGTCCAGCAAATGCTGGGGGTAATGAACATTGAGGCGGTTGCTGACTTTGTAGACTCGCTTTCGGCGGGCGATATGGCGGGGGGTCTGGAGCAAATTAATCGGCTGGTACAATCCGGCACCGACCTCAAGCGGTTTAACCGCGAACTGGTCGAGCATTTGCGTAGCCTGATGCTGCTCAAGGTCAACCCCGCCAGCCGCGAACTGGAAGACATAACCAGCGAGGCGCTGGCCCGGCTGCAAGAACAATCCCGTGATTTGGAACTGACCTCAATAATCGCTTTTCTCAAGGTCTTTAGCGGGGTGGATTACAATCTCAAGGTGTCGCCTTACGGACAACTACCTTTGGAACTGGCTTTGATGGAGTGTCTGATAAACCGGGAACAGGTGTCGGTAGCCCCAAAAGCTGTTCCACAAAATATAACCCGGCCCACCGCGATAGCCACCCCCGCTCGTCCGCAGCCGCAAGCGGTGGTCGCTCCGCGCCCTGCCGAGCCGATAGCACCTCCGAAGGTTGCCGCCCCGGTTGCCAAACCTGTTGCCCCCGCTGTTCCGGCCTTAGAGATGGCGGAAGCATTGGAAGAATATTCGGCAAAGTCAGACCCTAAAGAAGCAATCAGCCCCGCCCCGGCTAAAACCGAAAATCATGGGCTGGAACTGGAAGCCGTTTCGCAAGCCTGGATGCGAGTGCTAAAAAGCCTCGATAGCCATAGCAAGATGACGGCGGCGGTCTTGAAGGAGGCCAAACCGATTGCCGTCGAAGGTAATCGGGTTTCGCTGGCCTTTAACTATACCTTTCATTACAAACGGATTAGCCAGGATGCCGCCAGTATCACCATGATTGAAGATTATTTCTCCAAAGAGGTCGGACAAACGGTAATCGTGAAATGTCTGGACAACTCCGAATCGAATCCCAATGCCCCTAAAGCTGCCACGCCCATTGGTAACAAGGCCGCGCCTGCCCCCAAGAACGATGAGCTAACCCGCAAGGCCGCCCAGCTCTTCAATGCCCGAATTGTGGACTAATCGGGCCGATTGCGGTAAAATCGGGTGAAACTTAACGTTATCCTTTGTTATCGCTAAATAGGCCACAAGTCCGGGGATTGAAAATGACCAAAAACCTAAAGCTCAAAACCAACCGAAATCACTGGGCGTTGCTGGCGACTTTGCTGGGTAGCTTGTTACTCGTAGCCTGTGGCGATAGCGCCACCTCGACTCCCGACCCCAAGACGATTGATTTGCCCAGAGACCGGGTGCTGGTATTGAGCAACCGGGACGGCTGGCCCGACCTCTACACCGTAGATTTGAGCGGTAAATTCATAGGTCGTCTGACCGAGAGCGCCGCCGCCGAATACGGAGCGGTTTGGTCGCCGGATGGTCGTAAAATCGCCTTTACCGAACTGAACGGCGACCAGGCATCGGGCGATTATGGTTATAATCGGCGGATAATAGTAATCGAGG